>JAFGRT010000091.1 GCA_016935015.1 Acidobacteriota bacterium | reverse complement strand
GTTCGATGTCGCCGGCAAAGACCAGGATGTGGGGCCGCCAGTTGCGCGGCGCCACGGGCAGATTGCGCAGTTGCAGTAAGGTGGAGCGGGCCAGGGACATGAGCACGCCGAAACGCAGATCACCCCAGGCGGCCGTCAGGGAGCGACGTCGCAGCAAAAGATAGATCAGGATTTCCGCGATAATGGCAATGATGCAGGCCAGGCTGTTGATGAGAAACATCACCCAGAAGCAACCGACGGCGCCGAACAGGGATACCCAGGCAGGAATGCGGACCATAGGCCGGAAGGACGGGGCGCCGCTCAGCCGCTCCAGGCCGGCCACCAGGTTGATCATGCCGTAGGTGGTCAGGAAAAACATGGTTAGCACCGGAGCCACGGCGTTGAGGTCGCCCAACCCCACGCCCACCAGGGCGGCCAGGGTAGAGATGATATGGGCCCGGCCCGGTCCGTTCCGTTCCTTCTTTGTCTGCAGCACCTGGGGCATGACGTCGTCCTCCACCAGGGCTTCCAGGGTGCGGGGCGCGCCCAGCATGCTGCCCACCGCCGATGACAGGATGGCCCCCCACAGGCCGGGCATCACCAGGAGCGGCAACGCCGAGACGGTCATCCAGATCAGCGGGTCTTTGACCAGGGTCTGGTTGTCGGCGCCCATCGCCAGCACGACGGGCACCGCCAGGTAGATGGCAAAGCCCACCAGCACGGCGGCGAGGGTGCCCCGCGGGATGCTGCGGGTGGGATTCTTGAGGTCGCCCGACAGGCTGACACCGGCCATGATGCCGGTGACGGCTGGAAAGAACACGGCGAATACCACCCAGAAGGAAGGGGCATTCTCCACACCGCGCCACAGGCCGGCCTGGAATTCGGGAGCTCCGAAGACACCGACGAACAACGAACCCAGGGCCAGCACGAGCAGGATAAGGATGGGGATCTGCAGCCGCAGGGCCAGGTTGGCACTGCGGCCGGAAATCAGGGACACCAGCAGTACGGTGACGGCGGCAATAGGCTGGATGGGTGCTTCGGGCCAGACAAATTGCAGGCTTTCGGCGAAACCGAAGGCATAGAGGGTCACCGAAAACGTCTGGGCCAAAAAGAGGGGGATGCCGATGGCGCCGCCGATCTCCAGCCCGAGGCTGCGGGAAAGAATGTAATACGCGCCGCCGGCACCGACGAACATGTTGGTGGCCACGGCCGATACTGACAGGGCGGTAGCCAGAGTGATGGCGTTGGCGATGGCTACGATAAGCAGGGCGGGGAAGAGTCCGGTGTTGCCCACCATCCAGCCGATGCGCAGGAACAGGATTACCCCGAGGATCGTCAGAACGGAGGGGGTGAACACCCCCAGAAACGCGCCCAGCTTGCCGTCGCCGGCGGCGGGATGAGACAGCCGCCGGACGGCCGTTTTCCAGACAGGGTTTTTCAGCATCCGGCCCTTCCTTCAGAAGTGCACAGCAGTCAGGTCGATTTCACCCGCTCATGCTAGCCGGTATACCGTCTCCATTGCAACTCTTTTCGACGTCACTGCCGACGGCAGGTGAGGTATGAGTTCCGAGGCAAAAAAAGCGGGACGAAATAAAAAAAACTTGCTTATAACCGCATAAACGGTTATAAGAGTGTATTGGAGGCTGTATGAAAGATCTGGCCCGGATATTCAAAGCCCTGGCCGACGAGACCCGACTGGCCATGCTGGCGATGATCCTGCGCCATGGCGAATTGTGCGTCTGCGATTTCGAAAACGTGCTGGCGGTCACCCAGTCCAAGGCGTCGCGCCATCTGCGCTACCTGCTCAATGCCGGGATACTGGCCGACCGCCGCGAAGGCGTGTGGGTCTACTACCGCCTGGCCGACGATTTCAACCGGCACCGGGAAGCCTTGCGGGCGGCGCTGGACCAAACGCTGGACTCGCCGGAACGGCAAGAATTGGATGAGCGCCTCCAGGCGTGGCGACGGCAGAAGGCCTGCCCCACACCGTCCTGCGGCTGAGAGCCGACCGAATTAAATACCATTGAGGAGAAACTGTGATGACGGATACTGCCGCCCCTGCCGGCCGATTGAGCTTTCTGGACCGGTATCTCACCCTCTGGATTTTTGTGGCCATGCTGAGTGGCGTGGCCGGTGGGTACCTGTTTCCGGGGATCGTCCCCTTTTTGAACCGCTTCAACGTGGGCACCACGTCGGTGCCCATCGCCGTCGGCCTCATCCTGATGATGTATCCCCCGCTGGCCAAGGTCCGCTATGAGGAATTGGGCGAAGTGTTCCGCAATACGCGGGTGCTGGCCCTGTCCCTGGTCCAGAACTGGGTCATCGGCCCCATCCTCATGTTTTTGCTGGCCGTCCTTTTCCTGGCCGACATGCCCGAGTACATGGTGGGCCTGATCCTCATCGGCCTGGCCCGCTGTATCGCCATGGTCATCGTCTGGAACGAGCTGGCCGCCGGCGATACGGAATACTGTGCCGGCCTGGTGGCCTTCAATTCCATCTTCCAGGTGCTCTTCTATTCGGTTTTCGCCTGGCTCTTCATCACCGTTCTGCCCCCATGGTTCGGGCTGGAAGGTGTGGCGGTGGACATCACCATCGGCGAGATCGCCCGCAGCGTTTTCATCTACCTGGGGATACCGTTTATGGCCGGGATCATCACCCGCTTCAGCCTGATCCGCCTGAAGGACAAGGAGTGGTACCACGACCACTTCATCCCCCGCATCAGCCCTATCACCCTTATCGCCCTGCTGTTCACCATTGTGGTGATGTTTTCGCTGAAGGGGGAGACCATCGTCCAGCTGCCCCTGGATGTGGTGCGTATCGCCGTGCCGCTGCTCATCTATTTCGTGCTGATGTTCCTCGTGTCCTTCTTTCTCAGCCTGAAAGCGGGTGCCACCTACGCTCAGACGGCCACCCTTTCCTTCACGGCCGCCTCCAACAACTTCGAGCTGGCCATCGCCGTGGCCGTCGCCACCTTCGGCATCGGCCACGGGGCCGCCTTCGCCGCTGTTATCGGGCCGCTGGTGGAAGTGCCGGTACTCATCGGCCTGGTGAACGTGGCGCTGCGCCTGAAACGGAAGTATTTTCCCGCCGAAACCGGCGAGATTCAGGCTGCCGGCTGCCATTGCCGCTCCGAAACGTCCGAGGTGAGTTGAGTTTTCATCAAATCCTAACCATTCACCGCTATGATCACGTCGATGAGAGAATTCCAAATGGCAGGAGAGGAGAAGAAATGAGAAAGAAGAAAGTCCTGTTTGTCTGCGTCCAGAACAGCGCCCGCAGCCAGATGGCCGAAGCATGGCTCAATCACCTGTACGGCGATACATTCGAGGGGCACAGCGCCGGTCTGGAACCGGGCGAGTTGAATCCCCTGGCCGTCCAGGTTATGCGGGAAGAAGGAATTGACATTTCCGGCAACGAGACCAAGAGTGTTTTCGACAAGTTCAAAGCCGGCGAGATCTACCACGCCGTCATCACCGTCTGCGACGAATCCAACGCCGAGCGCTGCCCCATCTTCCCGGGCATCGTGTCGCGCCTCCACTGGGGCTTCGAGGATCCGGCCCGGGTGACAGGTACGGCCGAAGAAAAGCTGGTCAAAGCGCAGCGGATCCGTGATGAGATTCGTGAAACCTTGACCCGCTGGGTGGAATCGGGCGGCGCCGGGAGCGCCTGACGCGGAAGGTAACGTCCGGTCGCCGGCGGGCCGGTCCCATGATCCGGCCAGGGTCTGAGATCTACACCTTCGTCGCGGGCAGCGGTCGTTGACGGTCAACCAGGGAGGTATCATATGGACAAGAAAGAAAACATCCGATCCGTGGTGCGTGAGGGCTACGGCCGGATCGCTTCAAACGGAGGCTCCTGCTGTACATCCACCGCCTGTTGCGGCGGGACCGCGGCCAGCGCCCATGACGTGGCCCGCTCCGTCGGCTACACCGCTGAGGAGCTGGCCGGTATACCGGCCGGGGCCAATCTGGGACTGTCGTGCGGCAACGCCGTGGCCCTGGCCGGGCTGAGACCGGGCGAAACGGTGGTCGACCTCGGCTCGGGCGCCGGATTCGACGTCTTCCAGGCCGGGCGGAAAGTGGGCGCCGCCGGTCGGGTCATCGGCGTGGACATGACACCGGAGATGCTGGACAAAGCGCGCCGCAACCTGGACGTGTACCGGGCGGACACCGGCCTGGACAATGTGGAATTCCGCCAGGGTGAGATCGAACATCTGCCGCTGGCCGACCAATCGGTGGATGTGATCATTTCCAACTGCGTCATCAACCTGTCGCCGGACAAGGAGCCGGTCTGGCGCGAAATGTACCGGGTTCTCAAACCGGGCGGCCGGGTGGCCGTTTCCGATCTGGCCCTGCGGCAGCCGCTGCCGCCGGCCGTCGTGGAAATGACCGAGGCTTTGACGGGCTGCATCGCCGGTGCGATCCTGGTGAAAGAGACGGAACGGATGGTCCGGGCGGCGGGCTTCGCGGATGTCCGTCTGGAATCGAAAGACGACTATGTGGCCGCCATGAAGGAATGGCGGGATCCGCTGTTCGCCAGGATCGCTGCCCACCTGCCGGCCGGGGACAGCCTGGCCGATTATGTGACCAGCCTGTCCGTGCGGGCGAGCAAGCGCTGAGTCCGGCGTCCGCATTGTCGGTGCTTCTGTCCGGTGAATGGATGTGTCCCCTCAGCCGGCCACCGACCAGCGGAACAACCGCACCCCCACGGCAAACAGCACCACCCCCACCAGGACCAGGATGCCGCACGGCAGCAGCATTTCCGCCAAGGAGAACTGCCGCCAGATGGCACCCTCCAGGGCCAGCATGGACCACTTGATGGGGCTGACGTGGCTGACGGTTCGCATCCAGGCCGGCATGATGAACAGCGGGATCATGCCGCCGCCCAGCATGGCCATGACCAGCAGGACGGCCCAGCCGATACCGGCGGCCGACTGTTCCGTCTTGCCCAGCACCGACAGCAACATCATGATGCCCACGAAGGCCAGGCACGACGAAACGATGGCCAGTCCCAGCAGGAAGTAGGAGTGCGGCGCCACACCGAAGACGAGACAACCGATCATGAACAGGCCGACGGACAGACCGACGGTGGTGAGAAAACAGGCGCCGGCCTTGCCGGCCAGGATCTGGAAGCGGCTCAGGGGGGCCATGCGCAGTCGCACCAGGGTGCCGCGCCGGCGTTCCGTCACCAGGGAAATGCCGAAGGCGGCGGCACACCCCAGGATCCCCCAGATCATGCCCTGGGGAAAGGAGACAGCAAAGGAATTGGTTGGGCCCACCCGCTGGACCACCACATCCTTCTTCTCGATGCGCAGCGGTTCGAAGCCCTGGAATCCCCGGTCTTCCCCGCCTGGATCCGCCGCCGGGGTGTTTTCCAGGAAAATATCCAGTTCGCCCAGAAAGCGCCGCAGGTTGTGGCGCTGCTCGCCGCCCATGTCGGGCGCCGTCTCGACGGCGGACAAAGCATCGCGGACGCTGCCCTGCATGCGCGACCGGTCGGTGAAGGTTCGCTGGAAGCCCTGCACGGCATATTTGGTCAGGATGCCCTGCAACATGCCGGCTTCGGCCCGGCGGGCCGGATCCACGCCCAGCTCGATGCGGGGTGGTTCGCCCCAGAAGACGTGCTGCCGCGCCTCGCCGAAGCCTTCGGTGATCATTACATAGGCGACGGCTTGTCCGCGGCGGACCATGTCCTCGGCCTCGGCCCGGGCCACGGGGCGGACGGTCAGTTCATCCGCTTCGGTCAACGTCTGGATGAAGGCCTGCGACTCCTCGGTTTGGTCCTCATCCACCACCAGGATGGAGATGCCGCCGTCCCCTCCGCCGCTGCCGGAAAAGATGGTGCCGAAAAAGACGGCGATGAGCAGGGGAAAGAAAAATGTGAAGAAAAATCCCGCCTTGTCGCGGAGCAACAGGCGGAGATCCTTGATGGCCAAGGCAAGTATTTGTTTCATGATCAGTCCCTCAGGCGGCGGCCGGTAAGATTCAGGAAGACGCCTTCCAGATTGGGGCTTTCCACGGTAAAGCGGAGGAGCTCGTGCTCCCGCTGCAGGCGCGTCAGTTCGGCCAGGGGATCGTCCGTATCCAGCCGGATTTCGACACCGGCCGTCTCGGCCACCACGACGCTATGGCCGCCGTGGGCCGCCAGCAGGCCCTTGACCGAGTCCATGGCCAGCAGCCGGCCGTGGTCCATGATGCCCACTCGATCGCACAGTCGCTGGGCCTCCTCCATGTAGTGGGTGGTGTAGATGATGGTCCGGCCCTCGACGCGGAGAGCCTCGATCCGCTCGAAGATGGCGTTGCGCGACTGGGGATCCACGCCCACCGTCGGCTCGTCCAGCAGGATGATCTCCGGATCGTGAACCAGGGCCACGGCCAGGTTGAGGCGCCGCTTCATGCCGCCGGAGTAGGTCTTGACCTTGTCCCGGCGCCGGTCGTTGAGGCCGACGAAGTCCAGGCTCCAGCCCACACGCGGCGGCAGGTCGCGACCGAACAGGCCCTGGATGTTGCCGAAAAAGGCCAGGTTTTCCTCACCGGTGAGATCCTCGTACAGGGCCAGCGCCTGCGGCGCCACGCCGATGCGCGCCCGCACCGCCGGATCGGTGGGCGGCCCCAAACCGTGGATCTCCACCCGGCCGTGATCCGGTTCGAGAAGGCCCACCGCCAGGTGAACGAGGGTTGTTTTGCCGGCGCCGTTGGGGCCCAGCAAGCCGAACACCTCGCCGCGGCGGATTTCCAGGCTGAAGTCGTCCACGGCGACAATGGGGCCGTACGTTTTGCGCAGATTTTCCATTACAATCATGGTTCTACCTCGGAATCGTTGCTGTCGATCATGATGGTTTCCACCAGTATAGCTGTCGGGGGAGTCCATGCAAGACTTTTTCGGAGGGCTGCCCGACGGGAACGGGGTTGGTTGTCGGCTTCCCTGTTTGATCGGGGACCTGAATATTTCAGCCGGGATGAAACGGGGCCGGCGGTGCCTCGCCGGGGGCGGGAATCGGTCCCGTCGACGCGGAAATTGACAGTCTCCGTCCCTTCGTGCTATATCTGTTTTGTTTGGACGTTGGAAAGCGTACGCATCAGCCGTGGCAAAGGAGTTGGGCATGAAATACCGGTTTGGGCTCATGATGGCGATTCTGCTGATCCTGGCGGCACCGGCGGTGGCCGACGACGGCATGTGGCTGCCCCATCAGATTCAGGAACTGGGCGTGGCCGACCTGGGGTTGGAGGTCGGGCTTAACGATCTGTACCGCCCCGACGGTGCCGGCCTGATGAGCGCCGTGGTCTACCTGGGCGGCGGCACGGGCGAGTTCGTCAGCGCCAGGGGGCTGATCCTGACCAATCACCACGTGGCCTTCGGCGCCATCCAGCGGGCCGCGACGCCCGAGCACGACTATATCACCGCCGGCTTTCACGCGACGACCGTGGCGGCGGAGATCCCGGCCGAGGGCTACGTGGCCGATGTGCTGCTGGGCTACGAGGATGTTACGGACCAGGTGTTGGCCGGCCTGACTCCCGGGATGCCCCCCCTGGAGCGGTACAAGGCCATCGATCGGGCGAAGAAGGAGATCGTCGCCGCCGCCGAAAAAGAGGGCCCGGACATCCGCTGCCGCGTGCAGGGCATGTACAGCGGCAACGCTTACTACCTGTTCCGCTTCAAGCGGCTGCGGGACGTGCGCCTGGTCTACGCCCCGCCTCAGGCCATCGGCAATTTCGGCGGTGACGTGGACAACTGGATGTGGCCCCGCCACACGGGCGATTTTTCCCTGCTGCGGGCCTACGTTTCGCCGGACAACGTGGGCGCGCCCTACGCCGCCGAGAACGTCCCCTATCAGCCCAAGTCCTTCCTCAAGCTGTCCATCGCCGGCCTCAGGGAAGGGGACGCCACCTTCGTCATGGGCTATCCCGGCCGCACCTACCGCAACCACACCCTGGCCGAGTGCCGGTCGGAGCTGGGCCGGCTGGAAGAGCGGGCCGGCTGGTACAGGGAGCTCATCGATTTCTTCGAGGCGGTGCGGGCCCGGGACAAGGCCCTGGCCATCAAGTACGCCGGCACCGTGAAGGGCCTCAACAATGCCATGAAAAACTACCAGGGCAAGCTGGAGGGATTGCGCAAGATCGATCTCCTCGACAAGAAGGAAGCCCAGGAGCGCCTGCTGCGCAACTGGGTGGCCGTGCAGCCCGAAGGGAATGAGGGAGTGGCGGCGGCGCTGGACGCCCTGGCCGAATGCATGGGCCGCATCGATGCCCACGACCAGGCCGTGGAAAACCTGGGCACCCTCACCGGCCGGCGGGGGCCCACCCTGCTGAGCCAGGCCTACCTCATCCACCGCACCGTCACTGAGCGGCAGAAACCGGACCTGGAGCGCGAGGAACCGTACCAGGAGCGGAACCTGCCCTATCTGGAGCAGCGGGTGCGCCTGGCCGATCGCGGCTACGATCCGGCCACGGACGCCGTCTACTTCGCCTTCCTGTTGCAGCACATGCACGAAAAGGCGCCCGACGCCGCGCCGGCGGCTGTGCGCGAGGTGGTCCGCCAGGGCGGCGCCGCCATTCATGAGTACGTGAAAAAAGTGTATGACACCACCGCCCTGGCCGACACGGCGCGGCGGCTGGCCCTGCTCAAGGCCGCACCAGACGAATTGGCGGCAACGACGGATCCCCTGCTGCGCCTGGCCGCCGATCTGGAAGGGGAAATGGCCGACCGTCGCGAACAGGGGCACGCCCTGGGCCAGGAACGGGCCGATCTCAAGAAGGTGGTCCTGCGCGCCGAGCTGGCCATGCCGGACCGGCACTTCGCCCCCGACGCCAACGGCACCATCCGCTTCACCGTGGGTGAGGTGGCCGGCTACACGCCGCGGGACGCCGTGTTCTACGAGCCTTTCACCACCCTGGGTGGGGTGATGGAGAAGGAGACGAACGAGAGTCCGTTCCTCGTCCCTGTCAAGCTGAAGGCCCTTTACCAGGCGGCGGCCTACGGCCGCTATATGGATCCGCGCCTCAGGGACGTGGTGACCTGCTTTCTCAACACCACCAACGTCACCGGCGGCAACTCCGGTTCGCCCACCCTCAACGCCCGCGGCGAGCAGGTGGGAATCATCTTCGACATGACCTACGAGAGCGTCATCGGCGACTACTTCATCGTGCCGGAGCTGCAGCGCACCATCAGCGTGGACATCCGCTACGTGCTCTTCGTGCTGGACAAGTTCGCCGGCGCGCAGCATCTCCTCGACGAGATGGTCATCGTCCCGTAACGGTGATTGGGCGAATGAACGGCCGACAGTCGCGCGGGTGTGGAGTGCGGCGCGCAGCGCCGCTTTGTTTTCGACCGCGGCCGCCCGTGGATGGGAAAAGAAGGTTTCAGGTATCAGGTATCAGTGAAGATGGAAGAGGAGATCACTCCCTCTCACCGGATGCAAACCGTTTATCGAAAAGCGTTTATGGAGTGCGGCGCGGAGCGCCGCTTTGTTTTGGCGAACGGGCGACGGGATTGCAAAATGCACGTCCAGGATTGGAACGTGTCGACTAACGCTCCCCGCCGGGCTTGCCCCGGCGGAAGCGAGGACTGAATGCCAGCCGGAACGACCTTGTCAATAGTGGCCACCACCGGCCTTGTGCCGGTGGAGCCATGTCATTTTGTTCGGCTGATCAGCGGTTAATGGACAAACGGTCGTTCATGGCGGAAATCTTTGGCCATCATCCTGTTCACCGTATGCGGAACGTATCAGGAGAACACCGCCCCACCGGCGCGAGGCCGGTGGTGGCGGTCGTCAGGCCGGCCGTTTGACTGGCAGTCAGTCACGGCCCCGCCGGCGTGAAGCCGGCGG
>JAFGRT010000010.1 GCA_016935015.1 Acidobacteriota bacterium | reverse complement strand
ATCAACTATAAAAAACCGCCTTCCGGCAGAAGGCGGCTACGGGTGTAGCCGTCGCCCGCGCCTGCCGGGTGCGGGGCGAACGGGCGATGGGGTTGCAAAATGCACGTCCAGGATTGGAACGTGTCGACCACCGCTCCCCGCCGGGCTTGTCCCGGCGGAAGCGAAGACTGAATGCCAGCAAGGGAATCCTTCAGAAATATGGCCAGCACCGGCCGGTCGCGGGGATTGTACCCCGGCTTCGATCTGTCCTCCGGGGCTCGTCAGAGAGAAGGAGGATGAACCCCGGGAAGATGGAATTGTCGCCGAGGATAATCAAAAACTGGAAAACAGTGTAATGCCGAAAGAGCTTCTTCCGCCGTCGGTGAAGGCGCAGTACGGAAGGCGCCCCCTCGCCTTCAGATCAGCTCCCGGGTGGCGTCCTCCGGCCGGTCGGGATCGAAACGGATCAGGGCCAGCTCGGGACCGTCATGGGCGGCATTGAAGGCGTGGGTGCGCGAGAACCGGTCGTGCCAGATCCCCGTCAGGCGTGTGGATTCATGCACATGCCCGTGCAGGGTGATCCACGGCTGATGCTGCTGGATGAAACGGGCGATGGCGATGCTGCCGATATGAACATCCAGGGGCACGTGATCGATATGGCGGTCGTCCAGACTGGCCCGGTCCAGTTTCGACTTGTAGGGCGGGGCGTGGAAAAGACCGATGGTGTGTTCCATGAGGAGTCCGCGACGGATATTCTCCAGGTCCGCCTGGATGGTGCGGTATTTCTTCTCGTGGTCACTGCGCGGCACTGAATACATTCCCTCCTCCGGCGAGACACAACCCGGATCGACGTAACGCGACACGTCATAGCGCTCCCAATCCTTGAGGACGTAAGGTGAGGGGGGGATGAACGAATAGCCGAAAATCCGGAATCGACCCCAGGTCACGCTACGACCATGGACGTAGGTCCAGAGGCCACGGTAGTCCTCTTGGAGCAGCTCCTTCTCGGGGCGGCGGCCGTCGTCATTGCCTAAAATGATGAACAGGGCCGGATAGCGGGGGCCCAGGTCACCGGCCAGACGGCGGCATTCGACCGCCAGAAAATCCTGAATGAAACAGCGGGACGACCAGTTCGGATGTAAAAAGGAGGGGAGAAAATCCCCGCCCATAAACACGGCGGCGGGATGTTCCCGGCGAATCAGGGTAAACAGTTTCTCGAAGCGATCGACGTGACCGTGGAGATCACTGATGAAAAAGCAGTCACTCATGCCGTCGTTTTCTTCCTCGATCCCAGGGGCAGTTTCACCGCGGCATCGGTCACGGCCCCGATCTTGGCGGCGTAGCTGGTCTGCTTGCGGATATCCTCATCGGTGATGAAATGCACATCCAGCAGATCGTTGAAGCGGGAACCGGTCTGCAGGTAATTCATCTGGGCCAGGCTTTGGCTCCAGCCTTCCAGCCAGAGTTTCAGCTCGCTTTTCTGCGCGGATGTTCCGGCGAAATGGATGAGCAGGTCGATGTCGCTGCCCGGCCCGGCAGTGGCGTTGGGCGTCGAGCCGATGACATAGATGTCCTTGACGCCGAAACGCTCGGGATCGAGACGGGCCGCCAGCTCCTGGGCCATGTGCATCCGCCAGCGCCAGTGGCTCTGGGGTGTGGGGGCGGCTTCCGACACCCGGCCGATGAGCATCTCCTCTTTGGGCGTTGTGGGGGAGGTCAGGAACGCGGCGGCCTCGTCGTGATTGGCGTCCATGAGCACGCGCAGCACCTGGCCGTCGGTGACGGCCGGCACGTCGATGACCCGCACGACGGGCGCCAGCTCGGCGTGGTCGGGTAGCAGCTCGGGCAGGAGGTTCTTGGCGTCGAGAAGGAATCGTTCGTTGAAGATGTTTTCCGGTTCGTCGGGGTAGAGAGGCAGGTAGCGGATGGCGGACTCCACCAGATCCTGGAAGAAATGTGTGCCGAAAGACAGGTCGGGGACGTAATTCCCTTTTTTGCGGGCGACCTCGATGAGCATGGCCGTATTGGAGATATCGGCGTACGTGACCCGCACGCCCAGTTTGATGTCACCACGGCTGCCCCAGCGGCCGGGCCCAATTAAAATGAATTTCCGTTTGGGGAGCAGCTTGTTGAGCATGCCGACCACCTGACCGACGCTTTGCAGCTCGGGCAGGGAGGCGAGGGAGTTATAGCCGTCGGGATCCACATAGACGATGTAGCGAATGTCGGGCACGGCACCGTTGGACACGTTCTTGCCGGCGGTGAAGATCATCCGCTCCGGGTCGAGGTCTCGCGGGATGGGCGTGGCCACCTCGCCTTCGGTGTAGCTCTGCGGCCGGCATTGCAGCAGGTAGAAATATTCGCCGTCCGAAGCGAACTCGATGTCGACGGGGGTCCGGAGATTCTCCGACAGGCACTGGAGGATGCGCCGGACCTGCTCCACAAAGGAGGTGTTGGCGATCAGGCCGTCGAAGGTCACCACCATGTCGTCCGTTTCGGGATCGAACTGGAGGCCGATGGGCCGCACCAGGTTGCCGTCCTGGTAAAGGGAAATGATCTGGTTGATGCGTGGATAGTCGTGGCCGCAGCAGCGAAGCAGGTCGCGGATCTCCATGGTTTCGAAGGAGTTGGTCTCCAGGTTGATGACATCCACGTAGCGGGGCGAGTAGCGCAGGATTTCCTCGGGGACGACGTTGACGCGCAGCCCGGGTTGGCCCGGTGCCAGCAGGAGCGGGTAGTCGTCACCCAGCCGGTCCACGGCGCGGGTACCCAAGCCGGGCACCATGCGCAGCAACCCATCCTCCCGCTTGATGCGGGGCGACCAGCGGAACTCGTTGTTGCTGAAGGCCACCCCGGCAAACGCCGGGAAATAATAATCGCCGATGCGGCTGCCCACCACTTCCTGGATCATAATGCCCATCTCTTCGTGGAAATCCAGCAGGCCGCGTTCGGCGCGGTAATAAATGGGATCGGGCGCGAAGGTGGAGGCGTAGACCTCGGCGATGGCATCCTGCAAGGCTTCCAGCCGCTGGGCGGGTGTCCCCTGGTTGGCCAGAAAGAGACTTTTGTACTTGCCGGAGAAAATGGAACCGATTCGGTCCTCCAGCAGGCTGGAACTGCGGACGATGAGCGGCTGGTCCCCGAGATCCTCCAGGGCGGCGCTTAGACCGCGGCTGATTTCGGGCGGAAAGTAGGAGTTCTTGATGACCTGCTCGATATGAGGGTATTCGCGCCGGATTTCCTCGATGGGTTTGTATTTCTGCTCGATGATGTCTTCAAGGTTGTTGTAGTGCAGGAAAAGCAGCATCACGTCAGAGGTGATATGCCAGGTCTTGGGAATGCGGATCTCCTTGCTCCCCTTGCCGACGACCAGTGACTTTTCCAGGATTTTGGACGCCAGGAAAAGGCCGGCGCTCTTGCCGCCCAGTTTGCCGTGGCTGTCGGGCGGAAAGATCATGCGCTGAAGCATATCGTTGAAATCGCTGATCTTGATAAAATTCTTGGCGATATTGATATAATCGAGCTGATCGGTGAGAAACCGGCGGATCAGGGTCACGGTGATGCCGCTGTGCACCGAGTGGGGCAGCTCCTCGGGATTCGGCACCAGGCGCGAAAACTTGGTCAGGGCGTCGCCGATGTCGGAGATGGAAGAATTGAGGTCCTCCAGGATCCTGACCAGGAACAGGGAACGGTCCTCCTGGATCCATTTCTGGATCAGATTCACGATCTCAGCGCTGCGCATGTATTTGGCCGCCAGTTGAAAGGTCTCGTTGCTGATCTTGATGATGTTCTCGATGGTTTTTTTCTGGCGGGGCCGGTTCATGTCATCGGGCGGCTCCGACTCGTCGGTCGCCTGGTCGGCACCCAGGCCCTGCAGCAACTGCGTGGCGTCCTCGTAGCCGCTCCAGCACAGGTGGTTCATCATCTTGCGGGCGATGCGGATGAAAAGCTGCTGGTCGGTGCTGCGCAGCAAATCGAGGATGACCCGCCAATCATTTTCGCTGGGCCGGGCCAGTTCGCTCCGGACCTGCTCCCATTCGGCGAATTTTTGCTTTAAATTGCGGTGGAAGATGAAGTGCCCCAACCGCTCGGCGATGGTTTGCAGCAGTTTCTGCTCCTCCTTGAGGAAAGGGCCGAAATCGGCGACGGGCATGGACTCGGTGTAAAAAACGGTGATGCTGCCGATGGTCGACTCCTGGGCCACCACCGGCGCTCTGATGACCCACTCGGTCTCGGGCGCATTGGATGTACGATAGGTATTGCCGCCCAGGTCGATGATGACCTGGCAGACATCGGGATACTGCCAGCCCGGCGGAATGGTCCGCATGAGCCGATCGAGGGCCATGTCCAGATCCGTATCCGGATTGCGCAGGATCTCCTCGATATTGTACAGGCAGCTGAGTTCCTTGGCCCGTTCCTGAAGATTCAGCAAGAGCCGGTCTACCGAATGATTCTGATCGCTCATCGACGCATTCTCCGCGAAAATGATTCCTTGCTCCCTACCGGTTTTACCCGCCCGGTGCATTCTCCGTTTCGCGGTGCCGGCGTTCACTCCGCCGGTCAAACCGGGCAGCATTCGTGGCAACGGGTCGTCCGGGCCGGTGCCGGGTCTCCATTCTAGCGCCGAAGGAAGCTGGGACGCAATGCTTTTTGGGAATGAACCGGCCGCCGGCTTAGCAGGTTGGCGTGGACGTCACCGATGACTGGGTCTGGATGCGATGGGCCAGCTTGGCCAGCACATTGAAATTGAGCTGGTGGATAATATTTTTCAAGTCCTTGCGGTATTTGGTGACATACCGGGCGAACCGGTCTTCGCGGTTGAAGCGGAGCACGTTCTCGAACTCGCTGACCTCGTCGCTCAGCTCCAGGATCAGATGAACGATGGAGCGGTAGCAGGCTTTGATCCGCACCAGTTCGTCGGCCGACCATTTGACCGGTTCGAAGACCGGCGGAACGGCGTCCAGCGAGCGGATGACCTCCCCCACCACGTCGCTGATAAGCTCGTTAATCTCGACGAAATAGTTGCGGTAGCGTTTGGGATTGTTGAGATGGGTTTTCGATTTGTTCTTCAGATTCGCATATTGATCCATGAGGCTCAGCACATACAAATTGAGGCCGTTGTAATGAAGCTCCGTCTGCTCCATGTTCAGAAAAAGCCGGCCGATATAGATCTTGTCGGAATAGTGGACGGTGATGTCCCGCTTGCTCACGGTGTACAGCTTGATTTCCAGCAGTTTCTCGATCTCCTTGAAGTATTTTAGGCGGGCCAGGACCAGAAAGTCGTTCTGCTGAATGAAATAGGAAGCTGTTTCCAGGATGGCCGTATCCAGCACCAGGGCGTTGATCAGGCGGTCCTTGAGGTACTCCAGTATCGCCGAATTTTCCTGAAGGAGATTACGGATCCGTTTCTCCACATCCTCGCTGATGGGCGACAGGGCCGGCGAGAACAGGCAGTGGGAACCGTCGGCCTGGGGCAGTTCCAGGAACAGGTTCTCGCGGACCTTGGCCTGGAGATCGTCCAGGTAGATGGAACGCGGTGACGGCAACACATGGGAATCGAGCGTCGTCAGGTAGTGAACGATGGCCATGATGTCTTTCCTCGCAAAGAAGTCCTTTTTCGTAAAAAAGTATATCGCGAAGACGGCGCGAAAGCAACTGATTCGGCGCAAATATCCCCCCGACGGAGTGCCGCCCGCCGGCGGGCGGCACACATCATGACGAAGGAAAATTTGCGCGCTGATTGGATGAAATGGACGTTGCGGGAATGTATGCCCGGTTCCGCTCAGCGGGCGTAGTAACCGGGCCGATGATGGATGCGGGCACCCATGCGCTCCACCTGGACCTCGATCTTGCGGTAGCGGCCGTCGCGCAGGATGTTGTGCGGCTGGTAGGACAGGTAGTATTGCTGCCGCAGTTCCCGCACCAGGTTCTGGTAGATGTCCACCAGATGGGCCGAGCTCTCGGCGTTGATGACGCGGCCGCCCGTTTCCCAGGCCAGTTTGCGCAACTGGGCGTCGGCGGTGTACATCACCTTCATCAGCTGTGTTTCGTCGTAGCGGATGTTGTATTCCTTGCGGTAGTACTCGGCGTAGTCCTTGATGGCCGACGTTTTGCTGATGAAATAGAGCTGGGTGTCGGTGGCGGTGACGGTCTCCAGCACCTCGTCGAAGGAGACGAGGCTGCCTGTGTCCCAACCGTCGGTGACGGAGATGACGATTTTCTTGCCGGCCACGTTGGGCAGCAGGTCGTGTATGGTCACGTAGAGGGCGTCATACCAGACGGTTCGCCCTTTGGGCACAACCCGCTCCAGGGCCCGGTCGAGGCGCACCATGTCGTTGGACCAGTCCAGAATGAGGCGGGCTTCATTGTTGAACGTGATGATGGCCACCCGGTCCTCCGGGCCCAGCCGTTCCATGAAAGAGCGGACGGCCTTCTTGATGGCGCCCAGTTCCAGAAAGGTGCTGTGGCTGATGTCCATGAGAAAGACGACGTTGAGGGGAACTTCTTCGCTGGCGAAATTGATGAGTTCCTGCTCTATACCGTCTTCGAGCAGGCGGAAGTCCGCTTTCTCCAGACCGGTGATGGGATCGCCCGCCCGGCTGGAGACCGTGACCGGCACAAAAATCTGGTCGACCCGGGTGCGGATGATGGCCCCTTCCTGGGCCAGGGCCGCCGCCGGCAGCAAAAGCAGCAAAAGGATGGTGAGCCGCGGTGAACCTTTTTTCCATTTTCGGGGCATGGGGATTATCCTTCCAGGGCGGCGAGAAGTTTGGGATGGATGTCGTCAAAACCGCCATTGGACATGATGACGACGACGTCGCCCGGTTTCAGACGCGGGGCAAGAAAAGTCACAATCTCATCGGCCCGGGGGATGTAGTGCGCCGTCTTGCCCATATGATTGAGATGCGCCACGGTGTCCTCCGGCCGATACGTCTCGGCGACGGCCAGCTGATTGCGGCGGTAGACGGCGGCGATGATGACGGCGTCGGCGGCGACGAAGCTTTTCCGCATGGCTTCCTGGTGAACGTCACGGCAGCAGGTCCAACTGCGGGGTTCGAAAACGGCCCAGATGCGGGACTGGGGAAAGCGGGCCCGTGCGCCTGCCAGGGCCAGCCGGATGGCCGTGGGATGATGGGCGAAATCGTCGTAGACGCGGATATCGTCTACCGTTCCGCGCAGGGTCATTCGTCGCTCCACTCCCTGGAAGCGTTCCATGGCTGACTTGATCCCTTCCCACGGATAGGCCAGGTGATGCAGGACGCTGCAGCCGGCCAGACAGTTCATGACATTGTAGCTGCCCGGGACGGCGAGGGTCATGTTGCCGATGAGACGGTCCTGATAGAGAACGTCGAAGCGGGTTCGCTCCCGTTCAAAAACCAGATCGACGGCCCGCCACACCGCTCCTTCCTCGAGGCCGACGGATTCGGTCTCGCACCGGGCCTGGCGGATGGCTTCGCAGGAATTGGGGCAGTTGGTGTTGTAGGCGATGAAGCCGTTGGCCGGCACAATGTTCACCAGCTGCCGGAATTGTTTCATGATGGCGTCCAGGTCGGGATAGATGTCGGCGTGGTCATACTCGATGCTGTTGATGATGAGCAGGTCGGGGCGGTAGTGAAAGAACTTCGGGGCCTTGTCGAAGAAGGCGGTGTCGTATTCATCCCCTTCGATCACGAACAAGCTGCCCTGGCCCAGCCGCGCGCTGCGGCCGAAATTGATGGGCACGCCGCCGATGAAGAAGGAGGGGCTGGCCCCCAGGTTTTCCAACGCCCAGGCCAGCATTGCGGCGGTGGTGGTCTTGCCGTGGGTGCCGGTAACTACCAGTGGCGTCCGCTCGCCGAGGAAGGTCAGCCGCAGAATTTCCGGCAGGGAGGTATAGGCAATGCCCGAGTCCAGCACGAACTCCAGTTCCTCATTGCCGCGGGCGATGGCGTTGCCCACCACAACCAGGTCAGGACGGGGCAGCAGGTTCTCCTTGCGGAAGCCATGGCGAACCGGAATCTTGGCGGCGGCGAGCAGATCGCTCATGGGTGGATAGATACCCGTGTCGGAGCCTGATACCTGGAATCCTTTTTCCTTCAGCAGCATGGCCAGGGAGCCCATGGCGGTGCCGCAGATGCCGATGAGATAGACATGCCTGGCGGTGGAACCCGCTGTCAGTCGGAAGGGCATAGGCGCTGATCCTCCAGAAACAATTGTCTGGCCGTTGGGTCCAGGCGGTAGTCCGCACCGAGGGCCAGTGTCAGCGACGGTACGGACGTGTGGCCGGATGCCAGGCCGAACAGGATAGGGCAGGTGACTCCCCGGACGGCGAACTTCAGGGCCTCCTGGATGCTGTATCGCTGGTCCGGGTGCTGCACGCAACTCATCATCTCCCCGAAAACGATCCCGGCACACTGCGCCAGCTTGCCCGACTGGCGCAGCTGGGTCAGCAACCGGTCCACCCGGTACGGCTTCTCGAAGGCATCCTCCAGGAAGAGGATCTTGCCGGCGGTATCGATTTCGTAAGGTGTCGCCAGCGTGGACGCCACCACCGACAGGCAGCCGCCGGTGAGGGGCGCCCGAACGACGGGGCCGTCCTGCAGGACCTCCAGGGGTGTGGCGGAGACTTCGGCTCGCACCGGCCGCCCCGACAGCAGGGAGACCAGGTATTCCACGTCGGCATAGCCTTCCCGGGCCAGGTCGCCGGCCACCATGGGACCGTGAAACACCACCCACTGCCAGCGCTGCAGGGCATACAGCAGCAGGAAGGTGATATCGGAGCAGCCGACGAGAATCTTGGGCCGCTCCGGCGGCTGCGGAAAGGCTTTGTCCAGAAACGGGAGCAGCCGGCCGCTGCCGTAACCGCCCCGGGCGAACCAGACAGCGTCCGCCGTGTTGTCCCGCAGGGCGTCGATGACGTCGGTGGCTCGCTCGTCGTCCGGACCGGCGCAATAGAACAGGGTGGCGAATCCCCGCTCCGGAATCTCCACCGACCAGCGCTGCTGGGCCAGGGTGTTGAGTCCCGAATCAAGAAACGGCTGGCGGACGGGCGAGGCGGGGACCGGGATCCGGATCCGGCTACGGGAGTGCAGCGGTGGGGGCATGATCATGATGTTCCTCCCGGCCGGCGGTTCAAACGGACCAGGACGCTGCGCCCCCGCGTGGTCAGGGGTTGGGCGGTCCAGTCCGGCAGTTCGGCCAATTCGGCCATATGCTGCTGTCTGGTTAATACGTATGCCTGGCGCGGGTAGTTCTCCAGATAGCCGATCAGCGCCGTCAGGGAAGGGATGCTGGGCGTGCAGGTGTAGTCGGTGTAGTAGTCGTTGGTGTGATGGAAATGGCGATAAATCAGCAGCGGTTGTCCCGATGACACCAGGGTCATGGCTTCGCGGCAGATCAGGCGGTGGGAGTGATAGGGGGCCACGACGGGAAACAGGGCGGGCGCGGCTGTCAGGAGTGGAAACAGGAGATACAGGGTCAGCGCCAGGAGTGCCTGGTCGGGGCGCCGGCGACGGTGCAGCCACAGAAAGAGCAGGGGTGCGGGCAACAGCAGCAGGCCGAGAAGGATGCCCTGCCAGGTCAGGTGATAACGGTACCAGGCGAACACGGGCGCGGCGGCCGCTACCAGCAGGAAGAGTCCGCTGGCGACGCGGACGGATCCGCGGGGCAGCCGGCCGGCCCGGCGCAGCTGGCGGTCAAGGCCCAGAGCCAGTAGGGTGGCCGCCGCCGGTAGCAGGGGGAGGATATAGCCCGGCAATTTGGCTACGGACACGGAAAAAAACAGGAACGGGATCAAAAACCAGCCGGCGAAATAGACGATACCAGCGGCCTGGGGGCTTTGCCGCGCCTGCTGCAGGGCGTGCCGCAGGTTGGGCAGGCGCACAACGACGGGGGTCCAGGGGAGCAGTCCCAGGATCAGCACCGGCAGATAAAAATAGAACGGCTGGCTATGGTGGTGGATGGTGGTAAAAAACCGGGCCAGGTGATGATTGATGAAGAAAACGAGGATGAAGTGGAACCCTTCGCGCTGGTACATGAGGATGAACCACGGAGCGGCCACCAGGGCGAAAATGAGCAGTCCCGGCAGCAACCGCGGATGCAACAGCCGGCGCAGGCCGCCGGTAAAGGCCAGGGCCGGATAAATGGCCAGAAAGGGGATGATGAGGGCCAGCAGCCCCTTGGCCAGGGCCGCCAATCCGAAAAACAGGCACGCACCCCACAGGTAGAGATTGGCGCCGGCCCGGCGCTGCAGGAATTGCCAGAAGCCGAGCAGACCCAGGGTGAGACAGCAGGTGAGGGGCATGTCGGTGGCCGCGGCACCGGCGAATCCCAGGTACAGGCCGCCGCTGCCGAGAATGGCCGCCGCCAGGAGCGCCGGCCGGAAACCGTACACCGGGCGCAGCGCTGCGTAAAGGGCGCCCATGGTCACCACGGCCAGCACGGCCGAGGGGAAGCGAGCGGCAAATTCACCGAAGCCGAAGATCAGGTACGACCCCATGATCAGCCAGTAGAGCAGGGGCGGCTTTTCCATCCAGGGGACGCCCTTCAGTGTCGGGAGCACGGCATCGCCCCGCTCCAGCATTTCCTGCGCGATCCGGGCGTAACGCGGTTCATCGGGGCCGAAAAATCCGTATTGGCCGATGACAACCAGCACCGTCAGCAGCACGATTCCCAGCAGTGCCCAGACCAACAGGCGCTGCCGTCGGGGCGGCAGGGAATCCAGCCACAAGTCCGTTTGTCGGGTTGTCGGTTCTGTCATGCGCTGCAGTTCAATCGCACGCGGTCGCGGGGGGCCGGCCCTTCCCAGCCGTCCGCCCGGCCGCGGGCTTTCACTCCGTGATGTCCATCCCGATGTCGAGCCAGCGGGCCTGGGTTATGATGGCGGACGTGGAGATGTAGTCCAGGCCCAGTCCGGCAAGCTCCGGCAGATCATCCAGAGCGATACCGCCCGACGCCTCCACCCGGGACCGGCCGTCGATGCGTCGCAGGGCCTCTCTCATCTGCGCCGGCGTCATGTTGTCCAACATGATGATGTCGGCGCCGGCGGCCAGGGCTTCCTCCACCTGGTCCAGGGTATCCACTTCCACTTCGATGCGCACCGTGACGGGGATGCGGCGGCGGAGCTGGTCTACCACCGGTCCGATGCCGCCGGCGGCGGCGATGTGGTTGTCCTTGATCATGGCGCCGTCAAACAGGCCCAGCCGGTGATTGGCGCCACCGCCGGCCCGGACGGCGTGTTTCTCGAAATAGCGGAAACCGGGCGTGGTCTTGCGCGTGTCGAGGAGCAGCGTCCGGCTCCCCTGCAAAGCGTCGGCATACCGACGGGTGAGCGTGGCGATGCCCGACAGCCGCTGCAGGATGTTCAGGGCGGTTCGTTCACCCTTCAGCAGCGCCGCGGCTTGACCGGAAATTCGGGCGATGGTCTGGCCGGTGGACAGAGGACTGCCGTCCGTCAGCGTCGGCCCGTTGACTTGAACGGTCGGGTCCAGCAGGCGAAAAACCTCCAGGGCGAAGTCGACGCCGGCCAGCACGCCCGGACGGCGGGCGTTGATGGTGGCCCGCAACGGCTGTAAGGCCAGGGCGGGAATGCTGTCGGTGGTCAGGTCACCGGGGCCGATGTCCTCGGCCAAAAACTGGCGAAGCTTCTCACGAACGAAGTGTTCGACGGCCATGGATCTCCTCCGGTGGTTGTCGTGTGTCGGGCGAGGGGACGGCCGGGAGTAGGGAGCGCAGGCATTTGGCCCGCCGGTCCGGCCTACCTGTCCGGCATCCAGCAAGACTATCACATGTGGCGGGGGGATGCAGCACAAATGTGAAGGTCATGAAGGTCAATTATATAGACAAATAATTTACAAATATTAAACGATTTTGAATCGGATAGTCGTTTCCGTGATCTAAGAGGCCATGTGAATGAAGAAATTACAGGAGGATTATCATGAAAAAAGGAAAAAACGTTCTGAGCATTACCCTGATCGGTATCCTGCTGGCCGCCTTTGCCATAGCCGGTGGTTACAGCAAGTCCGATGCGGCCTCGATTCCTGAAACCGCCATCCAGGCGGGTCAGTTCAACACGCTGGTCACGGCCCTGAAGGCGGCGGATCTGGTGGAAACCCTGGCGGGTGAAGGTCCGTTCACCGTGTTTGCCCCCACGGATGAAGCGTTCGCCAAGCTGCCGGCGGGGACTGTGGAAGGCCTGCTCCAGGACAAGGACAAGCTCACGGCCATCCTGACCTACCACGTGGTTCCCGGCAAGGTGCTGGCAGCGGACGTGGTAAATCTGAGCTCGGCCAAAACCGTCAACGGTGCTTCTCTGAGCATCCGGGTCAGGGACGGTAAGGTTTTCGTTGACAATGCCCAGGTGATCAAGACGGACATTCTCTGCTCCAACGGTGTGATTCACGTCATCGATTCGGTCGTCCTGCCCCAGTAAGTTGCCCTTTCGTCATTGGACACCAACGGCTGGCCTCCGGGTCAGCCGTTTTTTATCCGGGACGACCATCGGTGCCCGGCCAGGCGCGTCGCTGTCGTGCCAAGAATCTGCATCCGGAGGTCATGGTGGGGGAGGGAATGATGCCCGATTCAGAAACGGCGGTGCGGATAGCGGCGATATTGACGGTGAAGGGCCTTTTCCTGCTTTTTGAGCATCAGCTTGTCGGTGAGGTCCACTTTGGCGGCGATGACTCGGGATTCCCGATGCAGCTTCATGAAGCTGGCGTAACGCTCCGCAGACAGCACTCCGTCCTCCAGCGCCCGGCGCACGGCGCAGCGCGGCTCGTGCTGGTGGGAACAGTCGCGGAAAAAACATTCGTCCGCCAGTGTCCGGATCTCCGGAAAGAGGTCGTCCACGGCGCCGGTCTGAGCCCAGAGGCCGAATTCGCGCATGCCGGGTGTATCGATGACCAGGGTGCCCGACGGCAGGCGGTACATCTGGCGGCAGGTGGTGGTGTGGCGGCCCCGCTGGTCGTTCTCGCGCACGGCCTGGTGCCGGATCACGTCATCGCCCAGCAATCCGTTGATGATGGAGGACTTGCCGACACCCGACGAGCCGATAAAACAGACCAGCTGTTCCGGGAGCAACAGGGCGCGTACCGGATCCAGGCCCGTTTCCGTCCGGGTGGTTACGACATAAACCGGGACTCCGGCCGTCACCGCGGCCGCTGCCTGTCGCCGCCGCTCCAATTCGGCCGGTGCGACCAGGTCGCTTTTGTTGAGCAAAACCACCGCCTCGGCTCCGCCGCGCCGGGCGCCCACCAGAAAGCGTTCCAGCCGGCGCAGGTTGAAATCGCCGTCGAGTCCCATGGTTACGAACACCCGGTCGATATTGGCGGCGATCACCTGGGGGATCTCCCCCCCGCCGGCGGCCCGGCGCGCCAGCACGGTGCGGCGTGGCCGGCAGGCGTGAATGACCGCCGTGGTTCCGCTCAGCTCCACTTCGACTTCGTCCCCCACCACCGGCCGCTCCGATTTGCCGGCGGCCTGGTGCCGGAACCGCCCGCTGAGCCCGGCGGGATATTCCTGTTCTGCGGCCTCGATCACATAGCCGCCACGGGCTTCGGCCACGATGCGGGCGGTTACCGCCGCGCCGCTCGCCGCTGAGGACGGTTCATCCAAATCCAGGGCTTTTCTGCCGGCATCGAAGTTCATCCGAACGTACCTTTCCGCTGTTGGGGATTCCCGCCGCCGATGCACATTCATCGTCAACGACGGTGTCATGTATGGATGTCGGAAAAGGACTTTGGTGGCAGTTTTTCGTTGACGTGACGACCGTTGGATGTTGTCGCCTCGGTCCGGCGACGGCGTATCATGCGGACACCGCCGCCGCCCCGCCGGTGGGAATAATGGCTGATCCCGGGGTCGGATCATGGTACCATGGCCCGGAATTCCGGCCCGGAGGTCAGCCCCGCATGAAGATTCCTGAAATATCCGTTACGGAACTGGTGGAACGCTATGAAGTCCTTCTGCTGGACGCGTATGGCGTGCTGGTGGAGCAGCAAACCCTGATACCCGGCGCCGACGAGTTCATCGACCGGTTGAACCGGCTCGGGAAACCCTACTACATTCTCACCAACGATGCCTCCCGCTCTGTCGAGCATTCGGCCGCGCGCTACCACCGCCGCGGTCTGGCCATCCCGGCGGAACGCATCATCACTTCCGGATCCCTGCTGCCCGGCTATTTTTGCGAAGAAGGGTTGGCCGGCTCCCGCTGTGTGGTGCTCGGTCCCGAGGATGCATGGGATTACGTCCGGGCCGGCGGCGGTGAACCCGTGCCCCTCACCGCCGACACCGACGCCGATGTGGTGGTGGTGTGCGACGAGGCGGGGTACCCGTTTCTGGAGCATCTGGACGACGTGCTGACACTCCTCTTCCGCACATTCGACGCCGGTGTGCCGCCCCGCCTGGTGGTGCCCAATCCCGACGCCGTCTATCCCAAGGGGCATGGCCGGTTTGGCATCACCGCCGGCAGCATCGTGCTGGTGCTGGAGAACGCCCTGCGCGTGCGCTTCCCGCGGGCCGAACCAGCGCGCTTTGTGCCCCTGGGCAAGCCCCACCGGCCGATTTTCGAGGAGGCCCGGCGACGGTCGGGGACCATGGACATGGTGATGGTGGGCGACCAGCTGGCCACAGATATCCGTGGCGCCAACGACTTCGGCATCGCCTCGGTCCTGGTCGGCACCGGCCTGACCTCTATGATAGGGGAAGACACGTTCGACGAGATCCGACCCACCTGGCTGCTGCAGTCGGTGCGGCCGAACCCATCGCCACCGCGTCTGACGTGAATTTCGGGGCAGGAAAGGAGTGCCGAAGTGCGGGCCCGGGATAAGTCGGGCCGCCTATTTCAGCTTGGCCTGGGGCTGGATTTCAACGACTTTGTATGCTTGCATGGCGCTGACGCTGATGGTCTCGTTGATGGTCTTGGTGGCCTCGGGACCCAGAAATACCTCCCGCTTGTTGTTGTTGTCGACGGTATGGCCGGTGGAGTCGATGCACAGGAAGGTAATGCGAACGCCGAGGGGGCGGTCGGTGAGATTGCGGATATGGAACCGGCAGGCAAAGGTCCAGAATGGATCGGCCTTGCGGACGCGTTCGAAATGGAAATCGGATATCTCGAACGGCTCCTCTGCGCGCGGGGGTAGGGTGGGAAGGCCGTCGCCACCGGGTCGTCTTTGGGCCGCCTCGTCCAGCAGCGCCACGATTTCGGGATGACCCTCATCCACGGCCACCTCCCGCGCCGTCTGGCCGCCGGCCAGGGCCAGGTCGACCCGGGCGCCCCGCTCCAGCAGTAGTTCCACAATCGACATATGCCCCTCCTTTACGGCGGCGATCAGGGCGGTGACCCCGTTCTCCGTCTGAATGTCCGGATCGGCCCGGCGGACCAGCAGGTAGCGGACCAGGCTGATGTGACCGCCGTGAGCGGCCATCATCAAGGCGGTAATGCCGCTGTGGGAGGTGGCGTTCACGTCGGCGCCCGCCGTCAGCAGGTCACGGACGGTCTCGAGGTCTCCGGCCTCGGCGGCCGCGATCAGTCGGTCGGCATCCGTCCCAGCCGTCGGACCGGCGCCCAGCAAGAACAGCAGCCAAAGAATGAGCAGGTGCCTATTCATGTCCTTTGTCCTCGTTCAGCCGGCGTTCCCACTCGGCGAGTACATGCTCGTAGGCGGCGATACGGGCGGCGATGGCCGTGTTTTTCGGTTCGCCGTGGCCGGCCCAGTCCTGGCCCTCGAATTCGTAGGCACTGGCCAGCAACCCGCGCAGGTCGTCGATGGTGAACGTCGGGTCGGCCCGCCGGCGGTGCTCCGTCAGGGTGCAATAGCTGTCGTACAGTTTTTGATACCGTTCCTCGTCGGTCATGAGCCCTTTCCTGATTCTCGGTCCGCCGGGAAGCGGCCGGTGACGGGTTCCCCGCCGAACATCCAGAGTGCCGGACGGGGCCGGCGGTTCACCCGGCGAGGGATTATTCTAGCCGAACCCGTCGGCTCATGCAACCGCCGTCCGTACCGTCCGGGGGATAGGATGTATATCTGCACCACGGAGATGCCGGCCCATACGATCAGCCTGAGCCCATGGACCGGCGTGTCGAATCGGGCCGAGTGTCGGCGTGGATGCTCAACCACCGCGTGGGGATCTCCAGACGGAAGGACGCGGCGATGGGGATCATCGTGATCGTCACCCGGGTGGACTGACCGCCGGTCGGGGATGCAGGCGGACGGCCAGAATGTTGGCGGCGAGGATGACGGCGCCTCCCAGGAGGGTCCGCCCGGCCGGGACCTCGCGCAGCAGCACCAGCGCGAAGACGATGCCGTACACCGGCTCCAGCGCTGCCGCCAGGCTGGCCAGCTGGGTTGTGACGTGCCGGAGTCCCTGGATAAACAGCGCGTGGGACAGGGCGGTGCAGAACAGGCCGAGCAGCGCCAGCAGCGCCAGATCCCTTCCGCTGAAGCGCGGCGCCAGCAGTAGCAGGCCCGGCAGAAGGACGAGGGCGGCGGTACCGTTCTGGTAGAAAGTGATGACCAGGGGATGGCAGGTGCGGACCAGTTTGCGGTTCAGGAGGGACAGGACGGCGAAGGTGAGTCCGGAAAACGTACCCCACAGGACACCCTGAAAGACATGATGGCTGATGCGGAAGGAGGGCACGACCAGCACCAGTCCCAGAAAGACGAGCAGGGCGGTGGCCACATCGGCCCGGCGGAGTTTTTCGTGGAAAAGCAGGGGTTCGAGGAAGGTGACGAAGAGGGGGAAGGTCGAGTAGGTCAAGAGGCCAATAGCCACGGTGGAGACCTGGATAGACTGGAAAAAGCACACCCAGTGCAGCGCCAGGAGCACGCCCAGCGAGGCCAGCGCCGCCAGGTGACGGCGGGTCGGGAGGCGCAGGCCTCGGCCGGTCCAGAGAAGGACCGGTAACAAGCCGGCGGCGGCCAGGGCAGTGCGGCCCAGTACGATAACCAGCGGTGGATGGGGCAACAGCTTGCCGAAGAGGCCGGCCAGGCCGAACAGGATAACGGCCAGATGGACGGGCAGCAGCCCCGGGAGAAAAATCGCGCGGGACGGATGGGTATCGCCGGGTGAAGGGTGACGTTGTAACCGGGTCATGACTCAGGCGCTCGGGACGGGCGTGGGTTCCGCCACGGCCGGGGCGGGAGCGCATTTTCGCCGCTCCCGCAGGTGGCCCCACAGATCCAGTCCCGTCTTGACGATGACCAGTAAGGCCAGGGCTATCCTGAATTGACCGATGAACAGCAGAAAAAAGGCACCGCCCAGCAGCACCAGGTGCATGGCCGCCACGCGACCGTAGGGCAGAAACATCAGCTTGTCCGGCCGGGCGGAGCGGAGCTCGCCGCCCCGGATATAGTTGAGCAGAAAGGAGACCCCATGGCTGATCATAAACAGGGTGAGCGCCAGGAGCACCCCCGAGCGGGGCGCGCCGGGCATCTCCAGCAGCCGGCTGGGCGCGAACGGATCGGCCCCGCTGAAGCGGCTTCCGAACAGGGCGATCACGAAGATGCCGTGCACCACCCAGAACATGCCATAATGCACTATGAAAAACGGGATCATGAATATTTTCAGAATGATGGTGGCGGTTCGGCCGACGTCCTTGCCGGGGTGGTTTTTGGCCGCGCCCCGGGCCAGGGCGATCTTGAAGACGCTGAAATAACCGACCACGGCGTTTTCTAGCCAGTACAGCAGCATGATCGAAAACAGTCCCCAGTGGCAAAACAGGACACCGGCCAGGGGAACGGCGTTTGCCGCCACCAGGGCGAGTACCGACCAGCGATAATCTTTCATGATGCTGTCCGTAACCCAGTCGGAATCGGCGCGGTGAGTCGCCTTGGCATCGATTGTAAAGACTGCCCGTCCATGAAGCAAGCCCGAATTTGACCGGCCGGTCTCGTGAGGAATCGCGGAACAGAAATTGCATATCCGATGTTGTCTCGCGGTGCCGATCGGGGTAAACTTGACGAAATCGGTGACCCAATTTCCAGCGAGGAGGAGACAGTGGGTTTGCACAAGGAAGCCAAGCGGATGGAAGATCAGTGGTTTCAGGAGAATGATACCCGTCTGCTGAAGAAATTGCGGGAAGAGCGGGAAGCGCGCATTCGTGAACAGGAGGCCCGGGAAGCGAAAAAAAAGCGGGAGGAGCTGCGGAACCTGCATTGGATGCGCTGTCCCAAGTGCGGGCACGAAATGAAAGCCGAGGACCTCTGCGGGGTGGAAGTGGATGTCTGCTTGCTGTGCGAAGGGATCTACTTCGACCGTGGCGAACTGGAAGCGCTGATGCTGCGGCAGCAGGCCGATCAGCGTCGCGGTTTTTTCCGCCGACTGATGGGATTGGGTGAGGACTAGCGCCGGTTCGATTCCGGTGACCGGTGCGGTCGTTTCCGGCGGCCCCCTCCCCGGCCACGGGGATGCGTCCGCCCGCCGGTTCGTTTGTCCCGGCACCGATTTTTATTGGGATTGAAATTCCCCGGACAGGGGAGTAGAATGGCCTGTTTTACCGGAAAGGCTCGTATTTTACGGATTCTGGATGGAGAAGATCATGAGTGATAACCGGTTGAAAGCCTCCTCCGCCGACCGCCCCGATCCTTTGCTCGACGAGTTCCCCGCTCCCGGGGCCGAGGAGTGGCGCGCGGCGGCGGAAGCCATGCTCAAGGGCGCCCCCTGGGAGAAGGTCATGATCACCCGCACGCACGACGGCCTGTCCCTCCAGCCCATGTACCGGCGCACGGATGTGACGGCGCTGCCGTTTCAGGATACGTTGCCGGGCGAATGGCCATATCTTCGCGGTACGCGCCACCCGGACCGCCAGGCGCGCGGCTGGGTGGTGGCCCAGGAAATCAACGTCCCGACTCCGGCCCGGTTGAACGTGGCGTTGCGTCATGACCTGGCCCAGGGACAAACGGCTGTCAACCTGCAGCTGGACGAGGCCTCACGCCTGGGCGTGGATCCCGATCAGGCCGATCCGCACCAGGTGGGCCGTCACGGCACCTCCATCGCCTCGCTGGCCGACCTGATGACTGCGCTGGAAGGCATTCCCCTCGAGAAGACACCGGTCTTTGTGGACGCTTACTCCACGGCGCCGGCCGTTACGGCCATGCTGGCGGCCCTGTGCCGGGCCCGCAACCAGACGCTGGACGTGCTGCAGGGGAATGTGGGTTTGGATCCCCTCGGGGAACTGGCCGCCGCGGGACAGCTGCCCTTGTCCCTGTCCCGCGCCTTCGACGAAGCGGCCGAACTCATCCGCTGGGCGCGCCGGTACGCGCCGCAGCTGGAGATCATCACCATACACGGGTATCCCTGGCACAATGCCGGTGCCAGTGCCGTCCAGGAGCTGGGTTTCGTCCTGGCGGCGGCGGTGGAAACGGTGCGCGCCTTACTGCAGCGCGGGTTGGGTATCGACGAGATTGCACCGCGGCTCCGGTTCGCCCTGGCCGTGGGCGCCCAGTTTTTCCCGGAAGTGGCCAAGCTGCGCGCCGCCCGGCTGCTGTGGGCCAAGGTGGTGACGGCTTTTGGCGGCAGCGCCGCTGCGGCCCGGGCCCGCATTCACGCCCGGACGTCCACCTGGAACCAGACGGTGTTCGATCCCTACGTCAACATGCTGCGCGCGACGACGGAAACGTTTTCGGGCGTTGTCGGCGGCTGTGACAGCCTGCACGTCAGCCCGTTTGACGAGCCGGTGCGCGGGGCCGATGAATTCGCCCGCCGGATCGCCCGGAATGTCCAGCTCGTTCTGCGGGAGGAAACGCATGCCGATCAGGTGACGGATCCGGCTGGCGGTTCCTGGTTCGTGGAGTGCCTGACCGAAGCCATGGCGGCAGAGGCCTGGGCGCTTTTCCAGCGTGTGGAGGCGGCCGGCGGCCTGACCGAGGCGCTGGAAGCCGGCGAGCCCCAGCGGCTGGTCGGCGAGACGGCCGCGGTCCGCCGCCAGAAGATCGATACCCGTCAGGATGTCATCATCGGCACCAATATGTATGCCAATCCCGACGAGAAACCATTGCCCGGCGACGGAACGGACTGGAACAGAATTCATGCCGAGCGAATCCGGGAGATGGCCGAACGACGACCGAAACTGACGCTGTCCCTGGACGATGACGACCCGGTGGAGGCGCTCATCGATGCCTGCGCCCATGGCGCCACCCTGGGGCAGATGTTCCAGGTGCTACGGGCCGAGGACGGCGAGAGTATCCGCGTGACGCCCCTGCCGGCGGAGCGCGGCGCCGCCGGCTTCGAACGACTGCGCCAGGGAGTGGCGGCCCATGTGCGCCGCACCGGTCGTGCGGTGCGGGTGTTCCTGGCCAACATGGGACCGCCGGCCCAGCACAAGGCGCGGGCCGATTTTTCCACCGGTTTCTGCCAGGTGGCCGGTTTTACCGTGGTGAGCAGCCCCGGTTTCGCCACGCCCGACGAAGCGGCTGACGCCGCGGCCGGTTCGGGGGCCGACATCGTGGTGGTATGCTCCACGGATGATACCTATCCCGAGCTGGTGCCGGCGTTTGTCCGCCGGCTCCGCGAACGGCGAGCCGAAACCATCGTCGTGCTGGCCGGTTATCCCAAAGACCAGGTGGCCGCCCACCAGGCGGCGGGCGTGGACGAGTTCATCCATCTGCGGGCCGACGCCCTGGCCACTCTGCGTCGACTGGCGATCCGGGCCGGAGTGACGGGCATCTGAGGCCGTTCTCCGGGGTGAAAGAAGAAACGGGAGTGACGAGATGAGCAAGGGACCGGATTTTACCAAAATGAACTGGCCGGACACCCCGGCCACCGGCGGTTCGGCACCGCGGGAGCAGATCCGGGCGGCTGTGGCCCGGAACTTGGATGGCCTGTTGTGGGAGACCCACGAGCAGATCGCAATCAAGCCCCTGTATGATGCCGGTGATACGGCCGGGCTGGAGCATCTGGATTATGTTTCGGGCATCCCGCCGTTCCTGCGCGGACCGTATGCCACCATGTACATCATGCGGCCCTGGACCGTCCGCCAGTACGCCGGGTTCTCTACGGCCGAGGAGAGCAACGCTTTCTACAAGCGGAACCTGGCTGCCGGACAGATGGGCCTGTCCATCGCTTTCGACCTGGCCACCCATCGCGGGTACGATTCGGATCATCCCCGGGTGGAGGGGGACGTCGGCAAGGCCGGGGTAGCCGTGGATTCCATCCTGGACATGAAGATCCTGTTCGACGGAATCCCCTTGGAAAAAATGTCGGTGTCCATGACCATGAACGGCGCCGTGCTGCCGGTCATGGCTTTCTACATCGTGGCCGCCGAAGAGCAGGGCGTCCGGTGGGAGCAGCTTACCGGCACCATCCAGAACGACATTCTCAAGGAATTCATGGTGCGCAACACCTACATCTACCCGCCCGTCCCCTCCATGCGGATCGTCGGCGACATTTTCCGGTTCACGTCCGAGCACATGCCCAAATTCAACAGTATCAGTATTTCCGGTTATCACATGCAGGAAGCCGGCGCCACGGCGGATCTGGAGATGGGGTATACCCTGGCCGACGGCGTCGAATACGTGCGGACCGGCATCCGCGCCGGGCTGGACGTGGACGCCTTTGCCCCGCGCCTCTCCTTCTTCTGGGGCGCCGGCATGAACTATTTCATGGAAGTGGCCAAAATGCGAGCCGCCCGCATGCTGTGGGCCAAGCTTATCAGGCAGTTCAACCCGCGGAATCCCAAGTCCATGGCCCTGCGCGCCCACACCCAGACTTCGGGCTGGTCGCTGACGGAGCAGGACCCCTTCAACAATGTGGCCCGAACCTGCCTGGAGGCCATGGCCGCGGCCATGGGGCACACCCAATCCCTGCACACCAATTCCCTGGACGAGGCCATCGCCTTGCCCACGGATTTCTCGGCCCGCATCGCCCGTAACACTCAACTGTATCTGCAGGCGGAGACCGGCATCTGCCGGGTGGTGGATCCGTGGGGCGGTTCCTATTACGTCGAGGCCCTGACGGATGAGCTGATGCATCGCGCCTGGGGGCACATTCAGGAAGTGGAGGCCCATGGCGGTATGACCCAGGCCATCGAAAAAGGCCTGCCCAAGATGCGCATCGAGGAGGCGTCGGCCCGGCGCCAGGCCCGCATCGATTCGCGGGCTGAAACCATCGTCGGCGTCAACCGGTATCGCCTGGAGCGGGAAGAGCCTATCGAGATCCTCGAGGTGGACAATTCGTCCGTGCGGGAAGCCCAGATCCGGCGACTGCAGGAACTGCGACGCGGGCGGGACGAACACCGGGTGGCGGAGGCCCTGCACGCCCTGACCCGTTGTGCCGACACGGGCGAGGGGAACCTGCTGGAATTGTCCGTACAGGCGGCGCGGGCCAGGGCCAGCCTGGGCGAGATCTCATCCGCCCTGGAAAAAGTATACGGGAGGCACGAGGCGGTGATCCGAAGCATTTCCGGCATTTACGGCAGCGAATATCAGGACCGCAGCCAGATCGAGGATGTGCGGCGCCAGGCCGATGAGTTCGCCGAGAGCGAAGGGCGACGGCCGCGGATCCTCATCGCCAAGATGGGCCAGGACGGCCACGACCGCGGCGCCAAGGTGGTGGCCACGGCCTACGCCGACATGGGTTTCGACGTGGATATGGGTCCCCTTTTCCAGACGCCCGAGGAAACGGCGCGGCAGGCCGTGGAGAACGACGTCCACGTGGTGGGCATGAGCTCTCTGGCCGGCGGTCACAAAACCCTGCTCCCCAAGCTGGTGGGGGAGCTGGCCCGGCTGGGCCGGCCCGATATCATGGTGGTCTGCGGCGGCGTGATCCCGGCCCAGGACTACGACTTCCTGTATGAGAGGGGCGCGGCCCTGATCTTCGGACCCGGCACGGTCCTGCCGGTGGCTGCCCGCAAGATCCTCGAGGAGCTGACGGCGCGGCTGGGCGATTGACGGATGGCCACGACGCCCGGCGCTTTTCATCGGCCCGGCAACGGAACCGGACACCGGGTGAGGCTCCGGCGTTGCATCGGAATCTGATTCGGCCAAGGGAGTCCACACACAAGGCAGTCATGACCAGGGAAAAGCGAAAACCGGAATGGGTCCCCGAAGGCGGCGGCGCCGAGTACGCTTCGTCCGTGGTGCGGGGAGTGGGCGGCGGTCATGACGGCATCGCCGCCGAATCCAGCCGGGAGCCGGGCGACCGGCCCGTGAACCGGCGCCGCGAGCTGGTTGTGGAGGATTACGTGACGGGTGTCCTGGCCGGCGACCGCACCGTGCTGGGCCGCACCATCACCCTGGTGGAAAGCAATTCGCAGCGCCACGAAGCCCTGGCCCAGGATGTGCTGCGGCACCTGCTGCCCCGGACCGGCCAGTCCATTCGGGTGGGCATCACCGGTGTGCCGGGGGCCGGCAAGAGCACCTTCATCGAGGCCCTGGGCATTGATCTGATCCGGCAGGGATACCGGTTGGCCGTTCTGGCGGTGGATCCCACCAGCAGCATCACCCGCGGCAGCGTGCTGGGGGACAAGGTGCGCATGCCCACCCTGGCCCGCGACGAACGCTGCTTTATCCGCCCGTCCCCCTCGGGCGGGACGCTGGGCGGCGTGGCCCGCAAGACCCGCGAGACCATCCTGGTCTGCGAGGCGGCCGGCTACGATGTGGTGCTGGTGGAGACGGTGGGCGTCGGCCAGAGCGAGATCACCGTCCGTTCCATGGTGGATTTCTTTTTGCTCCTGAAGATCGCCGGGGCGGGGGATGAACTGCAAGGCATCAAGAAAGGGGTGATGGAACTGGCCGATGCCGTGGCCGTCAACAAGGCCGACGGGGCCAACCGTACCGCCGCTGAAGCCGCCCGGGCCGAATACGAGCGGGCGCTGCACTATCTGGCGCCGGCCACGCCCGGCTGGCAGACGCCGGCCCTCCTCTGCTCGGCGCTGGAAAAGACGGGCATCGCCGAGATCTGGGAGGTGGTGCGGACGTTCCGGCGCGAGACGGCGGCCTCCGGCTTCTTTCACCAGCGCCGCCTGGATCAGACCCGGGAATGGATGCATGACATGATCCGCGAGCACCTGCAGCGCCGCTTTTATCAGGATCAGACGGTGCGCGAGGCGCTGCCGGCCATCGAACAGGCGGTGATCCAGGGCAATCTGCCCGTCACCCGGGCCGTGCGCCGGCTCCTGGACCTGTTCGAAAAATCCGCCACCGACTGATTGTCCGTACAACCTCCTCTCCGGATGCCGGCCCCGGCCGGGGTGGTCCGCTGGGCCGATCCTTTGTCCCGTCCGAAGAGGTCGAGCCTTCAAGCGGTTTCCAGCAATCCCACCAGGAATTTCCAGAAATTGGCCACCGACGTGATGCTCACCGCTTCGTCCGGTGAATGGGCGCCGGTGATGGTCGGACCGAAGGAGATGGTGTCCATCCCCGGAAACTTTTCACCGATGATGCCGCACTCCAGGCCGGCGTGAATGGCCTTGACGGCCGGTTCGGCGCCGAACAGCTTCTGGTGGACCTTCTTCGCCTCGGCCAGCAGGGGGGACTTCACGTTCGGCTGCCAGCCGGGATAGCCCGAACCCTGCTCCATGGCGAAATGGTGCGCCTCGCAGTAGGAGGCCACCATGTTGCCGATGTCGCGCTTGGACGATTCCACGGCGCTGCGATGGCTCATGGTTACGACCACGACGTCGTTGCGCGTGTCGAGAACGGCCACGTTGGTGGAGCTCTGGACAAGGCCGGGGATGTCGGGGCTCATGGCCAGCACCCCCTGGGGGGCGCAGTAGAGGAAGTTGACCACGGCGCGCAGGTCGAACGGATTGATGACCTGGCCCGGCGACTGCGGGACGCTCTCCACCAGGATCTCCACACCGGGATCGGCCGAACCCATTTCCGAGCGCAGCACCTGGGTCATCTGCTTCATGTCCTTTTTCAGGGCGGGCAGCCGTTTCGGATCCAGATAAAAGACGGCCGTGGCTTCACGCGGGATGGCGTTGTGCTTGCTGCCGCCCTGCAGGACAGCCACTTCCATTTCGTAGCCGGCGGCGAAGGTCCAGAGCAGGCGGGCCAGCAGCTTGATGGCGTTGCCGCGCGGCAGGTGGATCTCCAGCCCGGAATGGCCGCCCTTGAGACCCGTCACTTTCAGGCGATAGGCTTTCTTGCCCTCGCCGGGGGCGACCCGGCTGACCTTCTTGGAGGCGGTGGAGGTCAATCCGCCGGCGCAGCCGATGTAGACGGCACCCTCCTCTTCGCTGTCCATATTGAGCATGCGACGGCCCGTGAGCATATCGCCGGCCAGATCGAAGGCGCCGGTCAGCCCCGTCTCCTCGTCGACGGTGAACAGGAACTCCAGCGGGCCGTGGGCGATAGCAGCGGATTCCATCACGGCCAGGGCGGCGGCCACACCAATGCCGTTGTCCGCCCCCAGGGTGGTGCCGTCGGCGGTGATCCGGTCGCCGTCGCGCCGGATCCGGATGGGATCCATGGCAAAATTGTGTTTTGTCCCTTCGTTTTTTTCGCAGACCATGTCCAGATGCCCTTGCAACACGGTGCCGGGCGCTTTGGACCGGCCTTTGGCCGCCGGTTTGCGGATCACGATGTTGCCCGCCTTGTCCTGGCGATGCTCCAGTTTCAGCCGGCGGGCCACGCCGATGACGTATTGGGCGACTGCCGGCTCGTGCTTCGAACAGCGGGGGATGCGCGTCAATTCCTCGAAGTGTTTCCAAAGTCCTTGCGGTTCCAGTTTGGCCAGCACGTTGCTCACAAATCCTCCTTTTTTTGATTGAACGTTTGCCTCATGGGGCGAGTACGTCTTCTTTCGGGGTTGCCTGACGACAGACCGTCCACACTCTGATTGCTCCCTGGTTTTGGATGGCGAGTCGGCGACGCCGGTTCAGCCCGGTCGGACGACGCCGGTCAGCGATAACCCATGGCGGCATAGCCCACGAAATGATGGAAATTGTTGGGCGCCGTGAAGCCCATGCCTTCGGCGGCCGACAAGTCCAGCGTCGACTCGCTGACGCTGGTGCCGTAGTCCAGCAGATAACCGGTCAGCGGCCGATCCGCCAGCAGACGCACCAGTCGTCGGGCGACATCCAGTCCCAAAGGCACCGAGAACCGGCCGCACCAGGTCACCTGGTAATGCGTGACGTCCCGCTCGGCGACGCAGGTGTACAGAAAATCGTGCAGCTTGTCGGGCGTGATTGGACCCGAAAGCAGCTGTTCCGCTATGTTCCGGTCGCGTTGGACCGCCTGCTGATAACCCAGGACGTCGGTGCCGAAAGCGGCGTAGTTGCTGTCACCCCAGCCTTCGTCCCCGTAGTGGACGGCGTCGCAGGAAACGACGACGGCCAAGTCCCGGCCCGGCTCCCAGCCGTTGCGGCGGCAGATGTCGGCCAGGGCTGCGCTCAGCCGGTCGGACAGGGTCTGCAACGTTGGCCACTCCATGTAGGGAACGAGCACCGGGACGATCTCCACGTCCGGGTTGTAGGCCTGGAGCCAGGGCACCACGGCCTCCACCGAGTGTTCCACCGTGTGCATGTCGTTGCTGATGATGTAATCCGTGGAATCAAGCTGCTGGATGATGGCGGCCCGCAGGTCGGAAACGGGGATGGCCCCAAAAGGACCCCGCCACGTGCGGAAGTCGTCAAAGACCAGCCGGTCGCGGCACTCGAAGACGCGGGCCTTGTGGAAGACGCCGAAGATGATTACCCGTTTGGCCGTGATGCGGGGCATGACCAGCTGGTAGAGGCGGCCGGCGTAGCCGTAGTCGT
>JAFGRT010000090.1 GCA_016935015.1 Acidobacteriota bacterium | reverse complement strand
TTTTCTCCCGCCGGTAGATGGCCTCTCTCAGCTGCTGCTCCTGCAGCGCCAGCAGGTAATTCTTCTTCAGGTCAGAAATTTCGGTGGAAATAAGCTCCATCAGGGGTTGCCCCGGCCGGACGCGCGAACCGAGAGTGACATGGACCGTCTGGATGACGCCCGATACGAGAGGTGAAACGTTGGAGAGGCGGTCGGCGTTGAAGACCAGTTCGCCCGGGTAGACCCGGTCCCGCGCCAGGCCGCCCTCCTGCGGCACCGCTGTGCGGATCTCCCCTTTCCGCCCCGAATCCGCTGCAGGCAGACGCACCTTGAGGCTTTCCCCGGGCTGGAGGGTGGCGGCCAGCTGGGGCTGGCAGATGCCGCACTCGGCCTCGGGCAGGCGGTGATCGGCGCACCAGCTCCCTGCTTCGGATTCCCCATGGTCATGCCCGTGCTCCTCCGCCGTTGCCGGCTCGTCAGCGTGTTCCTCATGATGGTCGGTGGCCGGTTCCTCAGTCCCGGCATGGACTTCACCGGCATGGACGTGGTCGTGGTCCGCCCCCGCCGGATCTGTCACCCGCAGACTGTATACGTACACCAGGCCGGCGGTGATAAGGGCGAATCCGATGATATGGATGATGGCGCGCAAGGTTATTTTCATGTTGCTTCTCCTGTTATTCGCTCTGTTGCCCTTCGACGGGCAGGGTATTCCCGGTGTACGAATACTCCGGGCGCCCGGGCATATTACCGCCCACAAGACCTTCCACGGCGGTGGCGGCCTGGTGGTAGCGGTCCAGGGCGTCCAGGTACTGGAGCCGGGCATCCAGCAGGGTGCGCTGGGCGTCGAGGACGTCCAGGTAGCTGAACTTGCCGGCCTGGTAGCCCTCCCGGGCCGCGGCGAAGGCCTGGCCGGCAAGGTGCAGGATGTCGTCCCGGTAGGCGCGGACCTCCTCGTAGGCTTCCTCCAGCCGGTTGCTGGCCCCGGCAAGGGCGGCCCGCAGATCCCGCCATGCCTGCCGGCGCTGTTGGCGGACCTGGGCCTGACGATGGACCACGGCCTCGATGGCGCCCCGGTTCCGGTCGAACAACGGAATGGGCAGCGAGACCGCCGCCACGAAGGAAAAATCGTCGGTCTCCTCGAACCGCTGTACGCCGCCGCTGATGGTCAGGTCCGGAATGCGGCCGGCGCGGGCCACGTCAAGTTCCGCCGCCTGAAGATCCTGCTCCGCCGCCCAGCGCGCCAGCGCCGGGTGGGCCGCCAGGCGGGGGGTCAGCTCCGTCAGCGACGGTGGGGCGGACACCGTTTCCAGGTCTCCCGTCACCCGGGCGCAGTCGGCGGGCTCATCTTGCCAGTGGCGGGCCAGCTGCCGGCGGGCGGCCGCCAGTGCCAGTCGCGCCTGTTCCAGGCTCAGCCGGCTGGTGGCGAGCGGTACGCGCGCCTTGAGCAGCTCCACCGGCGAGACCTTGCCGGCGTCCACCCGCGCCGCCACCACTTCCTCGAGTCGCTGCGCCAGCTGATGATCCTCCGTCAGCTGCTGCAGGCGGGCCTGGGCCGCCAGCACGGCATAGTAATCGGCCACCACCTGTCGAATGAGGTCATAGCGGATCTGACGGCGGTCCCATTCGGCCAGTTCGGCCGTGCGCCGGGCCAGCCTGGACCGCTTGTCACGCTTGCCCCCCAGCTCCAGCCGCTGGCTCAGCCGCAGCGACGTCTCCGCGCCCACAAAGGCGCGCCGTTCGCCGGTGCCGCTGAATTCCCCCATCTCCAGTTCGATCTCGGGATTGGGCCGCACGTCCGCCTGCCGTCGCTGGGCATCCAGGGCGTCCACCAGATGGTCCTGGGCCCGGAGTGCAGGATGATGGGTCAAGGCCAGGCGCAGAACGCCGGCCAGATCCAGCGGCCGATCACCGCCGGAGGTGGGCGCCGCGTCACCATCCTGCGTGGGCCGGGACGCTCCGCTTGGCGGCGACACGGCGGGCCCGGTTTCCAGACCGGCCGTGCTCTGTGTGTTGGCCGTCATCACCGGTGACAGGTACACCAGGAGGAAAAAGGGTATCATTGCGTTGCAGAATTTCCATGACCGTGGCATGGCCGTCTCCTCATGGCCCCGCCGATGGCGGGCCCGTTCATTCCATTGATTTCAGGGATGGTTTAACAAAAACTTGGTGAGCGGCAATCAGGAAAGAAGCACCACGGTCTGCAGCTGTCGCCGCATCGGATCCGCAGGAATATCGCCTGGTGTACGCGCCAGGTCCGCCGATGAAGTCTGGATCACATTCATCGCTTGTCGCCAAAATCCCGGGGCGGCGGCCAGTTTTTTCGCGTCCGGGTCGGCGTCGTTCATCAACCGCGCCGCGGACGGGTCAACGGGAATGTCCAGACATCCTCCGCTACAGGCGGTGCCGTTCAGGCAGCCGTTCGCGGCTACACAGCCGGTATCCGGCGTTGGGCTGTTGAGGTCAGCATTCGACCGGCAACCCGATACCGGTTCGGCCGGTGAGTCACAACAGCCGTGAGTGGCCGTCAACGCAACATGACCGTCAGCGCCCACACACAGCGCCAAACCGGCGTAGGGGACCAGACCGGCATGAACCAGCAGAAGGAACAGGCCGAGACGGGCGACGTTTCGTCGGGTGAGGTCCGCTGGGTATGGCATTTTTGACTGATTTGGAGGGTTCATGCTATGTCCATCGGGCAGTATAATCATCGGTCGAAGTGTACACTATCTATCATTAGTTGAGATGTTTTGTCAAGTTATAAGTTTCGAATTCCAGCTAGCCGGCTTCAGGTCACCTGTTTCGCTACGCATATCGGACACCGACGAGGAAAACGTCCGTCGTGAATTCCACCATGCCGGCCGACTTTACCCCAGCGGTCGGCGAAGAATGCATACCTCTGTCGGCCATTTCATGCTATGATCCCGGTGTGGACCATCCTCTGACCGAAGCATTTACGGTACAGGGGATTCCGACGGATTTCCTGCTGAACCCAGCGTGATGGCTCGATCATCGCGTTGTTTGTTTTTCGCCTGTAGCGGGAGGGCTGCCGGAGCAGACCTCATGGGGTATATCGTGTCTCTCAAGACGCGTCTGATTCTGAATTTTTCGGTGGTCATCCTGGTCAGCACCCTCTTTTCGGTGTATTTCGGCGTCCGCTCCGTAGGCAACACCATCGTCGCCCAGGCCCAGGAGAAGGTCCGGCTGGACCTCAATTCGGCCCGGGAAATCTACCAAAACGAGCTGAACCAAATCCGCCAGGCCATCCGGCTGACCGCCCTGCGCTTTTTTCTCAAGGACAAGTCGGCCCTCGCCCACCGTTCCGAGCTGATCGCGGAACTGCAGCAGATCCGCGAGCGGGAAGGCTTGGACGTGCTGAACCTGACGGATCCGGCGGGCCGGGTCGTCATCCGCAGCCTCAATCCGGATTTGGCGGGTGATCCGCTGGACCGTCAGGCGGTCCGGCAGGTCCTGGCCGACTGGCAGACGAATGCGGCTGTGTCCGCCACCCAGGTGGCAAGCGGGCCGGAACTGGCCCGCGAGCACCCGGATCTGGCCCACCGGGCGGAGATCCCGCTCCTTGCCGCGGATGAGGCTGACCCGATCTCCATGCCAACCGCCGACCCGGCGGCCGGGATGGTCCTGGGCGCGGCCGCCCCTGTCCTCGATTACCAGGGCCGATTGATCGGCGTGCTTTATGGCGAAAAACTCCTGAACCGCGACAACGCCATTGTCGACCGCATCCGGGACATTCTCTTTCAGGATCAGCGCTTCGAGGGCAAGGAGCTGGGCACGGCCACCATTTTTCTGGACGACCGGCGCATCGCCACCAACGTGCGCGACGCAGACGGCCGACGAGCCATCGGCACACAGGTATCGCGGGAAGTCTATGATCAGGTCATCGGTCGGGGCATCCCCTGGATCCACCGCGCCCTGGTAGTGCAGGACTGGTACATCACGGCTTACGAGCCCCTTTGCGACCTGGACGACCGCATCATCGGCATGCTCTATGTCGGTATTCTGGAGGCCCCGTATGTCCAGCTACGCAACCGGGTCATCCTTCAGTTCCTCGTCGTCGCCCTGCTCAGCGTGACCCTGCTGATCATCGTCGGCTATCGAACGGCAATCGGCGCCATAAAACCCATCAACACACTCATGGAAGCGACACGGAAAGTCGCGCGGGGCGACCTGAGCCACCGGGTGACCATTTCCTCGCCGCAGGAAATCGCTAAACTGGCCGAATCTTTCAACCGGATGACCGCCGATCTGGAAAAAGTCACCATCCGGTACCAGGAACTGACTCTCCGTCTCGAACAACGAGTCGAAGAGCGGACCCAACAATTGTCGGAAACCCAGGAGCAGCTTCACCAAGCGGCCAAACTTTCTTCCCTGGGCAAGATGGCCGCCGGGGTGGCCCATGAAATCAACAATCCCCTGACCTCCATCATGATCAATGCCGGTCTGGCCGCGGAGGAAACACTGGATGATCCGGCTCTGCAGGAAAAGCTGAAAATCATCAACGAAGAAGCCGCCCGCTGCCGGGACATTGTCAGGGATCTGCTCCAATTCGCCCGCGAATCACGCGCTCTTCCCCGACCCGGTGATATCAACCGGGTGCTGGAGCGGATGGTGGGCGTGTTGCGCAACCAGATCAGCCTTCATAACGTAGACTTGCACCTGGACCTGGCGCCGGCCCTGCCCCGGCTGTTCATGGATGAAACAAAGATCGGTCAGGTGGTCACCAATCTCATCCTGAACGCCCTGGACGCCATGCCGTCCGGAGGTGAGCTATGGGTGACATCGGAACCTGCTGAGGGCAACAATGAGGTGAAGGTGGTTGTACGGGACACCGGGACCGGCATTTCCCCGGAGCATCTGCACCGGGTCTTCGATCCCTTCTTTACCACAAAGGGCACGCGGGGCACCGGCCTCGGGTTGTCGGTCAGTTACGGTATCGTCGAGCAACACGGCGGCCGTATTGACATGGAAAGCCGGCAGAACCACGGCACAACGGTGGCGGTGATCTTGCCGACGGAGTCAACGGGGCATCACATGAACGGCACTGCCCGGCCGGATGCCTCCGCGTCGGATTCCGGTGCGGGAGGGTGAGCCTGTCGGCATCGAGTGTCCGGAAGGGATTCAGAGGCATGAGTCGGTTCGGGATAACGGTCAAACCGCTCAGCGGTCCGAAGCGGCATGTGATCGGACCCTAAAAAATGTGAGGAGGATTTCATCCATGAAAATCAGATACAAGGCCCGCATCCTGGTGGTGGATGATGACCAGACCGTGTGCCGCAGTGTAGCCCAGGTGCTGAAGAGCGAGGGCCATGAAGTGGATCTGGCCTTCTCCGCTGCTCAGGCACTGGAGCAAATCCACCAACAGAAATACGCGCTGGTCCTGCAGGACCTCATGCTTCCTGATATGGACGGGGCGGAACTTCTGCAGGAGATTCGCCGACAGAAACCCGATATCACCGTCATCATGATTACCGGCTATCCGTCCATCGGTACGGCCGTCCATTGTACCAAAAAAGGCGCGTTCGATTACGTGGCCAAACCCTTCACCCCGGCCGAGCTGCGGACCCTGGCCACCCGGGCCTTGGAGTTCCGCCAGACATACGAGGAAGTGACCGCCCGCATGGGGATCGAGGAGGAACGGCTGGTGGAGCTTATCCTGCCCGAGGGCTTCTACTGCATCCCCAAGAACGCCTGGGCGCAACCGCTGCCCGAGGGCGCGGTTCGGGTGGGTGCCCATCACTGCATGACCCGCTGCCTCAAGTGCCTCACCTCCATTGACTGCATTGAGGCCGGACAGTTTTGCCTGCAGGGCGAACCGTGCGCCACCCTGTATGACAGCCAGCAAGGTGTGCACCGCTTATGGACGCCGGTCTCGGGCCGGGTGCTCCTCGTCAACCGGTCGGTGCTGGAAAATCCCACTCTCATCCAGCACGATCCCTATGACAAAGGTTGGCTGCTGACGCTGGCTCCGACCAACTGGGAACACGACCTCAACAACCTGTCGCCGCTGGACGCCTGACGAATAACGAAAGTAATATCCATAATTTGTGAACATCGATGAAGGGGATTGGCGTGGATGTCCGTGGATGATCAGGCGGCATGGCAGCCCCCGACTGCCGGTCTTTCTGCGGGAAAAGGTCTTACGTCCGGCAGGAATGAGTACCGATGTTCGGGTTCTTTATCCTTCAGCCTTCAGCCTTTATTCCCTCTCCATCTTGCATTGCCATCTGCCTCCTGTCGCTCACACGGGCAACGACGGAATTCTCCCGCTCAGATATGCCATGACCAGCACCAGATCCACCACGGTCAGCTGTCCGTCGCGGTCCACGTCACCCAGTGCCGCCTGGGCGGCGAATGGTGCGACGCCCGGTTGCAGGGACCCGGCCAGGCAATCGGCCAGCAGGCGGGCATCTTCAGCCGTCACCGTCCCGTCCAGGTTCAGATCACCATAGCGATCCAGCTGAACCACCGCCAGGGTGGCCGAGCGGGCCGGCAGATCGAGAGACAGGTCCCCGCCCGACGGGTCCGCTGTCCCGACCGGACCCAGCGGCGCAAGGGCATCGAAGCGATACAGGGTGGCCGTCTGGTACACGCCGCCGAGCACCGTGATATCGGCCGTGTGGGGTGCCGTATCCTTGTTGAACAGCAGCAGGCAGAGCCGCCGCTGGTCGTCCACCCGGGCGTAGGCGGCCACGCGATCCACGTCGCCGCTCACGGCCGCCGCCGTCTCGCCCGAAATTTGCCCGCCGGCTCCATCATAATTGAGATACAAGCGGAAGGAGTCCTCCACCCGGCTGTCCGGAGCCGGGGCGGTCCAGCGCATGGCCATGTTCACCCCCTCCCGGGCGAACACGGCCAGCACCTCGGCCTGGGCCAGGGCGTTGCTGGGCGAATCGTCGTCGGTGCCCCAGCTGTATTCGGTGATGGCCAGTTTCATGGCCGGATCCCGGGCGGCGATCCACTCCTTCATCCGCGGGATGAGGCGGACCGGCTCGCCGATCCATGACTCATCCACATAGTCCGGATCATACAGGCTTTTCACCGAGCGCAGCCGCACCGCCGCGGCCGATTCATCCGTGGAAAACACGCCGCTGGCCTGGGGATAATAATGGATGTCCAGGTAGTCCACCAGCCGCAGGCCATTGGTCTGTTCATAGTCGTGCACCTGCTGCAGGTACCACTCCAGGAAGGGCAGCCCGCCGTGGGCCTGGCGGTCGGGTCCGTCGGGACAGCC
>JAFGRT010000089.1 GCA_016935015.1 Acidobacteriota bacterium | reverse complement strand
TCCCCGCCTTCGGCGAAGGCGGGGTACCGAAAAAAACGGCAGCCGGAGCTGCCGTTCCATCGGTCCGTCCCGCACCACAGGGGTGCAGCCCGGGGCCTTCACGGTCTTGCCGAAGGGAGAAACGACCCGTCCGGCCCCGTCATGAAAACACATCGGCCTATTTGAGAACCAGCCCGCACAGGCTGGCCGGTACGGCCACAATCTTGGAGATATTACCGTTGAGAGCCAAAGCGAACCCGGTCACCATCTGGTCGCATTCAACGATGAGCATCACCTGGGGTGGCAGGGCGACGCTGAACGTCGAGGTCAGGTAGTTGACATACTTGCCGTTGGGCGGTACCTGGAGGCCGCTGGCCGTGGCCAGGAGCGTGCCGTCGGGCGCGTAGGCGTAGGCGGTCATGTTGGCGGTGGTGTCGGTGGTGTTGACCACGGCGAAGGCGCTGTTCCAGATGACCGTCGTCTCCATCATTGGAAAGATCAGCCGGGTGCTGGTGATGTCCACCGTCGGCAGCGTGGACACCCCGCCGGCCGGCAGATAGGTGAAGCGCATCAGCCCCTTGACGCAATCGGAATTGGTGATGATCTTCAGCCAGCCAAAGGGCACGTTCAGCGTCGGGAAATAGGTGGAGATAGGCTCGGTGACGCTGCCGAAGGGAAGCAGGCTGAAACCGGTGGTGCCGTGCAGGGTGCCGTCGTCGCCGTACAGCATGATGGTAACATACTGGGCGGTGGCGGTTCCGTTGGCCAGGGTCAGCTCGGTGAGCCAGGCCCCCACCTCCTCGGCGAAGTGGGGCAGGTAAGTGATGTACGCCCCGCCGCCGGCACCGATGGTGATAAGGGTGGTGCACATGGACTCGAACTCACCGGTAAACGTGTCGAACACCAACACCTGCACCGTGTAAACCCCATCCACCCCGCTGGCGGGCAGGTTCAGGTTCACGTTACGCGGATCGTCGGCCGCGCCGTTGATGGTGTACACGGCGTCCGAACCGGCCAGGATGTTGCTGTTGGGGGCGATGATATTGGTCTCCACGCGGATGGACTGGGTGGCCAGGATCGTATCGATGTCGTAGGTCACCTGCACCGTGTCGCCCCAGGCGTAGGTGCTCATGTCGGTGGTCACGTAACGGCAGCTGGTCCGACCCGACGAGGCGCCGTTGACGATGAGCTGGGCCTTCTTCAACTCGACGCACCAGTCGCCGGGATCGGCCGCGGCGCCCTGGTTCACCAGAATGGTGACGCGGTTGCGGCCGCCGGGCACCAGGTAGGACGGATTGACGGTGAAAACCGTGGTTGAATCCTCGTTGTTGGCGCCGGTGAGGGTGCCCACATAGTTGCCGTTGACGTAAACTTCATCCACCTCGGGGTTGCTGGCGTTCGTGTCCTCGTCCACGTCGTTGCAGAGGAGCAGCAGCTGGGCCGAGGTGATGTTGGTCTCGCTGATATCGATATGGAACTCGATGGGATGCAGGGCGTCGGTGTTGAACAGGCAGTAGTGCCAGTCGCCGTCGGCCGTGCCGCCCCAGGCGTTGTTGTCGTTGTCGTCCTCGATGACATACACTCCGGCAGTGCCTCCGCCACCGATAGTGATGGGCGTGGTGCAGGTGGATTCATACTCGCCCGTGGCGTTGTCGAAGACCAGCACCTGTACCGTGTACTGACCGGCATCGCCGCTGCCGGGCAAGACCAGGTCGACGTTGCGGGGATCATTGGCGCCGCCGCTGATGACGAACACGGCATCGGAGCCGGCCACGATGGTGCTGGCCGGAGAGATGATGTTGGTTTCCACCCGGATTTCCTGGTTGGTGGCGGTGGTATCGATGTCATAGGTGATGTGCACCGTTTCCGACCAGTCGTAATTGGCCTTGTCCGTCTCCACGTAACGGCAGTCGGCCCGGCCGCCGCTGGCGCCGTTGATGGCCAGCTGGGCCCGTTTCAGCTCCACGCACCAGTCGCCGGGATCGGCCGCGGCGCCCTGGTTGACCAGGATCTGGACCCGGTTGCGGCCCCCGGCTACCAGGAAGGCGGGATTGACGTTGAAAACGGTGGTGGAATCCTCGTTGTTGGCCCCCCGCAAGTTGCCCAGGTAGTTGTTGTTGATGTAGACCTCGTCCTCTTCGGGATTGTTGGGCTCGGTGTCCTCGTCCACGTCGTTGCAGAGGAGGAAGAGCTGGGCCGAGGTGATGTTCGTTTCGGTCACATCGATGTGAAACTCGATGGGGTGCAGGTTGTCGGTGTTGAAGAGGCAATAGTTCCAATCGCCGTCGGCCGTGCCGCCCCAGGCGTTGTTGTCGTTGTCGTCCGTCAACACGTAGACGCCGGGCGTGCCGCCGCCGTCGCCGACGACGCTAATATTGTCGATGTAAGCGCCCTCGAAACGGGTGGACACATCACTGATATAGATCCAGGCAAACCAGACCTGCGGCTCCCCCGTCAGATCATTGGAAGCATAATTCCCCAGATCGGATGTAAACGTTTCGAAGCCGCTGGTGTTTTGTGACGTCTGCCAACCGAAGAAGTTGGTTCCATTGGTCGACGCCATGTATTGCAGCGGATCATAGCTGGCCTCCGTCTCCAGCCACAGGTCGAAGGAGATCGTGCCGGCCGTGACCGTGGACAGATCGAACGGCCCGGCGATGATCCAGGTCTCGGTGTTGACGGGCACGTCGCCGCCGGCGCCGGGGGACGCGGCGCCGTTCTGGGCGCACCAGGCGCTGTAGCTGCCGGTCGCCTTGCGGTAGGTGCTGCGGCCCCACTGCACGTCCGGCGAACCCGTCGGCCGGTAGAAGCTCCAGGTCCCGGGATCCAGGTTCGCTTCAAAACCCTCCTGGAAGATGGTGGCCTTAGCGATCCCCAGGCCGGAGCCGATGGAGGCCGACTGGTCCGGCCCGATATGGATGATGTGCGCGTCGGCCGGCAGGCGACGGCTCACCGGCTGCCAGTTGGCCGGATCGCTGGGCGGCACCGGCAGGTCGCGGCGCTGGTCTTCATCGTTGTACACGGGCGCCGGGGCCCGGACCACCTCGCCGGCCGGTTTCTTGACGGCCGCGGCGACCGGGGCGGCCAGCAGCAGGCAGAACAGCATGAATAAATACAATGTCTTATTCGTACGATGGGTCATGGATTCCTCCTGTCCATAATCTAAACTGAAATATCCACTCTCAAAAAACAATTATTATTCTATTGTAGAATGGTATAATTTGCAACGAATATGGAAGCGATTCGTAAAGCGGCCGGACATCCATCGCCGCCGGGAACGCCGGCTTTGGTTGAAATGACTGTAAATTGGGTCATATTGTATTGCAAATAAACGTTTTGAACAATCGAACAAGGCAAACAAACCGGCAATGGAATGAACAGGCATCCGGCCCGTTGGAGACAGTGAAAATGTCGACAAACCCGTGCCGACAGTATCTTTTCTTAAAATGTGAGTACATTTTGTTATAAATTTGTTAAACTTTTACAAAACTGTTTCAAGGAGCCAGCCTCATGTATACACGTTCTCCACTCCCGTTTCTGGTACTGCTGATGGCTGCGAGCCTCATCGCCCCGGCGGCGACTACCCTGGCGGCGGACCACGGCGGCAACAGCGAAGCCTCCCTGCGGGCGTTGCAGCTGGATCCGGCGGCGGCGTCACGCTTCGCCCAGCTGGCCCTGAAATGCATCGAGCAGGAGTTCCCCAACAAACCGTCCCATGTCATGCACCACGAGCGGGAGGTCACCCCCCCGCGGGACCAGCACCCGGCCTTTTACGGCTGCTTCGACTGGCATTCGGCTGTGCACGGCCACTGGCTGCTAGTGCGGGTGCTGAAGCTGTTTCCGGAGCTGCCCGAGGCGCCGGCCATCCGCGACGCCCTGGACCGCAACCTGACCAAGGCCAACTTGCTGGCTGAGGCGGCCTACATCCACCAAAAAGGGCGCGCTTCCTTCGAACGGACCTACGGTTGGGCCTGGCTGCTCAAACTGGTGGAGGAACTCCACACCTGGGATGACGCCGACGCCGCGCGCTGGCGCGAAAATCTCCGCCCCCTGGAACAGGCACTGGTGGAACGCTACCTGGAATTCTTCCCCAAGCAGACCTACGCCATCCGCACCGGCGTGCATCCCAACACCGCATTCGGCTTGGCCTTCGCACTGGATTATGCCCGGGGCATGGGCCAGCAGGCCCTCAGCGACCTGGTGGTGGAACGCAGCCGCACCTATTACCTGGCCGATGCCGATTGCCCGGCCGGCTGGGAGCCCGGCGGCAACGATTTCTTCTCCCCCTGCCTCATGGAGGCCGATCTGATGCGTCGCGTCCTGCCGCGGGCCGAGTTCATCACCTGGTTCACGGCCTTTTTGCCGGAGCTGGCGCAGAACCGGCCGGCATCCCTCCTGGAGCCGGCGGTGGTCACCGACCGCAGCGACGGACAGCTGGTCCATCTTGATGGGCTCAATCTGAGCCGGGCGTGGTGCATGGCCAACATCGCCGCGGCACTTCCAGCCAATCACCCGGCTCATCCGATCTTGTGGGACGCGGCCTTTCGCCATGCCGAAGACGCCCTGCAGAACGTCCACAGCGGCGACTATGCCGGCGAACACTGGCTGGCCTCCTTCGCCGTGTACCTTCTTTCATCCCTGTAAGTCGATGGCTTGGGCCGAATAACGGCCGATGCCCTCACGGTCACCAGGCGCAACGCCCGCCCGGTGCCGACCGGTCCGTCGCGCCCTCCCCGCCGATAATCGGCTGGCCACCACCCAGTCATTGTTTTACAATATTGGCAATGGCATCCTGCTCTGTGCGGTGACATTCGGGTTATCATGGATCCCCCTCGCTTGTCGGACCGGGGGCGCCGGAAAAATTCGGAAAGACGAAAGCCTGTTCGGCGGGGCGGTCGATTGTCGCTCGCCTGAAGGGCCGTCGCACGGCGGGAAAGGGGGGGGGGGGCACCATGCGTTGGATCTCCCTATTGATCCTGTCGGCCCTCGCCCTTTCGGGCATCTGCGGCCAGGATCAGGATACGCCGAAAAATCTTGCGCCGCCGGCCAAGGCGCTGGCCGTCAAGCGGCGGGCGACGGTCGTCAACCAGGCATTGGTCGTTCTGAAAACGAGTATCGAACCGGGTGCCGACTCGCAGCGGAAACTGGTCGATCTGGCCATCAAAAAGAAGGGGCACACGGGACCGTACGCCGCCGGCGACTGCACCAACCGGGACGTGGTGGAAGCCGCCCGGGCCTACGGCCGGTCACATGTACCACAGCAACTGCGCTATCGCTTTGCGTTCTCTCCCCCGCGCCACCATCGGGCGGCCACTGTCTCTTCCACCCATCAGACATGGTCCGCTCTGCAGCGCTATTTTAAATTGCAGCGCGGATCAGAAGCCTACCGCCATCTGCGAGACATCAACCGCCAGACCATGCCTCCCATGCGCACCGGCATCGGTTCCGGGCCACCGGCTGTCCCGCGCCGGTATATCCGCTGAATCCGCCTTCACGCAGGCCTGCCACAGAGTCGTCGTGGGGAAGGCACCCCGTGCCTCATTTTGCGCATATCCCCCGACGGAAAAGATGATACACTGAAACCAGGCCCGAAAGCCCTGATCCCGGTTGTCAGCACACGATCGTATCGCCTCCATTCGCCCCGGACCTGTGACGGAGCGAATCCGCTATCGACTGCGGCTCCACGGGAGATCACCCATGCGTATTCTGGCCGTTCAGAATTGTGCCCTGGAAGGATTCGGCCGTTATGCCCAACATCTGGAACATCGCGGCCATCAGGTGACGGTCCTGCCCGCCTGGGGCCAATCCCGCTGGCCGAATCCAAAAACCTACGACGCCATCCTGGTGGGCGGCACCCCCATCTCTGCCTGGCAAGCGGAGGAAGTGCCCTTTCTGCGGCGGGAGTTGACTTTCCTGGCGGATGCCCTGACCACCCGCCGGCCTTGCTTCGGCATCTGCTGCGGGGCCCAGTTTCTGGTCCGGCTGTTGGGAGCGGAGGTGCGGCGCGCGGCCCGGATGGAAATCGGCATCCAGACCGTGAGTCTGACCGATGAAGGGCAGAACGACCCCCTTTTCGCGGATTTCCCGCCGGAATTCCCCGTCTTCCAGTGGCACGGTGACGTGTTCGATATCCCTGCCGGCGGGCGCTGGCTGGTGCAAGGAGACGAATGCCCCTACCAGGCGTTTCGGCGAGGAAATGTCGCCGGTCTCCTGTTCCACCTCGAAATCGGCCCCGCCGAGGCCGCCGCCTGGACCGTCCAATATGCCGACGAACTTGGGCGGCACGGTGGTTCATTCGAAGAACTGATCCATGAATGCCGAAAGCATGTCGCCACCATGTTCCGTCTGGCCGACCGGCTGATGGACAATTTCCTGCGCCTGGCCGCCAGCGGTTGAGACGGATCTCTTCCAGGAACCGGCTGGTACGCCCCCTCCATTTCGTTGGTCCGGATTTCCCGCTGACGAATCGCCGGCTTTGCACTACAATAACGTTTCAGATCACTCAGCCGGAGGTATCATGTTTCCGATCCATCGTTTCTTCCTTACCGTTATCATTCTCGGCCTGCTGGCGGCTACCGCTCCGTGGTTGTCTGCCTGTTCCAGCCTGCTGGTCAGCAAGGGCGCCAGCAGCGACGGTTCGGTCATTATTACCTATGCCTGTGACGGGGAGTTCCATCCCCATCTGACGTATCAACCCGCCGCTGACCACGGGCCCGACGAAGGTGTGGAGATCAGCCGGCGCGGTGAGGTCAAGGGCACCATCCCCCAGGTGCCGCACACCTACGCCGTCTACGGTCTCATCAACGAACACCAGCTCGCCATCGGCGAAACCACTTTCGACGGCCGCAAGGAACTGCAGAGCCGCGTCGGCCTGCTGCACTACTGGACCCTCATGCGCCTGGCCCTGCAGCGGGCGCGGACGGCCCGCGAGGCCATCCGGGTCATGACCGAACTGGTGGAGCAGCATGGTTATGCCAGCACCGGCGAGACCTTCTCCATCGCCGATCCGCACGAAGCCTGGATCATGGAGATGATTGGGCCGGGCCCCGACGCCATCGGCGCCATCTGGGTCGCCCGCCGGGTGCCCGACGGCTTCGTCTGCGCTCACGCCAACGCCTCGCGCATCGGCGAGTTCCCCCTGGATGACCCCGCCAACTGCCTGTATTCGCCCAACATCATCTCCTTCGCCGTCGAGCAGGGTTTCTACGATCCCGACAGCGGCGAGCCCTTTCGCTTCAACCGGACCTATCATCCCATGACCCCCCAGAGCCTGCGCTACACCGCCACCCGAGTCTGGAGCTTCTTCCGGCGGATGGCCCCGTCGCAGGTGTTTCCGCCCGACTATCACCGCGGCGTCGAGGGGGCCGAGCCCTATCCGCTCTGGATCCGGCCGGACCAGAAACTGGGCGTGGCCGATGTCATGGCACTCATGCGCGATCATTACGAGGGCACGCCCTATGACATGACACAAGGGGTGGACGCCGGCCCCTTCGGCAGCCCCAACCGCTGGCGGCCCATGAGCTGGACGATGGATGACACCGACTACACCTGGGAGCGGCCCATCTCCACCCAGCAGACCGGCTTTTCCTTCATCTCCCAGTCCCGTGCCTGGCTGCCCGACGAAATCGGCGGCGTTTACTGGTACGGCGTCGACGACACTTATACCACCTGTTACATCCCCTTTTACTGCTGCTGCACCGAGGTGCCGCCCAGCCTCGCCACCGGACGCCTGAGCGAATTCTCCTGGGACTCGGCGTGGTGGGTCTTCAATTTCGTGGCCAATTTCGCTAATCTCAAATACTCTTACATGATCAAGGACATCCAGGCAGTACAGCAGGCCCAGGAACAGGAATTCGTCACCCGGCAACCGGCCGTGGAGAAAACCGCGCAGGCCTTGCTGGAGCAGGACCGGGCCGCGGCCATGCGCTACCTGACGGATTACTCCCTCAGCCACACGGCCCTGGTGACGGAGCGCTGGCGCGCGCTGGGCGAATACCTCATCACCCGCTACAACGACGGCTACGTTCAGGACGAGAATCACCGGCCCCGGGAAGTGGGTTATCCCGACTCATGGCTGAAAAACGTCCTGCAACTGCGACCGGACCAGTTCCGCTTGCCGCGCTGGGGGAAAGACAAACTGGAGAAGGACTTGCCTTATTGATACGGGGCCGGTGCCCGGCGCCGCCGATAACCGGCCATATTGTGGCGAAAGGAGGACGTGTGAAATCGGAAAAACTGTCGTTCCCGGGCAGCCAGGGGCATCGCCTCATGGCGCGGCTGGATAGGCCCGCCTCCGGTGACATCCGCGCCTTCACCATGTTCGCCCACTGTTTCACCTGTTCCAAGAACCTCAAGCCCATTTTGAACATCAACCAGACCCTGACCGCGGCCGGTTTTGCTGTTCTTCGCTTCGACTTCACCGGCCTCGGCGAGAGCGAAGGGGAATTCGCCGACACCAATTTCACCTCCAATGTGGAGGATCTGCTGCTGGCCGCCCGCTTCCTGGCCGGAGAGCACGCCGCCCCACAGCTGCTCATCGGGCATTCCCTGGGCGGCTCGGCCGTCATCCAGGCCGCCGGTCAGCTGCCCGCCTGCCGGGCCGTGGTGACTATCGCCGCGCCCTTCGAACCGCAACACCTCAACCGGGTTCTGCACGGCAAACGGGTCGAAATCGAGTCGGCGGGGCAGGCCCGCGTGTCCATCGCCGGCCGCCCTTTTACCATCAAGAAGCAGTTCCTGGATGATCTGGATAAACAAAACCTGGAACATCACATTCGCAATCTGGGCCGGGCACTGCTGATCTTCCACTCGCCCGCCGACTCCACCGTAGGTGTGGACAACGCCGCCCAGATCTTCAGGGCCGCCCGTCATCCCAAAAGTTTCATCTCCCTGGATCAGGCCGATCACCTGTTGCTGGACGAGGCATACGCGCGCTACGTGGGCCGTCTCATCGCCGCCTGGGTGGATCGCTACCTGGAATGAGAGCCTCTTCCCGGCGATCCCCGCGGGCGCATCCCTCCTCTGACCGGACCGCTGATTGAGGTGTTTGGCATTAGATTGTACGGTTATTTGCCATCCATGCCAATCTGAAGGAATAGCCCGGCCGATTCATCCCCGCCACGGCCGGCCCCTATTCCCGGCCGATGGCCAGAAGCTTGCGCAAGACGTCGTGCAGGTCCACCGGTTGTTCACAGCAGACGGCCCGATCCGAGAACTCATCCGGGGCCCCGAACCCCCACAGGCAACCGATGAAACCGAGACCGAGATTCCCGGCGGCCGTCTCGTCGGCGCCGCGGTCGCCGATGTACACCGCCTCGGCAGCATACACCTGCTGGTTTTCGAGGACCATCCCCAGCAAATCCGTTTTATCCCCGTCCGGCGGGGCATCATCATTGCAGAGGGAAAAATCGAAGTAAGCATCCAAGCGGAAATGATCCAGAAATGCCAGCAGGTATTCCCGGCCGCAATTGCTGGCGATGGCGCAACGCTGATTCCGGTTCATCAACCAGATGAGAATATCCTCGATCCCTGCATAGACGAGTCCTTCCCCGCGCCGGATGGCCTGAATCTCTTCTCCGGCCACTCGCTCCTTGAAAAATGCCCATTCCGGTGCGCTCAGGGAGAGATCAAGCCCTTCCAACCAGGTGGCATTGGGCCGGCCCATGAGGGCATAGATCTCCTCCCGTGAGGGGAGGGAGAACGTTCGGCCCGTCTCGCCGGCCAGATCATCGATCCCACGCCGCACCGCCGTTTCCACCACATGGCGTGAGTTCAGCAGAACACCGTCCAAGTCAAAAATGATCAGTTCGATGGCCACAAGAGCTCCTTTCTCTCCGCTCATCTCTCCGGCCGCAAGGTTGCTCCGGCCGGATCGGTGCGGCGCAGCGGCGGTCGGAATACATGCAGGGGAATAATGACGGCTGATTACCGCAACCGTTTGCCCAGGGCCTGCATTCGCTCCAGGGAGCGCTGCAGGCTCAGAACGGCTCTGTTGTAATCGACGTCGGGACTGTAGGAGAAAATACGCTTCTGGGCCCGCTCCATGGCCTGCCGGGCCCGCTCCTCGTCAATTTCGTCGCTGGCCTCGGCGATATTGGCCAGGATGCGAATGTCCGAGCCGATGATTTCGCAGAATCCACCGACACAGAAAAAGCGGATTTCGCGTCCGAGGGCGACTTCACAACGGATCACCCCCATCCCCAGTTTGGTTACCAGGGGCGCATGACCGGGCAGGACACCCAACTGACCGTCCAGGCCAGGAAAATAGACGGCACTCACCGCTCCGGAGTAGAGATTTTTCTCCGGGGTCATCAGTTCGAAATTCAACATCGATTGTGCCATGACGGCTGCTCTCTCCCGCGGCCCGGTCCGGGCTCGTCATCTGCCTGTTATTCGTAGGACTTGGCCATGGTTTCGGCCCGTTCCACAGCTTCCTCGATACCGCCCACCATGTAAAACGACTGCTCGGGGATTTTATCGTGCTGCCCTTCGCAGATCTCCTTGAAGCCGCGGATGGTTTCCTTTAACGGGACATATTTTCCTTCGATGCCTGTAAACTGCTCGGCCACGAAAAACGGCTGGGACAGAAAGCGCTGGATCTTGCGGGCCCGGGATACAATCAGCTTGTCATCGTCGGACAGTTCGTCGATGCCCAGGATGGCGATAATGTCCTGCAGGTCCTTGTAGCGTTGGAGAATCTGCTGCACCTCACGGGCGACGGAGTAATGCTCCTGGCCGATGACGCGCGGATCGAGAATCCGGGATGTGGAGGCCAACGGATCCACCGCCGGGTAGATGCCCATCTCGGCGATGGAGCGCTCCAGGTTGGTGGTAGCATCCAGATGGGTGAACGTGGTGGCCGGCGCTGGATCCGTGTAGTCGTCCGCCGGCACGTAAATGGCCTGGATGGAGGTGATGGATCCCTTGTCGGTGGTGGTGATGCGTTCCTGCAACTCGCCCATCTCCGTGGCCAGGGTGGGCTGATAGCCCACGGCCGACGGCATGCGGCCCAGCAGGGCCGAAACTTCCGAACCTGCCTGGGTGAAGCGGAAGATATTGTCGATGAAGAGGAGGACGTTCTGTCCTTCTTCATCACGGAAATATTCGGCCACTGTCAGGGCGGTGAGGGCGACCCGCAGGCGGGCGCCGGGCGGTTCCGTCATCTGGCCGTACACCAGGGCCGCCTTGTCGATGACACCCGATTCTTTCATTTCCAACCAGAGGTCGTTCCCCTCGCGGGTGCGCTCCCCGACACCGGCGAACACGGAAAAGCCGCCGTGCTCCTTGGCGATGCGATGAATGAGCTCCATGATGATAACGGTCTTGCCCACGCCGGCACCGCCGAACAGGCCGATCTTGCCGCCGCGGGGGAAGGGTTCGATGAGATCGATCACTTTGATCCCCGTCTCAAGCATTTCCGTGGCCACTTCCTGTTCCTTCAGAGACGGGGCCGCTCGGTGAATGGGGTAACGCAGCTCCGATTCCACGGGACCCCCCTGATCTACGGTTTCGCCCAGCACGTTCATGACCCGCCCCAAAGTGTTGCGCCCCACCGGAATGGTAATGGGGCCGCCCAAATCCGTGGCGTCCATGCCGCGCACCAGCCCCTCGGTGGGTTCCATGGCGACACAACGCACCCGTCCTTCGCCGAGGTGCTGCTGCACTTCGGCGGTCACATCCATCACCACAGGGACGTCGTAGCCCTTACTGGTGATGCGCACCGCGTGATATATGGACGGAATCTTGTCTTCGGGAAAAAGACAGTCCACCACCGGTCCGATGACCTGAATCACTTTGCCGACGGTCTTGCCTTCAGTCATGAGGGTATCTCCTACCGTTGTCTTTCAGTCTTGCCGGATATTCCGGCCGAAGCGGGCCGCGCCGGTCTGGCCGGCACTGGGCCGCAGCGCTCCTGGTCAGAGGGCGTTGGCCCCGCTGACGATTTCAATGATCTCGTTGGTGATGGCCGCCTGGCGGACGCGATTGCGGAAGAGGACCAGACGGTTGATCATCTCGCCGGCGTTCTTGGTGGCCAGATCCATGGCCGCCATCCGGGCGCCGTACTCGCTGGCCACCGATTCCAGCAGCGCATGGAATATCTGGACGATCACGTGGCGCGGGAACAGATCCTCGAAAATCTCTTCCCGCGGCTGCTCATAAATGAACTCCACGGCCGGGACCGGTGGTTCCTGGTCCGTTTCCGCCTCGAATTCCACCTCGGCGATGGGCAGCAGCTGTTCGACGGTGATGTTCTGCTGCATCGCCGACTTGAATTCATTGTATATGATGAAAATGCGGTCAACTTCCCCATTGAGGAACTTATCCATCAAGGGTCGTGCGATCTCTTCCGCCAGCTGGAGATTCACCTCGGAGAGCTGGTTGACGTAATGGGCGAAAATTTCGTAGTGCCGCTTATGAAAATGATCATAGCCCTTCTTGCCGATGAGGTCCAGAACCACCTGTGCTTCGGGCTGCTCTTCCATGAATTCCTGGGCCCGTCGGATCAGGTTGGCGTTGAAGGAACCGCACAGCCCCTTGTCGCCGGTTATGAGGACCAGCAGGATCCGTTCATGGCCGCGTTCTTCCATGAGCGGATGGGACAGATCCTCTTGCCGAACCGCCAGATGATTGATGAGCTGGAACATGCGCCGTGTGTACGGGCGGGAGGCGAAGATGCGGTTCTGCGCCTTTTTCAGCTTGGCCGCCGAGACAAACTTCATGGCCCGGGTGATCTGCCGGGTGTTTTGTACACTGCGGATCCGGCGGCGGATATCAATCAGGTTCGCCATGGGTCACGTCCTCAGGATTCCTTTTTGGACACGTTCTGTTCCACGAACATCGTCTTGAAATCACTCAGCGCCGATCGGATTTTTTCTTTCAGCTCATCGTCCAGCGCCCGTTTGTCCATGATCTCGTCCAGCAACGCCTGCCGGCGGGTGTGAAGGTGTTCGAAGAGCTCCTCTTCGAATTTACGGATCAGCTCCATCGGCAGATCATCCAGATAGCCGTTGGTGCCGGCGTAGATGATCATGATCTGGTCCACCACAGGTAGGGGCCGGTACTGGTCCTGCTTGAGCATTTCCATCAGCCGCTCGCCGCGGTTCAGCTGGGCTTGGGTCGCCTTGTCCAGATCGCTGCCGAACTGGGCAAAGGCCTGCAGTTCGCGGTATTGGGCCAGCTCCAGGCGCAGGGTGCCGGCGATCTGCTTCATGGCCTTGATCTGCGCATTGCCGCCCACGCGCGACACCGAGTTCCCCACATGGATGGCCGGTCGGAAGCCGCTGTAGAACAGATCCGCTTCCAGGTAGATCTGGCCGTCGGTGATAGAGATCACGTTGGTGGGAATGTAGGCGGAAATATCGCCGGCCTGGGTTTCGATGATGGGCAGGGCCGTCAGCGAACCGCCGCCGTTCTCTTCGTTCAGTTTGGCCGCGCGTTCCAGCAGCCGGGAATGCAGATAGAACACGTCGCCGGGGAAGGCCTCGCGTCCGGGCGGCCGGCGCAGCAACAGGGAGATCTCACGATAGGCGGCGGCGTGTTTCGACAGATCGTCATAAATGCACAGGGCGTGCCGGCCGTTGTCACGAAAATACTCGCCCATGGCGCAGCCGGCGTAGGGCGCCAGGTATTGCATGGGCGCCGGGTCGCTGGCCGATGCCACCACCACGATGGATTTTTCCAACAGGCCGTGCTCCTCGAGAGTGTGCACCACCCGGGCCACGGTGGAATTCTTCTGGCCGATGGCCACATAGATACAAATGACGTCCGTGTTCTTTTGATTCAGAATGGTATCCACAACGATGGCGGTCTTCCCCGTCTGGCGGTCGCCGATGATGAGCTCCCGCTGTCCGCGACCGATGGGGACCATGGAATCGATGGACTTGAGTCCCGTCTGCAACGGCTCCTTCACCGGCTGCCGGGCCGTCACGCCCGGGGCCAGCCGTTCTACCGGATTGAACACTTCCGTGGCGATGGCTCCCTTGCCGTCGAGGGGTATACCCAGGGCGTTGACCACCCGTCCCACCAGGGCCTCACCGGTGGGCACCTGCATGATGCGGTTGGTTCGCTTGACGGGATCGCCTTCCTTGATCTCGAAGAATTCGCCCAACAGCACTGCCCCGACATTGTCCTCCTCCAGGTTCAGGGCAATGCCGAAGACATTGTGAGGAAACTCCAGCAACTCGCCGTACATGACTTTTTCCAGGCCGTAGATGCGGGCGATGCCGTCACCGATGGTGATAACGTTGCCGATTTCACTGACATCGACTTCCGCCTCGAAGCCTTTGATATGCTCCTTGATAAGGCGAGTGAGTTCATCCGCTCTGATATCCATTCGTTTTCTCCGGTTGTGTTATCCGATTGCTTCCGCCGACAGGCTTTCCCTGAACCGCTCCAATTGCCGCTTCACGCTGCCGTCATAAACCGTGCCGTCCATCCGGATTTTGAGCCCGCCGATGAGGGTGTCGTCCATTTCCACATCGAACTGGATGCGAACGCCCAGAATCTCCGCCAGCTCCGAGGCCAGCCTGCGTTGATGGGCCTCATCCAGCGGCCGGGGCGCGAACACCTGGACGCTGAGGATCCCGGTCAGGGTGTTCTGTTCCCGCAGGTACAGCTCGTAAATGTCGGGCAGGTAAGCGGTGCGGTGATGATCTGTCAGAAGTTTCAGAAAATCACGAAAGTAGGCATGATACCCGAATGTATCCGCCACGGCCGTCATGAGCTTTCGCTTTACGTCGAGCGGGATGACCGGGTTTTTAAATACCTTGAGGAATTCGGGGACCTGCCGGTTCACTGCGGTCATGTGCTCGAAATTCTGCTGGATCTGCGGTTCGAATCCGCTCTCAACAGCCACTTCCGCCAGCGAACGGGCGTATTTCAGGAGCAGTGATTTGCGAATCAATGCTTGTCCCCCATCTTTTCCAGAAATGAGTTGAACAGACGCTCTTCATCCTCGGTGGTGAGTTCCCGCCGCAGAACATCGCCGGCCATTTCCACCACTTTCGCCGCAGTGTATTCCCGCAGCTCACGGATGGTCTGCATTTTCAGGCTCTCGATTTCGTTGCGGGCCCGCTGGCGCATTTTGACCACATCTTTCTCGGTCTGGGTCAGTATTTTCTCGCGCTCCACCCGGGCGTCGGCCTCGGCCTGGCGGCGGATTTCATCCATCTCGGTATCCAGTTTCTCGAGACGGGCCTGGATGTCGGCCAGCCGGGCCTGGGCGGCATCCCGGGCCTGTTCCGCCTCGCGGATCCGGCGCTGGATATCGGCAGAGCGCCGGGCGAAAAAATGACCGATGGGCTTGCGTAAAAAATAGACCAGGATGCCGATGATCACCACGAGGTTGAAGGCCTTGCCGATGGTCAGCCATGTATCACTGAACACGCTTTCAATCCCGCCCGCGGCCAAGACCTGGGTCGGCGCCAGAACGGTCAGCCAGATCAGTGTGTGGATCCATCGTTTCGAAAAGGACATAGGCATTCTCTCGGCTACAATTGTCGCTGGAGAATCCGCTCGGCCATCAGGCGGGCGAGCGCCGTCGTCTGCTCAAGCAGGATTGTCTTCTGTTCTTCGGCAGATTGCCGGATCTCCTGGCGGGAATTGCGCAACAGGTCATCCGTCTCCCGCTCCACTTCCCGCACTTTCTCATCCCGCCGGCTGTTCGCTTCCCGGCGGACCCGGTCTACGGACTCGTACCCTTCCAGCCGGGCCTTGCGGATGCCGGCCTCGTAACGCTGCAACAGTTCTTCCACTTCCTGCTGGGTGCGGCCGGCCCCTGCCAGGGCTCCCGAGGTGCGCTCCTCCCGCTTTTCCAGCACCCCAAACAACGGGCGATAAAAAAGGCGCGTCATCACGAAATGATAGATCAAAAACAACACCATGACCACGACCAGCGAAAAGTTCAGATCAAGGGCTTCTGCAGCGTTCGCCAGCAAATACAGGTACATTTTCCTTGGACCTTTCCGTGGACGATGTACTTCCGTGGGGCTAAACAGAAGTACTGAAAGATGATTTTCTTAACATTTAATCCAAATAAAGTCAAGCGAATTCCCCAGCGTTACGACTGCCGGGACGGCCGCTTCGAGATCCCGGTACAGACCGGAAATCGTGGTGTGCGGTTTCGCTTTCGTCTGTCCTGAAATTATGGTTGCACGTCACCCGGAAGAGGATTCCGGATTCCTTGACGAATCATGGGTACGTCGGCTTTTCGGGGGTGGGGCGGTCATGGCCTTTCGGCCGCGGACAACCACGGATCGGCGGTCAGTAATCCCGCTCACCCTTGACGGTCATCCTCTTCAGCTCAAAGGTGGCGTCGACGGACACCACATCGGTCTTCAGATTGCGCGTCTCATCCACGAATTCCCGGGTCGCCCGGACCGGGATGCCCTCGGCCTGACCTTGCGGATCGATTTCCTTGATGCGGAATTCTTTGGTCTGAAAACGAAATTTTCCGGTACTCGGGGTGATAAACGGCAAGCCGTCCGGGAGATGGTTGGCGAACACGAACTTCGCTCCGGTGCCATCCGGGGTGGGGGGAATGTATTCCTGAAGGTAGACTTTTTTCCCGTCGTCGCTCGAAAGATACGTGTTGTGGATCAGATCGGGTGTGCGCAAAGCCTGCAGTTCCGCATTCAGGTCGAATACCGAGGACAGTCCCCGGGGCACGGAATCGACGGTCATAGCCAGCACAATCTCGTCATAGTCTTTTGATACAAATTCCTCATACTCTTCGAATTTGCTTTGATCCCCGTCGGCGATCAGGGCGATATACGCCTGGCGGACCGTCCGGGAGGAGTAGACGGCGATGCGGAAAATGGTGGTGAACTCACGCTCTGAATTGTCGCCCCAGATGACACTACCGGCGATATTGCCGATATTTCCCCACCGGTATTCATAACACCAGGGGGATTGGGTGATGATCTTTCGGGCGTCCTTGGCGCTCCACTCGGTATACGGCTCCTTCTCCCAGAATTTGGCCGCCTGGAGCATGGACGGAGCCATGACGAACATCATGCCGACCAAACACAAGATCGGTTTCCGTTTCATTGCTGGATCCTCCCTGCACTGCGATGGTCTTTTTCTCAACTTTACATGTTGATTCAAACTGGTCTGGACGAGTTCAGACTTTATTGTCACAAAATGCGTCCGCGCCGGGTTTTCGATGACAGATCCGTATTCCGGAGAACTACCCGCAACGGGAATACGTATAGTTCTGAGGAGCCGCTTATCCACCAGCTTTTTAAGGAGGAGTCATGATCACCAGACAGCGTCTTTGTTGGATATTGGCCTTTGCCAGCCTGCTGCTGGGCAGCGGTGTTTTGGCCATCGACAAGATCATCGACCGTCAATTCCCGGCCCGACCGGGTGGCACATTCGAACTCGATTCCGACCGTGGTTCGGTGGCGATCGCCAGCGGTGCCGACGACCACGTCGCGGTGCGCATCCGCCTGCGGGCCCGAGCCGGTTCGGCCAGCCAGGCCGACGAAATTTTTGAGGACTTCCGCGTCCATTTCGACGAGACGGGCGACGGGGTAACGATGGAAGCCCGCTGCGCCCGCGACGGCTGGAGCCTGTTCGGCAGCGGAGATAACAAGCTGAACGTTCACTTTGAGGTGGAAGTTCCAGCCCGCTTCAATCTCCGCGTGAAAACCGGCGGCGGCGGCATTTCCGTGACGGATCTGGAGGGCGACATCCAGTGCCGCACGTCGGGCGGCAG
>JAFGRT010000088.1 GCA_016935015.1 Acidobacteriota bacterium | reverse complement strand
GGCGGATGGAAACAGCGCCTGGCCCTGGGCTGCGCCCTGCTGCACGAGCCGCCCATCGTGTTCCTGGACGAGCCCACATCAGGCGTCGACCCCATCAACCGGCGCCGATTTTGGGACCTGATTCACCAGCTCTCCGACCAGGGCGTCACCGTCTTCGTCACCACCCATTACATGGACGAAGCCGAATATTGTCACCGCATCGCCCTCATCTACCGGGGCGAACTCATCGCCCTGGGCGTTCCGGCCCGGCTGAAAACGGACATGATGTCCGATGACGTGGTGGAGGTGGTATCGGCCGATCCCATCCGGGCCATGAACATCATCGCCGGACTGCCCGGCGTGCGTGAAACGGCCCTGTTCGGGAAGTCCGTGCACGCCGTTGTGGCCGACACCGCGGCGACCGGCGAGGTTATCCGCCGCGCCCTGGCCGAAGATGGCCTCGACATCCGGAGCATCCGGTCCATCGCCCCCTCCATGGAAGACATGTTCGTCTCCCTCATCGAGGCCCGGGACCGGGCTCAGAAAACGCCACCGGAGGTGCGCGCATGAATACCCGCCGCCTGTGCGCTGTCTGCCGCAAGGAGTTCATCCACATCCGCCGTGATATCCGCAGCCTGGCCATGGCCGTGCTGGTTCCGGTGGTCCTGCTGCTGCTTTTCGGATTCGCCCTGACCCTGGACGTCAAGAACGTACCGCTGGCGGTCTGGGACCAGAGCCGCACGCCGGCCAGTCGTGAACTGGTCAGCCGGTTCACGGGCTCGGAGTATTTCCGGCTGCAGGCCTCCATCACCGGTTACGCCGAGGCCCGCCGGCTGCTGGATTCGGGCGGGGCGCTCATGGCCCTGGTTATCCCGGTGGACTTCAGCGCGCGTCTCGAATCCGAGGGCACGGCCACGGTGCAGGTCCTCCTCGACGGCACCGACGCCAACACCGCCACCCTGGCCCGGGGCTACGCCGAGGGGATCGTGCTGGGGTACTCCCAAAACATTCTGCTGGAGCGCCTGGACCGCTTCACGGGCGGCGGCCGGGGCGTGCCCGTGGACTTCCGGCCGCGGGTCTGGTACAACGCCGAGCTGGAGTCGCGCCACTACATCATCCCCGGCCTCATCGCCGTGATCCTCATGGTCATCGCCGCCCTGCTGACGTCCCTCACCGTCAGTCGCGAGTGGGAAACGGGCACCATGGAGCAGCTGATCGCGACGCCCGTTAAAGGCACCGAACTGGTCCTGGGCAAACTGATTCCCTACTGTGTCATCGGCGCCGTGGACGCGCTGCTGGTGGGTTTCATGGGGGAGTTTATCTTCGACGTACCCTTGCGCGGCAGCATTCCGCTGCTGGTGGCGGCGGTCATCGTCTTCCTGGTGGGCGCGCTGTCCCAGGGGCTCTTCCTGAGCATCGCCACCCGCAGCCAGCTCTTGTCGAGCCAGCTGGCCATCGTCACCACCTACCTGCCCGCCCTGCTCCTCTCCGGCTTCGTGTTCGACATCCGCAACATGCCGACGGTGGTCCAGGGGATCACCTACATCATCCCCACCCGCTACTTCATCACCCTGCTCAAGGGGATCTACCTGAAGGGGATCGGCCTGGACATCCTGGCGCCGGCGGCGCTCATGATGACCGCGTTCAGCCTGCTGATGGTGGGGCTGTCCATTCGCAAATTTCGGAAGAAGATGGTGTAGTCATGCTGGAACGAATCCGACGGATGCTGGTCAAGGAGTTCATCCAGGTTTTTCGCGACCCGCGGATGCGGCCGGTGATTTTCGCCATGCCGATCATCCAGCTGCTGGTGTTCAGTTTCGCCGTCACCACCGACGTGGAGAACATCGCCACCGCCATCTACGACGAGGACCAAACCGTCGCCAGCCGCGAGCTGGTCAGCCGCTTCGTGAACAGCCGCTATTTCAGCGAGACGGGCGTCATCGACTCGGCCGACGAGATCCGGGCCCTGCTGGACGAAGGCCAGGTGCAGGCCGTTTTCCGCCTGCCGCACGGTTTCGAGTCGGCCCTGCTCACCGGTGACACCGCCCCGGTGCAGGTGCTGGTGGACGGCACCAATTCCAACACGGCGTCGGTGGTCCTCAGTTACGGACAGGAGATCATCCGCCGCTACACCCTGGACCGCCTGCAGCGAGAGCTGGCGCCCGGCCGGCGACCCGGCATCACGCCCGAGCCGGTCCGGCTGGAGGTCCGCGCCTGGTTCAACGAGAACCTGGAAAGCCGCAACTTTTTCGTCCCGGGGGTCATCGCCCTCATCGTCACCATCCTCGTCATGATCCTGACCAGCATGGCCATCGTGCGCGAAAAAGAGGTCGGCACCATGGAGCAGATTTTGGTCACGCCCATCCGGCCGCTGGAGTTCATCATCGGCAAGACCATCCCCTTTGCCGCCATCGGCTTTTTCGACATGTTCCTGGTGCTGACCGTGGGCATTCTCGCCTTCCGCATCCCCTTCCGGGGCAGTTTCCTGCTGCTGGTGGCCGGCACGGCCATCTACCTGCTGACCATCCTGGGCCTGGGCCTGTTCATCTCCACCATCAGCCGCACCCAGCAGCAGGCCATGCTGAGCCTGTTCTTTTTCATCCTGCCGGCCGTGCTGCTGTCGGGCTTCATGTTTCCCATCGCCAACATGCCGGTGGTGGTGCAGTGGCTGACCT
>JAFGRT010000087.1 GCA_016935015.1 Acidobacteriota bacterium | reverse complement strand
GCCTGTTTATAAATGAGTTTGTCGTCTTATCTTGATTTATCTCCGAAAGTCCTGTCAGAGACGCCTACGCGGGGTGCACCAGACATAAGTCGCCGCCCGGCAAATACCATGGATGGTTCAGTCCGCTGGCTGGCGCAAATGGTTTGGTAACCAATCGCGGTTACTGCTATACTGGCCATCGTCAGCGGACCGGAAGAATGATGTGATGATCCGCACAGCAGTGCAACGGAAAGAAAAGGTGACATTATTCCTTCCGCAAACCGGACGAAAATCTTACCCATCCTTACCCATAGGAAGGCATCATGAGCCATGAATTCAGCCGACGATCGTTTCTGAAAACGGGCGCCCTGCTCGGCGCCTCTTCCCTGGTGGGCGGCAAAGTCCTGGCCGAACTGGCCGGACCGGCCGTCACACCGGTTCAGGCCGCGGAAAAATCCACCATCGTCGCCGTGACGAGCGCCGACGCCTTCGCCGCTGCGCGCCGCGCCGTGGATGAACTGGGCGGTATGCAGAAATTCGTGGCCCCGGGGGCCCGGGTGGCCGTGCTGGCCAACGTCCAGCGCAACAATCCCGGCACCTACACCAAACCCGAAATCGTGCGGGCCGTCATCGAGATGTGCCGTGAATCCGCCGCCCGGGAAATCGCCTTCGTCAGCTGGCTGCCGCAGACGGCCTGGGACGCCGCTGGCCTGACGCCCGTCATCACCGCCGGCGGGGCGACCCTCACAATCGCCGACCGCAAGGACGAATCCCTCTTCGCGCCGGTGCCCGTCCCCCGCGGCAAGGCCCTGAAGGATGCCCGCATCATGAAGGATTTCCTCGACTATGACGTCTTCATCAACGTGCCCGTCACCAAGGACCATCTCGGCAACCGGTTTACCGGCACCCTCAAGAATCTGATGGGCCTCAACTCGCCCGTCAGCAACCGCACCTTCCACCAGGAGAACTGGGCCACCGACGCCGGCGCCATCGCCCACCTGGAGCAGTGCATCGCCGACCTGAACACCGTGGTCACCCCCGATCTCTGTCTGGTGGACGCCACGGAATTCATCATCACCAACGGCCCCTTCGGCCCCGGTGAACTGCTCCGGCCGCAGCAGGTGGTGGCCGGCACCGACCGCGTCGCCCTGGATGCCTACTGCTGCACACTGTGGGGGCTGAAACCTGAGGAAATTTTGTCCATACGGTATGCCGCGGAGCACGGCCTGGGCCGGCTGGATCCGTCCGCCGTCCACCGGAAGGACATCACCCTTTGATTCCGTATCGCACCCTGGCGGGCCATCCACCCCGCGCATGAAGGGAGTCGACCCCATGACTTCGCCCATCACACGTCTGGTCGTTCTGTTGCCGCTCCTGCTGGTTTTGGTCGCCTGCCAGGAGACACCGTCGCCGGAAAAGGCGCCGGACTCCATCCGGGCGCTGCTGCCCGCCGAGGCGGCAGCGCCATGGAACATCACCGGGGGCATCCAGGAAGTGGTGGGCGACGATCTCTATATCCTCATCAACGGCGGCGCCGATATCTACCAGGAGTACGGCTTTTTGCGGGCCATCACGGCCCAGTACGCCCATCCGGCCGGCCACCAGCTGAACGTGGAAATCTTCGAAATGCTCTCGCCGGCCAGTGCCTACGGGATATACACGTTCAAGACCGGTCCCGGCGGGCGATCTGTGGATCTGGGTGCCGACGCCCGGCTGGAGGATTATTATCTGAACGCCTGGCAGAACCGTTTCCTCATCACGGTCACCGGGTTCGACACGGATCCCGTCACCCTCCAGGGCCTTCAGGACATGACCCGGCACATCTGCGACCGACTGCCCGCCCGGTTCGACCGGCCGGACCTGGTTGACCGGTGCCGACCGGCCCTGGCTGACGCCCGCCACCTGACCTACCTGCGCGGACCGCTGGCCCTGCTCAACCGGCAACCCCTCGGAACACCCAATTTCAACCGATTCAGCGAGGGCCTCTACGCCAGGGTGGGGGATGCCGCCGTTCTCGTGCTCCGTTATCCCACTCCCGATGAAGCCGCCGCCATCCTTACCCGGACCGCAGCCGAACTCGCCGCCGCGCCGGCTGCCGGCCTGGAATCCGCGACGGACGGCATCACCTGGCGGACCGACAGGGGGGACCCCGCTCTCTGCCGGCCCAGCGGACCGTTTCTGCTTCTGGCCGTCGGCGAGACCCGTCCGGCAGACCATGACATCCTGGACCGGTTGATGAAACGGCTCCTGTAAAAAATGTGCGCTCGTCCGCCCTGCCGAACCCCTTCTCCGAAACGTCCACCGGTGGTTTGGGCATCCGATCCATCAGCTGATTCCAACAGAAAGCGATCCCCTCAAGGAGGCGTTATGACAACCATGCAATCCCTGCGGATCGGCCTGCTGCTGATCCTGATGTCCGGTGCCGTGGCCACTGCCGCGGCGGCCAGTGACCCGCCCGCCGTCGGGAAGGACGTTTCGAAGCTGCTGGTGGTCTGGACCAGCGGTGATCGGGACGTCGCCCTGAAGATGGTGTTCATGTACACTTACAACGCCAAGAAATCCGGCTGGTTCGACGAGGTTCAGCTGCTGGTCTGGGGCCCTTCATCCAAACTGCTGTCCCATGACCGGGAGCTGCAGGAGTCCTTCGTCAAGATGAAGGAAACCGGCGTGACCCTGACGGCCTGCAAGGCCTGCGCCGAGATGTACGGCGTGGCCGACGCCCTGGCCGGCCTGGGCATCGAAGTCAGGTACATGGGGCAACCGCTGTCGGACATGCTCAAAGGGGATTGGAAAGTCATCACTTTTTAGCCGGAAACCGCCTGCCCCACGGCGCCGGGATGATCCGACGCCGGCCGCTTTATCGCCCATCCGGCCGCCCTGTTCGGCGCGGCGGTTGCGTTTCCGTCCACATGAGTCGTGACAAGCAGGACGGATGTGGGCTACAATGAATAACCGCACCACTGCGAGTGACATCAACGGGTATGTCCCGGACGGAGGGCGCATGAATCACCACCAACGGTCCCCAATTCGGATCACCCCAACCTTATGGGGAGACAAAGCCGCCTGGCTGCCCGCCGTGCTGATCTTGCTCATGGCCTGGCCGGCGGCGGCGGCGCCCCAGGAAAAAGCGCCGACCCCGGCCGATCTCCTGTCCCAGGTGGGGATCCCCGCCGAAGGACGGCAGCGCGGGCAAATGGACATCGTCGGGTTCGCCAGCAACGCCGTCCAGATGGACGCGGTCCTGGCCCAGTGCCGACGCCTGGCCGCTGCGCGGGAGGAGCAACTTCAGCAGCGCTACGGCTGGACGGACGACATGCGTTTTGTGGCGGGCGTCTGTCCTCATGACGACT
>JAFGRT010000009.1 GCA_016935015.1 Acidobacteriota bacterium | reverse complement strand
GATCGTGCGTGGCGGCGCGTTCAAGTACGCGTCCTATAAACTGCGCTGCGCCGCGCGCGACAATAACAACCGGCCGGCCAGCCGTTTATGGGATACGGGCTTCCGTCTGGTCCGGACGGTGCAATAGGCGGGCAGGTCCAGTAATGATTGAATGATTGAGGTCGGACCAGGGCAATCATTTGTGAAATAATGCATTAGATCATTTTTCAAGGGGATTTTTTGCTTTAGAGACAGCTTTTTGAGGCCAAAAAGTTACTGTTGGGCTGCCGTGGTAGACTGGGGTCGGACCAAGAAAATCGACTGAAATTTTGTATGTTACGTGAGATTTCCACAGGATTTTAGGCCTTAAAGTCCGATTTTTGAGGCCAAAAAAGTATCTGTCGGGCTGCCGTGGATTGTTCTCGGCTATTTTCTGGCCGGTCTTTCAGGCCTCGAAGCCAATTAAGGGTCGTCTTGCCCGTGGGTTCGCTGCGCGGCAAAGCGTAATTTCAGCACATCTATTAATATCCGAGATTTTCCCTCCGCCCCTGTACGGGCGGCGATCTCCCCATCGCTTCCTTGACTGAAAGCCGCGCTCAACCGAATTCGCCATCGAGCCGGAGCGCCGCTTCGCTGCCGCACAATTACCTTGACAATCCGTGGTGCTTCTTTCCAAAATAGGAAAAATTTTCACGCTTATTCACAATTCGCAGAAACAGGATCACCCGGTGAAGGTAACCGTTTGCTGGGTCGGGTGGATCGGTGGAGGTCGTGATGGAAGATTACACGTTTCGCGGCATCGTGATCGGGGGTGTGATCCTGTCCGTTATTGTCAGCCGTTTCAGCAAGTTGTGGGGCGGTATCATCGGGCTGGGTATCACGGGTTATATCCTCTATTATGGACTGGAGGCCTATTCCCATCCCGGCTGGGCCATCTCCCTGTTTAATTTCGAGCTCTCCCGGGAAGTTTTTCTGATCCTTATCGGCATCTGGTTCATATTTGATTTCAAACAGATCTACGACGGTATCAAGGAACGCGCCCTGACGGGTAAATGGAAACAGGAGGTTGTGGCCGGATTGCGGGGCGGCAAACCCATCCGGGATATTCTCCGGACCCTGCTGGCCGGCAAGGAGATGATCAAACCCGATCTGGCGCGAGCGGCCCAGGAACTTCTCGACGGTCGCAGTTGCCGGGATGTCATCGACGCCCGGTGGGATAAGGCCGGTTACTCTACGGGCGAAGCGGCAGCGCTCTGCGCCCAGGCGGTGCAGTTGCTGAACAGTTTACTGGAGGTGGTCTCCACCGTCGCTGCGAAGGAAAAATTCCCTCTGGACGAGCAGGCCAAGGCCCCGTTCCGTCTCCCCGGCCTGGAGATGCTGGAGTCGCGCAATGTGTCCATCGGCCAGAAGCTGCCCAAAGGCGCGCGTCTCATCGCTCTGAACGGACAGCTTCTGGATAGCGGCGCTGATTTTGAAAAAGTGGCGGGAGGTCTGCCGGGCGACACCAAAAGCCCACTTGATATCGTTGTTTTTGACGCCCAGCAACTGCAGTGGCAGTCCAAAACCTTTCAGGTGAAGGGTAGCCTGGAAAACTGGAAGATAGCCGAACGGTGAGCGCCCAGCCGGCGATCAAGTGACGGACCACGGCCCGGTCGCGGTCCTGCCGTACCCTATCCCAACATCATCATTCGCAACTCTTCCCATCCCGTCCGGCGGGCCGCCGGAAATCGGTTTGCTCCCCACCCGCTCCGATCCGTCCCGGGGCGACGAACGGCCTAATCGATCACCCTCACCCTGATCCTCCTCCGGATCCCGCTCATATACCCCGCAATCCCGCTCATGCCAAAGCCGCTGCCTGGAAGCCTGTCTTCCGGTACAACTGAGACATGAAAGATCAAACAGACAACAACCGGGAGGTCTTCATGAGTCAGAGTCCAGCCAATCAACGATTTCACGGCTTCGACGCCCTGCGGGGGGCCATGATGCTGCTGGGGGTGTACATCCACGCCATCGCCCCGTTCACCACCCTGCCCGATGTCTGGTGGTACCAGGAGCCGGTCACTTCCGTCGCCTACGACATCCAGCTGCTGATGATCCACGCCTTCCGCATGCCGGTCTTTTTCGCCATGGCCGGTTTCTTCGCCGCCCTCCTCTACCGGAAGTACGGCACCGCCCGCCTGCTGGCCAACCGCGGCCGTCGTATCCTGCTCCCCTTCGCGCTCTGCGTGCTGCTGTTCATCCCCCTGCTGAAGGGGATGCAGCTGGTCCAGCGCGTGCTGTCCAGCGGCCAGGACATCGACTGGAATTACCTGGCTGCCTGGTTCCCGAGGATGTTGGCCCATCTCAACACCGGCCACTTCTGGTTCCTCCTTTACCTGATCTGGTTCTATCTGGCCACGGCGCTAATCATCGGTCTGGGCCGGCGGCTCGGGCGTCCGCCCCGATTCCTGCGCGAGGCCCACCGCCGGCTGCGGGCAATGCCCACCGCCGTCCTCCTGTGGATCCTGGCGGCGGTGTCGGCCGTTACGCTGCTGGGCGCGGAATTCGCCGTTTTCCCGGCACCCCAGGGCTTTCTGCCCGATCCGGCGGCCATCCTGGTCTATGGCCCGTTCTACCTCTTCGGCTGGCTGCTCTGGCATCAGCAGGAGCGGATCGCCAACTTTACGGCCGACTGTTGGCGCCGCCTGGGACAGGGCCTCTTCTGGATGGCTGTGACCATCGCCGGCTGCTTCGTCCAGCTGAAGGTGCCGTCATTGGCCCAGGCCGGTTTTTACGTCACGGCCGTCGCCGGCGCCCTGTGTGTCTGGTGCATGCTTTACGGACTGACCGGCCTTTTCCAGCGGCGGTTTGACCAGGCGACGGTGTGGGGCCGGTTCCTGTCCGATGCCTCTTACTGGATCTACATCATCCACGCTCCGCTCCTCTTCCTGTTCCAGATGCCCCTCATCCACCTGCCCTGGCCGACGGCCCTCAAGATGCTCCTGGCCCTGGCCGCGACCACCGCGGTGTCGCTGCTCTCCTACAACCGGTTGGTGCGGCCCGGCTGGATCGGCGTGCTCCTCAACGGCCGGCGCCTGCCCCGTCTCACGCTGGCCGTGCCGCGCCGGCCGGTGCCGGCCATGGAAAAAAGCGTCTGATCCGCCGGCGATTCGCGGCTAGCCAGCGCCAGATGCCACTTGCATCGGCGCCGGTCTGTGCCTATAATTTCCGTGCCATAGTGACCATGCGAAAAAACAAAGAAACCAGACCCCATACCGACCTGCGCGCCCTGCTGCCGCTATTGCTGCTGCTGTTCGCGGCCCTGGCCCTCTTCAATTTCACCCGGTTCGTGACCAACGAACTGGCCGAAGGCAAGACCGTCAATTACCTCCACTATTTCATCATGGAGATGACGGGCGCCTTCACCATGCTGCCGCTGATCCTGCTCCTCATCCCCTTCATCCAGCGCTACCCCGTCCAGCGCCCCCACGTGTTCCCGCGCCTGCTCCTGCACGGCGCCGCCTCGCTCCTGTTCGGCTTCAGCCACACCATGCTCATGTGGGGCAGCCGCAACCTGATCTTTCACCTGCTGGACAAGGGACCGTACGACTACGGCCTGCTGCAGTACCGGTTGCCCATGGAATACTCGCACCAGATCATCATCTACTTCATCACCTACGGCATCGTGCTCTACCTCGACAAGTCGAACCGGCTCAAGGAGGAATCCCTGCGGGCCGCCCGGACGGAGCGCCGCCTGGCCGAGACGCGGTTGCAGACCCTGCAGCGGCAATTGCAACCCCATTTCCTGTTCAACACCCTGAACGTCATCTCGGCCCGCATGTTCGACGACCCGGACGCCGCCGACCGGATGATCAGCGATCTCAGCGAGTTGCTGCGCCGCACCCTGAACCGGGACGGCCGCACCGAGCACCCCCTGGCCGAGGAGATGGGCCTGCTGAACCTCTACATGGACATCCAGGCGCGGCGGCATGCCGGCCATCTGCGCTGGCACACCGCTGCGGCGCCCGGCACGGAAAGCGCCCTTGTCCCCGTGTTTCTGCTCCAGCCCCTTGTCGAAAACGCCATCCGTCACGGGTTCGAGCGCAACACAGACCTGGCCGTCACCCTGACGGCCCACCGGCAAGGCGATTCCCTCGAAGTGCACATCGAGGACGACGGACCCGGCATCCATGGTGATACGCAGGCCGCCCTCGGCAAGGGGATCGGCCTGGCCAACACGGCGCAGCGTCTGGCGGAACTCTACGGCGACAAACAGCAGCTGCATCTCGAGAACAAGCCGGAGGGAGGTTTGCGCGTCACCATCGCCCTGCCCTACAGAACTGAGGCAGACAGCGAAAGGGAGTGCACAATATGATGGTGCTGGTGGTGGATGACGAGCCCGATGCCCGCAAGAAACTGATGCGTTTCCTGGCGGACAAGCCGGAGGTGAGCCGGGTTCTGGAGGCGGCAGACGGGCTGGAGGCCGTCCTGAACATCAAGGAACGGCCCATCGATCTCGTTTTTCTGGATATCCAGATGCCAAAACTGGACGGGTTGGGGGTGGTCCGCGAGATCGGACCGGAAGACATGCCGCCCCTTGTATTCACGACGGCCTATGATCAGTACGCCCTGGCCGCCTTCGACCTGAACGCCGTGGATTATCTGCTCAAGCCCTTCGACCGGCAGCGGTTCGAACGGGCGTGGGCGCGGGCGACGCGACAGAACCGTGACCCGGCCGAGGTCCTGGCGAAGCTCCACGGGCTGCTGGGGCAGCAGCCGGCGCCGAACCGCCGCCGGGAGCGGATCCTGGTCAAAAAGGGGGACCGCTATCTGTTTGTGGACACTGCGGATATCGAGTACCTGGCCGCCGAGGCCCAGTACGTCCGCCTGAATTGCGGCCAGAGCGATTACCTGGTCCGGGGCACCCTGTCCGGCATGGAAGAGGAACTGGATGACCGGGATTTCGCCCGCGTCCACCGCAGTTACATTGTCCACGTGAAATTCATCCGGGAGATCCCGCCCTGGTCCCACGGTGATTACGTAATCGTCATGAACAGCGGACAGGAAGTACCCTTAAGCCGCCGCTACAGTGACCGCCTGTTGAAATGAAACAGGCCCCCGCCCCGTTGCTCATCTGAAAGCGAATGAGAATAGCCGAACCGTATCGGACTGAATCCGACACCCCGGATCTTCCGCCAAATCAGTAGACTCGAGCAATCACGCCGGCAACGGTTCGGTTCAGGGATTGCGCAGGCTGTCCACCGGATTGTGGCGGGCCGAGCGCCAGGCTTGGCCGGCCACGGTGAGCAGCGCCAGCGTCAGGGTGACCGCCGCCGCGGCGGCGAAAAGCCACGGGCTGAGTTCGGCGCGATAGGGGAAGCCTGCCAGCCATCTCTGCATGATGAACCAGGCGGCCGACCAGGCGATGAGGTTGGCCGCCACCACCCAGCGGGTCAGCTCGCGGGAGAACAGGCCCAGGATCTGGCCGGTGGTCGCCCCCAGCACCTTGCGGATGCCGATCTCGCGCGTGCGCCGTTCGGCGGCGAAGGCGGCCAGGCCGAAGAGCCCCAGGCAGGCGACGAACACGGCCAGGCCGGCGAACACACGGAACAGCTCGTGCAGCTTGTCCTCGGCACGGTAGAGCTCGTCGAAACGGTCGTCCAGAAACCGGTAGGCGAAGGGATATTCCGGCCGGTACTCGTGCCAGAGATCCTCCAGAAAGGCCAGGGTGCCGGGCAGGTCGCCCGGGCGGAGCCGCACCGCCATCTGGTGCATCTGGTCCCGGCTCAGGAGCAGCACCAGGGGCGGGATGCGGTGATGGAGCGACTCGAAGTGGACGTCGTGCACTACGCCGATGACCCGCCCCCGCCGCCGGCCGTAGCCGAAGGGCTGACCCACCGCCGCCCCGGCCGAGTCCCAGCCCAGGGTGCAAACGGCCGTTTCATTCAAAATGAACGCCTCCCCCACATCGGTCCCGTGTTCCCGGGAGAAATTCCGGCCCGCCGCCAACTGCATGCCGAAGGTGGGGATGTAGTCGTAGTCCACCCGCAGCATCTTCATAAAGGTGGGGGTCAGTTCGAAGGAATCGCCACTCATGATAAACGTCCCGGCGCTGTCGCGCAGACGGTCGAAGGGCAT
>JAFGRT010000086.1 GCA_016935015.1 Acidobacteriota bacterium | reverse complement strand
CTCCTCATCGATTTGTCCAATCGGCTCATTGTAGCTTTATTGGGGAGGAACAGATCTTTTTATTTCGGAATCCAGGTTTAACAGGATGAGCGGCCTTTTCCGTCCAGCTGTCGGCGCCTGTGCGACGGAATAACGATGGGTGCGCCCGCTGGCCGGTGATCGCACAAGCGGATACTGATCGGCCGAGATGAAGCCTGATCCCTCCCATTGCGGCCGGTGGCGGGCCCGTGCCCCCGGCCGCCGAAGGGAATCATGGTGTTTCATTCATTTTCTTCATAATTCTTCTAGAGAGGAGCCGCGGTTATGAAAGGTTGGTCTCTGTTGGTAGTTCTGTTGTTGAGCGCCTGTCTGTATGGTCAGGATGAGCTGCCGGCCCGTGGTGATCTGAACGGCGATACCGTGACGGATGCGGTGGACACCGTCATTCTGGCCAATTATCAGGTGGGCCACCTGGCCACGCTGTATTCAGCCGGTGATATCTGCGGGCTGGACCGCATCGTGGGTGTGTTGCGTTTCGTTCCGGCCGGGACGTTTACCCAGGGTCGCGGGACAGGTGATCCATGTACCGAGCCCGACGAGACGGCGTTTACCCATGAGCTGACCAGCGATTTGGCGGTGATGGCCACGGAGGTGACCCGAAAAATGTGGGCGGAGCTGAAGGCCGCCCAACCGACGCTGCCTGATGATCTCACCCCGTCCAGTGAGGATGTCACCAACCCAGTGATGTTATATTGGACCAGGGCGTTATTGTTCGCCAATCTGCTCAACATCGAGACGGGACGGACGCGGTGCTATTATACGGACGCTGCCTTTACGGTGCCCATCGACGCCTCCAATTACTCAACGGGGCCATTCTATTGTGACTGGACCGCCGATGGCTATCGTCTGCCCACCGAAGGCGAGTGGGAGTATTTCTGCCGGGCCGGGACGACCTCGGCCTTCTCCGTGGCCGAGCCCATGTTCACCCATTGCAGCCCCTTTTGCACCGCGGGCGTCCTGGTGGATTTGGAGAGTGTGGCCTGGTTTTGTGCCAACCTGAACGATCCGCTGGGCAACAACACGCCGAAACCGGCGGCGATGAAAGATCCGAATCCGTGGGGATTGCACGATGTGCATGGCAATATGTGGGAAATGTGCTGGGATATCTACGACACATACCCGACGGGTACAGTCACCAATTATCGCGGGGCGAGCAGCGGCACCCTTCGGGTGATCCGGGGGGGCGGTTATGACAGCAATGCGGATGCATGTCGTTCCGCCGAACGGGGGGGCATTCAGCCCAACTTCGGATCTGCCAATCTAGGCTTCCGGTTGTGCCGGCTGGCGGATTAGGGCAGCGGCGGAGAAAACGGGCGTCGCCTGTCATACGCGTCAAGCCATTGACTGGGATTGTTCCCGGGCCGGTCGCTGCAGACTGCGCCAAGACGTCGGTCATCGTTCCGAGGGTGGGTGGGTGCGCCCTTGACACGACGACCTGTCCAGTTTTGCCGGAGGCGGGAAATCCGTTGCGGTGATCCTGTCGGGGCGAATGGCTCTTCCCATGGACTGGCACTATTGACTTTCCTGAAAATATCACTACAGTAAAGGAACATCCGCTGGTCACCGGAGTAGTGGCCGCGGTTTCACGGTGTCGCCCGGCATCGGGGGCGGTGAAGAAAGGAAAAACAGCCATGGAGCGAGTGCGTTACGAGTACAAGATCGTGAAGATCGACGGCGAGGGACTGTTCGGCGGCAAGGTCGATCTGTCGGAGCTGGAGGATCATTTCAACGCCTTGGGGCGCGACGGCTGGGAAATGGTGAGCATGATGGACACCAACATGGGCTACGGCGCCACCAAGTGGGTCATCAGCACCTTCCGCCGGCCGCTGGGCTAGTGTCATGGCAGCGACGAACCATCCATCCGCAAGCCTGCCCGTGACCGGCGCCCTGCGGCTGGCCTGTCGCCTGACGGGCCTGCTGCATATTCTTTCCGGACTGCTTTCCCTCCTGGTGGCGGTGGCATCCGTAATGACACTCACACCGCTGGGCGTGCTGGGCCCCGTCTGGTTCATCGTGCTGGGTGGCTGGCTGTGGCATCCTGGCCGCGAAGTCTTCATCTGGTTGCGCCGGACCCACCTGGTGGTCATCCCCCTGGCCGTCATGCAGGTGGTCTATGGCCTGCTGGCCCTGCGGGCGGCCGAGGAAAGCGCGGACCGGGGTGGTGGCCTTCTCGGCCCCATCGGTCTTTATCCGTTAGGTTTGGGGATCTGGTTCACGCTGCTGGCCGCCCTGACCATGGGCCTGGTCTATCTGGCTTATCGCCGGTCCCGGACATCATCCTGAAGGAACGGGAGGGACAATGACCACACCCATCAGAATACAATTCATCATGACCGCATGTCTTGCTCTCGCCGTCGCCGCCTTCCCGGCGAACCCGGCAACGGCCGACGAGGCCCTGGCCGAAGCCGTGGCGCGCATGGCCAAAATCGGTTCATGCGGCTCGCCCTCCTTCGCGCCTGACGGGAAGACACTGGCCATTGTCGCCGATCTGACCGGCGTGCCCCAGGTCTGGACCGTGCCGGTGTCCGGCGGCTGGCCGTTCCAGGTCACGGCGCTGAACGACCCGGTGGGGGCGGTCCACTGGTCGCCCGACGGTGAATGGCTGGCTTTTTCCGTGGCCCCCGGCGGCGGCATGAACCAGCAGGTGTACGTGGCCCGCCCCGACGGTACGGACCTGAAGCGGATCACCGATGGCGGCCGGGAGAACAACTGGCTGGGCGACTGGACGCCCGACGGCACACGGCTCGCCCTGGCCTCCAACCGGCGGGATCCGGCGGCAATGGATGCCTGGCTGGCCGATCCTGTGAGCGGCCAACTCACGCCGGTCTGCCGCAACCCGGGTATCGGCCGGCTGGCCGACATCAGCCCCGACGGCTCGCGCGCCCTGGTGTACCGGATGGTCAGCCGCGGCGACAGCAACCTGTACCTGGTGAACCTCGCTGACGGCGGGGAACAGCTCCTCACCCCCCACGACGGCCCGGGCAGCTTCACCGGCCTGTTCGGGGCCGATGCGCGGACCATCTACCTCTCCTCCAACCAGGACCGCGACCTTTCCGCCTTCGCCCGTGTCTCGCTGGATGAACAGGGCCGACCGGGCGACATCACGCACCTGGCCGGGCGGGACGACGCCGAACTGGCCGATTTCAAAATTAACCACCAGGGTACGCAGGCCGTTCTCATCTGGAACGTGGCCGGCCGCAATGAGCTGGCTCTTTACGATCTGAAAACGGGAAAACTGACCACCGGACCCGAACCCCCGGCGGAGATTGTCGGCAGCCCTGAGTTCTCACCGGCGGGCGACCGACTGGTGCTGGCGGCCTCCGGCGCGGTGGCGCCGGCCGACATCTGGGTGCTGGACCTCGCCGCGCGCCAATTCCACCAAGTCACCCACAGTCCCCATCCCGGCGTCGATCTGACCCGCTTGGTGCGGCCGAAGCTGGTACGATTCCCGGCCCATGACGGGCTGGAGCTGAGCGGCTGGCTCTACCTGCCGCCCGGCCATGCCGCCCCGGCGTCCATGGTGCTGAGCTTCCACGGCGGGCCCGAGGGGCAGGAGCGGCCCTCCTTCAAGAGCACCTATCAGGCCCTGCTGGCCCGGGGCATCGCCGTATTCGCCCCCAACGTACGGGGTTCTTCCGGCTTCGGCAAGAGATTTGTCAATCTCGACAACGGCGCCCGGCGGGTCGACGGCGTCAGGGATATCACCTCCTGCGTGGACTTTGTGGTGAAGAACAAACTGGCCCATCCGAAGCGCATCGGCATCATGGGCGGATCCTACGGCGGCTATATGGTCATGGCCGGCCTGACGGAATTCCCCGCTCTGTTCGCCGCCGGGGCCAATCTGTTCGGCGTGGTGAATTTCGAGACCTTTTTCGCCCAAACCGAACCCTGGATGGCCCGCATCTCCACCGTCGAGTACGGCGACCCGGCCACCGAGACGGACATGCTGCGGCGCTTGTCCCCCATCCACAACATCAACCGGGTGGTGGCGCCCACCATCGTCCTGCACGGCGCCAACGACACCAATGTGCCGGTGGTGGAGGCCGAGCAGGTGGTGGAGAGCCTCAAAAAGAGGTCTGTCCCGGTCAAATACGTCCTGTTCCCCGACGAAGGCCACGGCTTCCGCAAGCTGCCCAACCGCATCACGGCCACGGTAGAGATCGTCCGCTGGTTCGAGCGGTATCTGCAGGAGCCGGCGCCGTGAACCGTTCCCATGTCACGCCTGACCGGCAGAGTTCAGACGCCGTCCACCGGGCCATCGACGGACTGTATGACACGTTCGGCCGGTACCCTGTGCCGGCGCGGATCGAGGCCTGCCCCTGCTGCCTGGACGAGGCGGAGAAGACTCTGCTGTTGTCAAAACCACTGCGGCAACTGGAGGGCGCGGAACTGGTCGGCTATACGGCCAACGTCTTCCTGACGGTGGGTGCGATTGCCGATTTTCTTTATTTCTTGCCTCGAATATTGGAGATCTGCGCGGAAGACGAGCATTGGCCCGATCCCGAGATCGTGCTGGGCAAACTGCCCCTGGCCAGCTGGACGGAGTGGCCCGCCCCGGAACAGGCGGCGGTGCGGGAATACTGCGACGCGGTGTTCGCGCACATCCTGGCGACGGATGAAACGGGTGATGACCTGGACTCCTGGCTATGCGCCCTGGCCCGGGGCGGTTTGGCGCTGCCGGCGTACCTGGCGTTTCTGCAGGAAAACAAGACCGCATTTTTGGCCTGGTATCACTGGAATAGCGCGGCCCGGCGCCAGGGCCGGCTGGCCAATCCCTTCTGGGAGAGCATTCCGGAAGAGGCTGCCCAGGTCATGGAATGGCTCGCCTCGGCGGAGATTCAGCCGCTTGTTCGAGACGATGCAGCGGCAACCGGCCGCCCGTAAGGGCCGCCGCATCCGCGCCGTCCGGGTACATTCGTCCCAGAAATCCCCAAATCAGATTGTTGAAAACGATTGACCCGCTGTATAATGAGAGCACGTATTGGCTGATTTCACCATCTTTGTGAAAGGCCCGCGGGAGGGGTTGGCAGGATGTCTTACCAGATTACGGTCCGTCATGAGGAGCGACTGGTCCAGGTTCACATCACCGGCGCGATGACGTTGGAGGTGATCCGGTCGTTCGCCGATGAGCTGCTGCAACCGCCGTACATCGATTTGATGTATGATGTCCTGTTCGATTGCCGGCCGGCGGACTTCCGGGATCTGTCGTCCAATGATATCCGCAGCATTGTGGGGTATCTGGCGCGGAACGCCGGACTCATTCCGGACAACCGCCACGCCATTGTCGTCAGCCAGCAGTTGCAGTTCGGCATGATGCGCATGTTCCAGCTGCTGGTGGATGACAATCCGAACTTCACCTGTCAGGTCTTCTATGACGAAGCGGAAGCCCGGCGGTGGCTGGATGAGGGGCCGGGTGCGGACGCTCCTCGGGACCATTCGTAAGCAACTCGGCCGATGCCTGGCCCTATCGTCAACCTGTTATTTCCCGTCTCCGGAGGATTTCCGGCCGGGTTCGTGCGTTTCAGGGAAACGGCCGGTGGCCCATGAAGCGCAAATGGTGAAATTTCAGGGGCAGATCGCCACGCACTCGATCTCCACGGCCACGTCCAGGGGCAGGCGGGCCACCTGGACGGCGCTGCGGGCCGGCTTGATTTCACCCAGGTATTGGGCGTAAATCTCGTTGAACGCCTTGAAATCGTTCATGTCCCGCAGAAAAGCCGTCACCTTGACCACGTTCGGCAGCGACGTGCCGGCCTTCTCCAGGATGGCGGTAATGTTTTTCAGCACCTGGTGCGTCTGGGTCCGGATATCGTCGGCTACGAGCTGTCCCGTGGCCGGATCCATGGGGATTTGGCCGGAAGTGAACAGGAACTGGCCAATGCGGATGGCCTGGGAATAGGGTCCGATGGCCGGCGGGGCCGCCTCGGTGAAGATGACGCTACGATTCATGTTTCCTCCTTGATTTGTTGGGACGGGACAGGTGGGGGACCTACAGTCCCAGTACCTGCTCGAGGTCATCGGCGTCGATGGCCCGGTCGAAGGGAGACCCCCCCGCCCGGATCGCCGCCGGAATATCCTTGAGGCCCACGCCGGAAGAGATCACCACGATCTGTTCGTGGGGATCCAGCGCGCCCTCCTTGCTGAGCCTGACGGCACCGGCCAGGGCGGCGGCGGCCGCCGGTTCGGCGAAAACGCCGGAACCCGAGGCCATGAGCTTCATGGCGTCCAGGATCTGGTCATCGGAAACCCGCAGCATCAGCCCGCCGGAGTTGCGGACGGCCTGGACGGCGTGCGGGGCATGAAGCGGCGCGGAGATCATAATACTTTCGGCGATGGTTCCGCCGCTCTGCTTCGGCTCCAGGCGGCCCGTTTCGTAGAGATCGACGATCTCCGACGCGGCCTCGGCCTGGACACCGATGAACTGGGGCATGCCCTTGATAAAGCCCATTTCCATGAATTCACGGAATCCCTTGTAAATACCGTACAAGGTCTGGCCGTCGCCCATGGAGACAAAGATCCGGTCCGGTACTTCCCAGCCCAGCTGCTCGCACAACTCGAAGGCGATGGTTTTCTGCCCCTCCACCAGGTAGGGATTCAAGCACGACAGATTATAAAGGTTGTGTTTCTGGGAAATTCGCCGGCAAATGGCCATGGCGTCACCATAGGAGCCGTGGAGGCGGATTACGCGGGCGCCGTAGATGAGGATCTGGCTGATCTGGGCTTCGGGGATCGTTTCCGGTACGAAGATGGCCGCTTCCTGCCCCGAGGAGGCAGCGAAGCAGGCCACCGACGAGGCCATGTTGCCGGTGGAGGCGCAGGAAACGTGGTGGTGGCCCTGCTGCAGCGCCAGGGAGATGCCCACCGCCGAGGCGCGGTCCTTGAAGGAGCCGGTGGGATTGCGCCCCTCGTCCTTGAGGTAGACGTTTTTGACCCGGACGGCGTCGGCCAGTTTCAGGGAATTGTACAGCGGTGTGCAGCCCACCTTCAGCGGCTGGATGGTCCGGATATCGCCCACGGGCAGGAACGGCAGGAAGCGCCAGAGGGAGTAATTGGTGTTGAAGTTGAAGTCCTGCCTAGTGATCATCCGCCGCAGGTGATCAAAGTCGTACCTGACTTCCAGTGTGTAGCGCCCCTCGCCGGGCATGCATGCCTCGCAAACAGGTTCGGCCATGTCCAGCGGGTACTGCCGCCCGCAGCGGATGCATTGGAAGCGGAGGTTCTTTTCCATGGTCAACACCTTCCAGAGGATTGAACGATCATTTTACGGGGCGGGATGGAGGTGTGCAAGGAATTTGTCGGGTTGGCGGCAGTCGGGTAACCGGGGCGGGATTATGCCTTTTTCTTCGATGAGGTGGCGGGGACCGGCTTGTCCAGGGTGGCTGTTTCCTCTGCGGACGCATTTTCTGCCCCGCCGACGGATGCAGCCGGAGCGGCGTCGCCGGATGGAGCCCCTTCCATCGTCTCCTTTGTCTCCTCGGCCGGGTCTTGGTTGCTGGCGGAGAACTGCGAGCTGATGCCACCCGAGCCTGCGGGATAATCGATCCGCTTGTGGGTGGAAGTGGACAGTGCCTTGGTCAAGGCATAAGTGATGCGACGCAATTCGGCCACCGTCAACGGGGCTTCATCCAACTGCTTCTGCTCCAGTTTGTGGTTGATGAGCTTCTCGATCATTTTCAGGACGGTCTCTTCGGAATTGTCCACCAGGACGCGGGAAGCCGCCTCCACCGAATCCACGATCATCAGGATGGACGCCTCCTTGGTTTGGGGCCGCGGACCGGGATAGGAAAAATACTTGTCGGAGATGGAGCCGTTTTCCGATGACTTGCGGGCCTTGTCGAAGAAATAGTCCATGACGGTGGTGCCGTGATGCTGGGGAATCAGATCGAGGATCTTGCGTGGCAGCCCGTATTTTTCCCCCAGTTCGAGGCCCAGGGTAACATGGGATTTCAGGACCTTGGAACTGGCGTAGGGTGAGATCTTGTTATGGGGATTGTCGATGGCCGGGCCGATATTCTCCACGAAAAACTTTGGTTTGAACATCTTGCCGATGTCGTGGTAGTACGCGCCCACCCGCAACAGCAAGGCGTCGGCCCCGATCTCGTTGGCGGCGATCTCGGCCAGGTTGGCCACGGCCAGGGAGTGATGATAGGTGCCCGGCGCCTTGAGATAGAGCTCCCGCATCAGGTCCGAATCCAGGTCGGCCAACTCCATCATCCGGAAAGGCGAAACATAGCCGAAGGCTTTCTCGAAGAAGGGAATCAACAGGAGGGTCAGGAAGCCGCAGAGGATGCCGTTGGCAAAGGCGGCGAAGGCGTTTTCCTTGAACATTTCGGAAAGGAAGAAGGAATCCCGGGTGAGTTCGATGCCGGTGAAGATCAGCAGATTGACGATCCCGACGGTGAGCCCGGCAGAAATGACCTGCGAGCGCTTTTTCACCTTTTGCAGCCAGAACAGGGTGACCATGCTGCCGCCGAAGAGAACCATCAGCAGCTGGATATTAAATTCCGAGACGATGGCCACGAAGAAGGCGGCAAAGACAGTGACCGAAGGGACGATGCGGTTAAAGATGAGGATGGTGATAAGCATGGCCAGCATGGCCAACGGCACGAAGTACATGGACAGGAGTGCCGTGAGAAACGAGAATTTAGCCACGGCCACCACCAGCAGGATCGTCAAAAAGATGAAGACAAGGTCCTTGTTGGTGTTGCCGTTGGGTTCCGGCAGGAAGAGCAGCAGCCAGTATATGAGAAAGAGGGTGAAACTGAGAAACAAGACAAAATAGCCCAGCAGCTGGAGGAACGACGGGTATTTCCGATTCTCGGCATAGGCCCGCACCAAGGAGATTTCGTCGGCACGCACCAGGTCGCCGCGCGTAATCAGTTCCGTCCCCTTGCGGAAGGTGGTTCCCTGGTAATCGAACTGGTAGGCCGCCTTGAGGGTGATGGGGTAGAGGTGGCCGATTTCCGGTTCAGGATAGTAAACAATCCAGAATTCAAACGTCGCCAGAAAAAGCAGGATCACCGCCAGCAGGCAACTGAGGATCCATTTGAAGCCGGAGATGCGGTAAAAACGCTGGCGCCGGCTGCGCAGTTCCCGAATTTCCGATTCGGTATCCAGATCCTCGTCGCTGAATTGAATGGACGACAGGATGGAGACGGTGCGGGTCTTGCCCTTGGCGGAACGCTTCTGCAGGTGAAAGCCCAGCATGATAAAGGCCGTCAAGGCGATAAGGATGACCCCGATGGTGAGAATCAGTTGTTCCATGATGTCCCGTTGCTCAGCTCCTGTCACGGCCGTCCGTGCCGCCGTCCGGGAGCGCGGGCAATTCAAATGCGTGTCCGTCAGTTCTGTTAAGCCACCCGCCGGCGAACGGAATTATTATACCATACCTGTGCAAGTGTGCCCGTGTGATTTGTGACGGGCGGTCCCGGCGCTGGACGGCGACACCTCGGTGGATTGGGAATTGGCGTTGTTTTTTCGCTGTGTTTCCAGTACAATGGCCCCAATTTCCACCGGCGAGGATCCTGTTGAAAATCATCAAGAACATACTTTTTCCCATTGATTTCACCAATTATTCCATCGACCTGCTGGAATACGTGATTCTGTTCACCCGTTCGGTGCGCGCCCGTCTTCATCTGCTCCATGTCATCACCAGCGGGGAAACACCCTCTTTCGACGAGCTCAACGAATTTTTTCACACCATCCGCCGCCAGCCGCCGGACGATGTCACCAAGTACGCACTGGATCAGCTGGATCTCATCAAGATTCACATCCGCGATCACAGCGCAGCGGAGGGAATCGTCCGCTACGCCGGCGAGAACGAGATCGACATGATCATGGTGGCGGCCCACGCCCCCGGCCGGCCGGTGGAGGGACCGGTGGCGCCCACCGTCCACCAGGTGCTGGAGACCAGTCCCTGCCCGGTGATGGTGATCCGGATCCCCCGAGAGGGGAGCAAGCATCAGAGCCGTTTCGAGCTTACGCTGCAGGAACTCAAGCGGGAAGTGGCCACCCGGCGGGAACAGGAAGAATGACCACCGCCCGCCTTGCTTTCGACCGGCAAAGGTCCGCCGACAGCACGGCGCAAGCCGTGATTTTTTCTGATATTTTGCCGATATTTGTTATAATATGGCGCAATCTTGTGTTGAGGAATGGCCCATGCTGGAAAAGGTAAACTATCCCTCCGACCTCAAACGTTTCTCCATCAAGGATCTGGAAGAGTTGGCGCCGGAAATCCGCCGCCTCCTCATCGACGTGGTGTCCAAGACCGGCGGCCATCTGGCCTCCAACCTGGGCATCGTGGAATTGACCATCGCCCTGCATTACGTGTTTGATCTGCCCACCGACAAGATCATCTGGGATGTGTCCCACCAGTGCTACGTGCACAAGATCCTCACCGGGCGCAAGGACCGTCTCCATACCCTCCGCCAGTACGAGGGCATCAGCGGCTTCTCCAAGCGCGAGGAGAGCGAGTATGACGCCTTCAATGCCGGGCACGCCTCCACCTCCATCAGCGCCGCCCTGGGCATGGCCGTCGGGCGGGACATGTCCCGGCGGGACAACCACGTCATCGCCGTCATCGGCGACGGATCCCTGACGGGCGGCATGGCCATGGAGGCCGTCAACCAGGCCGGTCACCTGGGTAAGAAACTCATCATCATTCTCAATGACAACGAAATGTCCATTTCACCCAATGTGGGCGCCTGGTCCGGCTACCTCAAGCGAATCATCGACGGGCAGGCCTATACGTTAGTGGCTCGGGATGTGCAGGCCTTCCTGAAGAGCATCCCCGGCATCGGCGACCAGGTGCTCAAAACCACGCGCAATGTCGTGGATGCTCTGAAGACCTTCATGGTGCCGGGCAAGCTGCTGGAGGAGCTGGGCCTGCAGTATATCGGCCCGGTGAACGGCCACAGCATCCAGACCCTGGTGGACACCCTGGACGAGGCCCGGGAGAAGGACGGACCGCTGATTATCCACGTGGTGACGCGCAAGGGCAAGGGCTACGCGCCGGCCGAGAAGGATCCCGACAAATGGCACGGTGCTTCGCCCTTCAATATCCTGACAGGCAAAGGATTGAAATCGTCCGATATTCCGTCCTACACCGACGTGTTCGGGGAGACGCTCCTGGCCCTCGGCCGCAAGGACCCCAAGGTCGTGGCCGTTACCGCCGCCATGCTGGACGGCACGGGCGTCAAGAAATTCAAGGAGGAATTCCCCGAACGATGCTTCGACGTGGGGATCGCCGAACAGCACGCCGTCACCTTCGCCGCCGGGCTGGCCGCTGAAGGGTACCGGCCAGTGGTGGCCATCTACTCCACGTTTCTGCAACGGGCCTACGACCAGGTGTTTCACGACGTGTGCCTGATGAAGCTGCCGGTGGTGTTCGTGCTGGATCGGGCCGGCGTGGTGGGCGAGGACGGCCCCACGCACCACGGCCTCTATGATCTGGCCTATCTCCGGTGCCTGCCCAATATGGTGGTGATGGCACCCAAGGACGAGGATGAGTTGCGCCATATGCTGGAGACGGCCGTGCATCATAACGGGCCCATCGCCGTGCGTTATCCGCGCGGCACCGGCCTGGGGATGAAGCGGGAAGGCGGTCCGCACACCCTGCCCCTCGGCAAGGGCGAGGTCCTGCGCCAGGGTAAGGGTGTCTGCCTGGTGGCGCTGGGCGGCATGGTCCATCCGGCGCTGCACGCGGCGGAAAAGCTGGCGCAGAAGAACATCCAGGCCACGGTGGTCAATGCCCGTTTTGTCAAGCCCCTTGATGAAGCCCTGTTCAAGCATCTGCTGCCTGGACAGGTCGTGGTGACCCTGGAGGAAGGGATCCTGCCGGGCGGATTCGGCAGCGCGGTCCTGGAATTTGTCCAGGAAGCGGGCCTATCCGTGGAAGGGTTCAAGCGCATCGGCATCCCTGACCGCGTCATCCCGGCCGGCTCTCAGAAAATCCTGCGCGCCCGCTATCGCCTCGACGCCGCCGGCATCGCCGATACGGTGGAAGAATTTCTGGAAAAAATCGGATGGCCAAAGAAAGGCTCGACAGCCTCCTTGTTACAATGGGATTGGCTGAAACCCGCCAAAAGGCAAAAGCGTTGATCATGGCCGGAGCCGTCCTCGTGGATGGCGAAAAGATCACCAAGGCCGGCACCCGGGCGGATACCGCGGCGGAATTTCGGGTTTTGGGTTCGACGTGCCCTTTTGTCAGTCGCGGCGGCATCAAGCTGGCCCATGCCTTGACGGAGTTCCGTCTGACGGTGAGTGGTGACTGTTGCCTGGACATCGGCGCCTCCACCGGCGGTTTCACCGATTGCCTGCTGCAGCAGGGCGCTACGCGCGTCTTCTGCCTGGATGTAGGCCGTGGCCAGTTGCACTGGAAACTACGCACCGATCCGCGCGTCGTCGTCATGGAAAAGTACAACGCCCGTTACCTGGATCCGGATGATTTTCCGGCGGTAACATTCCGGACGGTGGTGATGGATCTGTCGTTCATCTCCCTGCGCCTGGTGCTGCCGCCGCTGCGGCGGTTGCTGGATACGCGTGGGGCCAGCCCCAGCCGGGTGGTGTGTCTGGTCAAGCCCCAGTTCGAAGCCGGCCGGCAGGAGGTGGGCAAGGGCGGCATCGTGCGCGATGCCGCCGTCCGGGAGCGGGTGATGACGGAGCTGGCGTCTTTCGCCGCCCGTTCCGGTTACCGGGTAACGGGCCGAACCACCTCGCCGGTTACCGGCGCCGACGGCAATGTGGAGTATTTTTTGCTGCTGGAGACGGAAGACACCTTCTGCAAGAAGCCTGAACCGGAGAAAACGGCATGAGCCAGGCACCCTTTCGTACCGTGGGCATCTATACCAAACCCCGCCGTGATGGTTCACCGGAGCTGATCTACCGGTTGCTGGAATTCCTGACAGACCGCGGCATCCGCATCTGCCTGGACGAACAGACGGCCACCAGCGTCCATCGCGAGGACCTGCTGGTACCCGGGGACCAGATCCCCGCCCAAGTTAACTTGGTGATCGTCCTCGGCGGCGACGGTACCATGCTGAGTGTGGTCCGCAAGGTGGGCACCCGGGATGTGCCCATCCTGGGCATCAACTTCGGATCCCTGGGCTTTCTGACGGAAGTTCCTCAGGAAGGTATGCTTCATGCCCTCAATGAGATATTCGACGGCAAATACCGCCTGGAGAGCCGCATGAAACTGGAAGTGGAGGTTCTCCAAGACGGCGGCAGCGCCGGAAATTTCCGGGCCCTCAACGACGCCGTCATCAACAAGGGCGCCCTGGCCCGGATTTTTGATATGGAGGTGTTCGTCGACCAGCAGTTTCTCACCGTCTACAAGGCTGACGGTCTCATTGTCAGTACGCCTACCGGTTCGACGGCCTACTCGCTTTCGGCCGGCGGACCCATCATGGCCCCCACCCAGCGGGGGGTGATTCTCTCGCCCATCTGCCCGCACACCCTGACCCACCGGCCGCTGGTGCTCGACGGGGTCAACAACATCACCATCCGGCTGGTCAGCGGCGAGGCCATTATGCTGACCGTCGATGGCCAGACGGGCATCCCCCTGCATAAGGATGACGTGGTCCGGGTCTTTCGCTCGAAACACGACACCCACCTGGTCTTTCCCCACGATCAGAATTTTTTCGATGTCCTGCGGCAGAAGCTGAAATGGGGGGAACGGGCAGGCTTTGACCAAAATCCCAGCGAAGTGTAACCATTCGATGAACGAAGGGTTCTTTTTTAGTGAATTGTGATGTAAATCACATTGTAATTTTTATAAATGATGTATTAAATAACTGTCCGACAAATTCATAACCCCTCCTTTTAATAATATGAGGCAGCAAAAACGCTGCCTCTATCTTTTTCTAAAATCATGGATTATCGGAATCACCCGGCGCAGGTGACGCTCAGAAGGCACCCAGCTGGCAGTGGCTGATGCGAATGTCCAGCTTTTCACAGGCGCCGCAGATGTCCAGCCGCGAAAGTCCGAACTCGCGGGCCAGTTCCCAGGCGTCTCGACACGGCAGGCGATCGTCCTGTCGCCGCACCGCCAGCTCCTCTTTCAGTCGGGGCGGTACGTGAATATTGTCGGGCACGATCCGCCCCTGGGGATCATGTCCGAACAGGCCCAGCTGGCATCGGCGGATCTTGATGTGCAACCGGTCCAGGGCCTGCCCCACGGTCAGCGGAGAGATCCCCACTTCCGCGGCCAGTTGATGGGCCCGGGCACAGGAGATCTGGCCGCGGGTGGCATAGGCCGCGAGTTTCTTCTCCAGCCGGCTGGCCAGGTCGTCCGGGGGGGAGGGGGAATGTTTTTTTTCCGGCGATGAATGGGTCGGCATACGGTTTTCCTCGCTACAGTTTTTTCAGGATAATCATGGACAGGTCATCGCTGCGCGGCGCGTCCTGCACGAAGGCATTCACGGACTCCAGGATCCGCCGGCCGATGGTTTCCGGCGGGAAGGGGCGCAACTGTGGCAGCATGTTGAACAGACGGTCATCGTCGTATAATTCGAGGGCATCGTTGGTGGCCTCGGTCACGCCGTCGGAATAAAGCAGCAGGACATCACCGGCCTGGAGATCCGTCGCCTGGTCCTGGAACGTCGTATCGGCCAGGATGCCCATGGGCAGGGCCACGGGCGAGAAGACGTCCAGGCGGTCGTGGCGGATGACCACCGGCGGGATGTGCCCGGCATTCAGCAACCGCACGGTGGCTGTCCCGGCCAGCAGCTCCAGGTAGACCATGGTGGCGAACCGGCCCGGCAGACCGTCGCGGCAAAAAATTTCATTGATCCGCCGGCCGAGGTCCACCATGGTCGGACGTTCGGCCGCCAGGGCGCGGACCGTGGCCTGGAGCTTGGCCATGAGCAGGGCTGCCCCCAGGCCCTTGCCCGAAACGTCACCCAGGATCAGGGACAGGCGGTCCGGCCCTGTTTCCAGGTAATCCACCAGATCACCGCCCACATCGTTGGCCGGTTCCGTATACAGCCAGATTTCCCAGCCGGGCAGATCGGGGTTGTGCTCGGGGAGCAGCGAAAGCTGCACCGCGCGGCCCACTTCCAGTTCGTCCCGGGCCAGCAGTTTGTCCTTGAGCTCCAGCATGAGAATGAGCAGGAGCAGCAGGGCGCCGATCTGGGTCAGATTCAAGCTGATCCGGATTCCCCCGGCCGCAAAGGTGTGATTCCCCCACAGGATGAGCGCCAGGCTGATGACCAGCATCAGCTGTCGCACCGGGGAGAGCTTGCCGTAGAGACTCTTAAACATCCAGCCCAGGAGCATGAAGAAACGCTTGACACTGTTCATCTGGGCCAGCTCCCGCCGGCGCTCCTCATCGATGTAGAAGCCGTACAGCGCCTTGACGTCGCGGTGGAAGGTTCGCTGGAGGTCGGAACCAAACAAGTCCCGGATCCAGCGGCTTGGCCCGCCGGTGTTTTTCCTGTCGGAACCGTCGTGGTTGTTTTCGGTCGAGGTCATGGCAGACTACCTTCACCGCCCGGGATGTGGAGATCGGGCCCATTGTAGACCTTTCGGCCGGTGGATGCAAGCCGTGAGCACACCCTGGACTGTCCAGCAGTCGCAGAGGCGTACGCAGGGAATCGCACCCCGGCTTGCGCCGGGTGTTGTTTTCAGGAAGGGCAAATGATAATCTGGAGAATCTTGTGCCGCGCCAATGTCCGGGGCCCGGACATCATCGGCGGCGAACTCCGGTGGCGGGGCGTGAGCGATGTGGCGAGGGAGGTGACATGCCGAGGAAATGGTTCGTGGTGGCGTGGCTGGTGGCCGGGCTGGCCGGATGGGCGACGGCCGGTGATGGCGGGAAGAGACTGACAGCGGCCCAGGGATTGTTCGACCAGGGCGAGGACTGGCTTTCATCCCTGCCGGCAGTGCAAGGTTGGGCCGATGGCGGACATTACTTCGAACTTCGGGACAAACGTCTCTTCCGGGTGGCGGCGGCCAGCGGTGCGGCTGCACTGGTCTGGGACCAGGCCGATGCTGAGGCCGCACTGGGTGACGGCGACTTCCGCCTGTCGCGGGCGCTGGACCAGACCCCGGAGCAGACCCGGTTTCTTTTCCGGCGCAACGGCGATATCGCCCTGTTCGATCTTTCCACGCGACATTGGCAGACGCTGGCGGCCGGTCCGGGTGAGGAGCACAATCCCCTGTTTTCACCCGATGGCCGGCGCATCGCCTTTACCCGCGCCGGTGATATGTATGTCCATGATCTGACCACGGAGCGGACGACCCGTCTCACCACCGACGGAAGCGAGGAAATCCTGAACGGGTATGCTTCCTGGGTCTATTACGAGGAGATTCTGGGCCGGCGCTGCCGCTACCGGGCCTTTTGGTGGTCACCCGATGGCGACCGTCTGGTCTTTATGCGGTTCGACCAGCGGGCCGTGCCGGTGTTTCATATCGTCGGCAGCGAGGGGGATTACGGCCGTGTGGAGAAGCAGTACTACCCGAAACCCGGCTATCCCAATCCCGCGGTCCGGCTGGGGATCGTCCATGTGGCCACGGGCCAGGTGGAATGGATCCCGTTTGCTGATCCGGCGGATCATTACCTGGCCTTCCCGGCCTGGAGCCCCGCGGGCGAGGCCGTTTTCTTCCAGTGGATGAATCGCGGCCAGGATCACCTGCGCGTCCTGCGCTATGATCTGAAGACCAAGGCCCTGCGCGTCGTGTATGAGGAAAAGCAACCGGCTTGGGTGGAATGTTTCGATGCCAACGACTGGCGGATCCTGGCCGACGAATCCCTGATCATCCGCAGTTCAGCCGACGGCTGGTACCACCTGTACCGGATTTTGCCGGACGGCAACAGGCAGCAACTCACCCGCGGCGAATGGTCGGCGGCGGCCATCGAGACCCTGGATGATGCTGAAACAGCGGTTTTTTTTACGGCCTACCGGGAGCATCCCGCCCGCCGGGACCTCTATCGGCTCGATTTAAAAACACAGGCCATCCGTCGCCTGACGGAATTCGCCGGCACCCATACCGTTCAGGTGGCGCCGGGCGGCGCCTGGTTTACGGATGAGTATTCGTCCGTCAGTACGCCCCCGCGGCTGGAACTCCGTTCCGGTGACGGCCGGCGGATCCGGATGCTGGGGGATGCCCGTACCGAAACCCTGGCGGAATACCATCTCGGCCGGGCCGAGCTGTTCACCATCACCACCGGTGACGGCGTCACGCTGCCGGCGCGCTGGCTGCTGCCCCCCGATTTCGATCCGGCCCGCAAGTACCCGGTTCTGTTCCGGATCTACGGGGGGCCGGGCTCCCGCTCCGTGTCCGACAGCTTTCCCCGCCGCAGTGAATTTTACTATGTCCAGCAGGGGATGATCCTCTTCACGGTGGATCATCGCGGTGCCGGCCATCACGGCAAGAGGGGAATGGCCCTCATGCACCGGCGGCTGGGTCACTGGGAGATGCACGACTACGGCGAGGCGGTGAAATACCTCCGTACCCTGCCTTTTGTGGAAGCGGAGGCGATGGCCATCCGTGGCGGCAGTTACGGCGGGTACGCGACGGCCCTGGCCCTCACTCGCGGCAACGAGTTTTTCCGGTACGGCATCGCCAGTTCGTCGGTGATGGACTGGCGGTTGTACGATTCGGTGTACACGGAACGGTATATGGACACACCGGCCGAAAATCCGGACGGCTATACTGACGCTTCGGTGCTCACGTATCTCGAACGGTACCGGGGCGGCCTGCGCGTGACGCACGGCACCATGGACGACAATGTCCACCTGCAGAATACGCTGCAGTTTCTGGACGCCCTGCTGGCCACCGGTCAAACGGTGGAACTGATGATCTACCCCGGCGAGCGGCACGGCTGGTCTCGTTCCCCCAAGCACCGGGAATCGGCTCTGGCCGATCTGAATTTCCTGCTACAGAGTTTTTTCGGGCGGACCATTTCATTGGCAGAGCCGTCCCCGGAACGGTAGGTAAAACGGATTCGCGTGGCGACGCTGTCAATCCGGGTCCGTCCTGTGCCCGACAATCAAAGGAGGTGAGTGTATGGGCGAATGGAAAGTGTTCGAACCGTTTGCCGATAAAGAGGAGCAGATCATCATCACCCGGGAAGTGGTTCTGACGCACGGCCTGCTGGAATGGGCCGACCAGTTTACGCTGGGGACGGCCGGATACCGTGATCTGATGAATACGGAAAATCTCGCCGATCTCACCGTGCCCTTCAATCCCCTGACTATGGCCATCATGACCACGGCGGAGAGCCGACTGTACCCCAAGGGCGCCGAGCTGCACCTGGGGGGCGAGGTCCGACCCTGGACTCAGGAGTTTATCGATCTGGCCACCCGCATTTTTGCCGCCCGCGGCATTATCTGCCATCTGCGCGGCGAGACGGACGAGGACGGGCCCATCCGCACAACCCCCATCTGGATGTCCTCCTTCGGGGTTTTTTTCGACGAGCTGGAGGGCGGTGAAAATTTCACCGCCAGTCATTCCCAGAGCTACAAGGGCGGGCGCAAACCCATGGATCATCTTGGCATGCAATTGCTGGACGGCGCCCGCATCATCCAGGAGGAGACCCGTCGCATCATCCGGGACGCTCACAACGGCCGGGCCACAGTCATCCAGCTGGCGGCGTCCTCCTGCCCCCTCATCAAGCGGGATTTCGACGTCAGTGCGCCCTATGTTGACTATTTGAAAACCATTGTGCCGCCGCGTCTGCTGGACGACGTCCGTTGTGCCGCCGCAGCCGGCCTGCACGTTGTGGCTTCCACCGAGGGCGGTTCCATGGGGCGCACCACGCGCCGGATTTTCAACATCCTGAACATCCCCACCGGTCCGCAGGGGGGGGTGGAGTATCTCCATTTCCACGAAAAATCCGACTATTACGGCATTGGCATCGTCGGCGGCGAAAACCACGGCGTCGATCCGGGCAAATGGCAGATCTACAAGAACATCGGTGCCCAGGATCTCCTGCTCCAGGGCCGGGCCGACGTGGTGTTCATCTGGGATCCTGACGGCGATCGCTTCAACATGGTGACCACGGCACCACGCGATGTGGAAGGTCCGGTCATCCGCGACGGGCTGGAGGTGGAGCCGGGTGACAACGACCGGATCCTGGTCTATTATAAACCCAACCAGATCTATTTCATGCTGCTGGCCTTCCGGCTGGAGCAATACCGGGCGATGGGGCTGCTGGAACGGTACCGCTGGCTGCTGCTGGAGACGTTTCCCACCAGCCGTTCGCTGCAGCAGCTGGCCGACCGGTTTGACGTGCCGACGTTCTTCACGCCCGTGGGCTTCAAGCATTTCGGTAATGCCCTGCGGCAACTGGAAGAGCAGCAGGCGGCCGGTGTGGCTTCCCTGGCGTTGACAGATGTCCGGGGACGGACGTTCACCTTCCCCGAGCCGTTGCGCATCCTGCTCATGGCCGAGGAGAGCGGCGGCGCGGCCATGGGCGGCGCCGAAAGGATAGTGAGCCGTTTCGGCCGGCGGACCATGCTGGGCCTCAAGGAAAAGGATGCCTTCCAGATGGGAGTCATGGCCCTGGCCCTGGCGGCGCATCTGAAAATGGAATCCATGAGTTTCGCCGAATATTACGTGAACCGTCTGGAAAAGTACCGGATCACCTACCGGCACTATGAGCGGCGGGACCTGACCCTGTTCGATGAGTCCCTGACGGGCGAGGCCCGTGAAACGGCCCGGGCCGCCGGCAACGTGCGGAAGACGACGGCGGTGAACTTTTTCCGGGGACTGGCCGGACAGGTGGCGGCCGGCGACCTGAACACGGGCCAGGTCACGCGGATCCTGCAGGAGCGCTGCGTGACGGGCTTCGTGTTTCCGCCCGTGCGGGAGATCTTCTGGGCGGGGGACGGCACGTTCATCGAGTTCGAAGAGATGTGGTGGCAGCTGCGGGCGTCAGGTACCGATGCCGTGCTGCGCTACTACGCCGAAGGCGAACGCCGCGTCGAGGTGGCGGCCCTCAACGAGACCCTGGTGCGGCTGAAGCTGGATGAGTCCGACTGATAACGGCTGGCCGTTCCCTGTTCCTTCCATGCGGCTCATTGCTGTGCCAGCCGGACGGGGAAGAAAAGGTGGTGGAAAGCAACAATGCTGGTTCGACTGGACAACATCGGCAAATCCTACCCGGCGGCGGACCTGTTCCACCAGGTGCAGCTCCAGATCAACGACGGCGACCGCATCGGCTTGGTGGGGCCCAACGGCGCCGGCAAGAGCCAGCTGCTGGCCATCCTGGCCGGGCAGGTGACACCCGACGAGGGCCGGGTGGAGCAGCGATCCGGGGTGACCATCGGCAAGATGGACCAGGAAACGCGGGTGGATCCGTCCCGCACACTGCTGGCCGAAACCCTGGAGGTCTTCGCTCCCCTGCGTGCGCTGGAGCAGGAGATCGGCCGTCTCGAGGAGACCATCTCCCACACGGATAACCCCGCTGCGGCCGACCCGCTGCTGGCCCGCTACAGCCGGCTCAAGGAGGAGTTCGAGCGCCAGGACGGCTACTCCTACCGCCAGCGTGCGGCGGCGGTGCTGCAGGGGCTGGGCTTTCGCCCCGACGATCTGGAACTGCCCTGCCGGATCCTGAGCGGCGGTCAGATCAGCCGCCTGGGTCTGGCCCGGCTGCTGTTGCAGAAGCCGGCGCTGATGCTCCTGGACGAGCCCACCAACCACCTGGACCTGGCGGCCATCGAATGGCTGGAGGAGTATCTGGCGGGGTGGGAGCGGGCTTTCGTGGTGGTGTCCCATGACCGTTATTTTCTCAACCGGGTGGTGCAGCGCATCTGGGACATCGGCAATCGGCGCGTCACCGCCTGGAGCGGCAACTACGCCCGCTACCAGACCGACAAGCACAAGCTCATCGAACAGCAGCAGCGGGAATACGAGAATCAGCAGCAGTTCATCCGCCAGACCGAGGACTACATCCGGCGCAACATTTACGGCCAGAAGACAAAGCAGGCCCAGAGCCGCCGGCGGATGCTGGAAAAACTGGAGCGGGTGGAGCGGCCCGATCACGACATCCGCGACATCTCCCTGGACGTGTCGGGCATCCCCCGCAGCTCCGACACGGTGTTGAGCGTCAACACCCTGGTGCTCGGTTACGGCCGCCCCCTGGCCCGCCTCCCGTTCGAGGCCTCCTTCGTGCGCGGCGACCGGGTGGGCATCCTGGGCGCCAACGGCACGGGCAAGACGACCCTGTTCCGGACGATTCTGGGGCAGATCCCCCCCCTGGACGGCGGGTACCAGTGGGGCCGGAACGTGTCGGTGGGCTATTTCGACCAGAAAATGGAGTCCCTCCAGGCGTCGCCCCTGGACGAGATCCGCGCCCTGGATCCCCTGGCCGCCGAGGGGGACCTGCGTTCGTTCCTGGCCCGTTTCGGCTTTCACGGCGACGACGTGTTCAAGCCCCTGGCTACCCTCAGCGGCGGCGAGAAGAACCGGTTGCTGCTGGCCCGGCTCATCTACCTCAGGCACAATGTGCTGGTGCTGGACGAGCCCACCAATCATCTGGACATCGCCTCGCGCGAGGAGCTGGAGTCGGCCCTGGAGACGTTCCCGGGCACCATTTTCGTGGTCTCACACGACCGCTATTTCCTGGACCGCCTCGTCAACAAGATCCTCTGGTTCGGTGCCGGCGATGTGGACTATTACCACGGTGGCTACTCCGACTGGACCCACCGCCAGGCCGCCCGGGCCGCCGCGCCCGGCGCAGCGGTGGCCGGCCCGGACGCGCCCCGGCGCAAGGAAAAGGAGGCCGCCCCGCCGCGCCGCGAGCGCGAGGGGCTGTCCAAGAACGAGCGTTTCCGCCTGGAGCAGCAGCTGACCGAGCTGGAGGAGGCGATCGCCGTCGCCGAAGCCCGGGTGAGCGAGATCGAACGCCTTCTGCAGGCGCCGCCCCCCTCCCTGACCCCCGGCGAGCTGGCCGGACTGGCCCGCGAGCACGAATCCCTGCAGCACGAGCTGGAGGATCGTGTCGCCCGCTGGGAGGACCTGGGCCTGAAGCTGGCTGACTGATCTGTGTTTGGGGCACGGATTTGACGGATTGGACGGCTCCGCACGGATCGGACAAGACGCCGCCCACTTGTCATCGCCCTGGCCGGCGTTTTTGGAGTGCGGCACGCAGTGCCGCTTTAGCCGGGCGGCAGAACATGTCGTCGAGCCGCAATAAAGCGCGGCTTCCTCCGTCGCTCCGCCGAGGGCGGAGCCAGGGAGGACAGGTCCGCCGCGCACTCCTGCGTTTTCCTCTTAGCGACAGGGATACGGTGCACCGTAGCGTCCGCGATTCCGCCGCCGGCAGCGGCGCGGCTGGCCTGGCGATGATAGGGCGGAACCAGCCGCTTGACAGCACTACGGCCGAGACATATTCTGGGAAACGGGTGGTCCGGACAGGAAAGGAAAAAGTACAGTCATGTTCATGCACTGCAGTCGCCGTCTCCTCATGATTTTCGCAATCCTCTTAATGCCTTCCACTACGGGCCGCGCCGCCGCGCCCGACCTAGGCCGGCTGTTCGCCGAGCGGGGTGTCGAGGGGACCATCGTCATCGAAGCGCTGGACGGCCGCACCGCGTACGTCCACAACCCGGCGCGCGCCGCGCAGCGGTTCCTGCCGGCCTCGACGTTCAAGATCCCCCACTCCCTCATCGCCCTGGCCGAAGGGGCCATCGCCGACGAATACGAAGTCATCCCCTGGGACGGCAAGGACAGGGGATTCAGCGGCTGGAACCAGGACCAGACCCTGGCCACGGCCTTCCGCCGGTCGTGCGTCTGGGCCTACCAGGAGCTGGCCGGCCGCGTCGGCAACGCCGCCTATCTGCGGCACCTGGCCCGGCTGGACTACGGCAACGCCCGCACCGGCCCCAACCTCAGGACGTTCTGGCTGGACGGCGACCTGGCCATCTCCGTCCGGGAACAGATCACGTTTCTCCGGAAACTCTACCAGGAGGATATTCCTTACCCCAAGGAACACATCCGCATCGTGAAAGCCATCATGGTGGTGGAGGAGACCCCCGGGTACATCCTGCGGGCGAAAACGGGCTGGGCCGTCCGGCCGGAACGCCAGCATGGCTGGTACGTCGGCTGGGTGGAAACCCGCGGCCACGTCTGGTTTTTCGCCACCAACATCGCCATCCGGGAAAAGAGCGATGCCGTGTACCGCGAGGAGATTACCCGGGCGGCCCTGACAATGGCGGGAATCATGTAATTCATACCCCGGCCACCGCACCACCGTATACACACCATGATCCCGCAGAGAGGTGAACGGTCAATGAGATACGGCCATACGATCCTGCCCGCTATTCTGATGGGGGCGATCTTGCTGGTCGGTTGCGGTGAAACGATCCCCAACGACCCGGCACGCAACGTGCAGATCGCCGGCTGCTGGACGGGAGGGCCGGTTCGTGACGGGACCGTCGCCGAGACGGAGAGCCAGTTACGGTTGATGTCCCTGCGGCCGGACGGCACCCTGGCGCTGACGGTTATCCATGAACTGGGGCCCCGCTCCCGGGTATGGCGCTACGATTTCGATGTGACCTGCCGGGGCAATGACATCTCGTGGCTCGCCCACGAGGGAACGGTCAGCGCCGACGGCACGACGATGCATGTCACGAAAAACTGGAAAGGGGAGGAATCCCGGTGGATGTTCGTTCGAGCAAGGGAATTCGACGGTTTCATGACCCGGCTCATGGCGACGGAGGCGCGGGGATACGACTACGAGATTCCGGCCGATGCAGGTGATGGCTGGCCCTGTGCTCATATGGAGTCCGCCGGCTTCAACGCGGCGGAGATGATCCGGCTGATGGAAGAGATCCGTAGCGGCGATCATGGCGATATCCACGGCTTTTTGATCTGCCGGCAGGGGCGGCTGGTGCTGGAGGAGTATTTTGCCCTGGAAGGAGCCCTGCAGGGGCCGTTTGTCAGGGAAGTGTTCCGAAAGCGGGTCCATCACCTGGCTTCGATCACCAAGGCGGTCACGTCCGTTCTGACGGGTATCGCCCTGGACCTTGGCCTGCTGGAAGGCGTCCGGCAGCCGGTGTTCTCCCTGTTTCCCGAGTATGCGCATTTGAACACCGGCGACAAGAGCCGCATGGAACTGCGCCACCTGCTGACCATGACGGCCGGCCTGGAATGGGAGCAGTTCCGGTATCCTTTCAGCGATGGGCGGAACAACGCCGGTGAAATGTACCGGACGGACGATGTGCCCGGTTATGTGCTTTCCCGGCCGCTGGCCGCGACGCCGGGGGATGATTTTCAGTACTCCAACGGAGTGGCTACTCTCATGGGCGAAGTGCTCGGACGAGCGAGCGGCGTGGACGTCGCCGAGTTCGCCAGGGTGAATCTCTTTGATCCGCTGGGCATATCCGATACTTTCTGGTCACGCTATCCCGACGGCACCCTCGACACGGACGGCGGCCTGGCGCTCCGGCCGCGGGACCTGGCCCGGATCGGGCAGCTGCTGCTGAACGACGGCCGCTGGGCGGACAGGGAAGTGATTTCGCCGGGATGGATCGAGGAATCCACCCGGCGGCGCCTAAATTTTCGCCGGGGGCGCGGCTACGGGTACTTCTGGAACGAATGGCTGCTGGACGCCGGCGATACGTCGGAACGGGTGATTTTCGCGCCGGGGGACGGCGGGCAGTTCCTGGCCGTGTTCCCGGCCCGGGAAATGGTGGTGGTGATCACCGCCGGCAACTATGGCCAGGATCCGACCTCGACGTATAAAACGCTGTTCGAAGATCATATCCTGCCAGCGTTGACTGCCGGTACAGGACCCTCGTGAATATCGGTTGGGACTTCGGTGAATGAAAACTCTCCGACAAGCAACCAAATCGAAGCGGATGACAGGCCGGGCGGTTCGTGTCCGGCCGATCCGGATCCAGGTCGTTTTTCCAGGTGACTTCTTCATACGCTCCAATTGTGAGACCGCTGGTTGAGTCCGCTGCGCCGCGCGATGCGACATGTGCGAACGGTCCAGCGGCCCCAGCCGGTGCGCGGTTGCACCGGGGCTACCGGCGAAAAGCTGATGGTCAGGGCTTTAACCGCCCTGCTGCTCGGATGCCGGTTGGCTGCGCAAGTGGAATCACAATGAGATACATCCGGCAAGTTACCATTGTCGCCAAGTCAGGGGGACGAAAAAATTCGTACATTTTTCGGCCTTTTTTGGTAAACTAAGGGAACTGGATGTTTGTCAAAATCACTGGCCCCATTTTTTCATCGACTCAATTTCACCGTTGGGCCGCCATTCGCCCTTTGCAACCTTCCATATCTTGGGGCCCCCTTTGTGGGAGAGAGGGGTTGAAGATCTGTGTTCACGCATGACCGGGTAAGCACCATGCGCCTTTGTCTGATTAATCCATCCAATCCGCTGGTCAGTATCGTCAGGGTGAAGGAGAGCCGCTGGAACCGATACCGCGTGTGGAAACCGTTGAGTCTTATGGCGCTCGCGGGCCTGACCCCGCCGGAGTGGGATGTCTCCATCGTGGACGAGAATCTCGGCTCGCCGGACTACACGGCCTTGCCACGCCCCGACCTGGTGGGGATTACGGCGTTCACATCACAGGCGAACCGCGCCTACGAAGTGGCCGCTTACTTCCGGGGGCGCGGCGTTCCCGTCGTCATGGGCGGCATCCACGCCACCATGTGCCGGGACGAGGTCATGGCGCATGTGGATGCAGTGGTCACGGGAGAAGCCGAGGATATATGGGGAGAGGTCCTGCACGACGCCCGGCAGGGCAATCTGCGAAAATGGTACGACGGCGGACGTGTCGATCTGTCGAATATTCCTCCGGCACGTCATGATCTGCTGCCGCCGGAATACGCCTTCGGTGCCATTCAGACCACCCGCGGCTGTCCGTTGAATTGCAGTTTCTGCAGTGTGACGGCTTTCAACGGAGCACAATACCGGCAACGGCCCATTGCCGAAGTCGTTAAGGAATTCCAGATGATTCGTGAGCGGCGGGTACTGGTGGTGGACGACAATCTTATTGGCACTCGCCCGCAACATGTCGCCCGCGCCAAGGAGCTTTTCCGTTCCATGGTCCAGGCGAACCTGCGAAAGGAATGGGTGGCCCAGACCACCATCAACTTCGCCGACGATGAGGAACTCCTGGCCCTGGCTGCGGAAGCAGGCTGTCGCGGCGTCTTTATCGGTTTCGAGTCCCCCACGCCCGAAGGTCTCCAGGAGATCGGAAAAAAGTTCAACATGTTGGAAAAAAGAGATTTCCGCGCCTCGGTGCGGCGCATCCAGCGGCACAACATCCTGGTGGTGGGTTCCTTCATCATCGGTTTGGACATCGACCAGCCAGGTATTGGCCGATACATTGCCGAGACCGCCAGCCGATACGGCCTGGATAATCTTAATGTCCTGTTTCTGACACCCTTGCCCGGCACGCGACTGTGGAAGCAGATGAAAGCGGAGAACCGCCTCCGTCTCATAGAATTCCCGGAAGACTGGAAGTACTACACACTGACTTTCCCGGTGGCGCGGTACACACATCTGTCGTTGGACGATATCATCGAGGAAATGCTGGTCTGCGATCGCGAATTCTACTCCTGGCCGCGCATTCTGCAGCGGGTCTGGCGCAATGTATGGGGCCGCCGCCAGCCCCTTATCAGCCTTATCGGAAATTTTTCCTACCGCAAGAACCTCCAGCTGAATTGCACGTCGTATGCCGACTTCAGCCGCAAGTATGCCGACCGGTGCCCACCGGCCGATCCCCTGAGCTCACCCGATCCCTGAAAATCAGGATTGATCCTATATATCAACAGGGATCCGTAGTGTGAGGGCGCATCCATGTCACGTCTGGCAGTGAGACAGGACAGAACCGGAAGGAGAATCCACCGGACTTCGGACGAATAGCCAATCACCCATCTGGCAGGACTTGTCGCGGAATCCTGCTAACCAGGGCGGAGGATTTGTTATTCGAATACGCAATTGAATATGGTAGGCTTATTACCAGGTATTAAGACAACCATTTTTCCGTCTTCGCTCTCCGGTATCCTCTTCCTGATCGGGGTTCTGGAGCGGAAGTTCGCACGTAACCTTGACGATGGTGCGGCAGGGGATTCTTGATCATCACGTCGAGGGGGATAGCGGCGAGGGTCAGGCGGAACAGGAGCCGCACCGGGTCATTGGGGAATGGTAAAAAGGAATAACCGATGAAGACAAGTTTTCGCTTTCAGGCAGGGGCGCTTCAATGCCTTGCCGTGGCCGACGGCGTCAACGTCTACGATGTGAAGCCGGTTTTCCTCAACGCGCCCGAGGGGGAACGGACGCAGGGCCTGGCCCGGTACGGAGCGGAACCGGATGTCGTGGCCATTCCCTACATCTGTCTGGTGGTGGCGGTGGGCGGACAGCTGGTCCTGGTGGACACCGGGGCCGGGAGCCGGCACGGAGAGACCGTGGGGCGGCTTGTGCCAAACATGATGGCCGCCGGCATCGACCCGGCCGACATCGATCTGGTGATTCTCACCCACGCCCACACCGACCATATCGGCGGGCTCACCGATAACGCCGGACGCCTGCAGTTCCCGGCCGCGCGGTACATCATGCACCGTGCCGACTGGGAGTTCTGGCGGCTGAAGGAGAATCTGGACGAGCTGGGCTGGAGCGAGATTTTTCCGGAAATCGAGGCCAAACTGGCGGCCATCGAGGAACGGGTGGAACTGGTGGACGGCGGGCGGGAGATCTTGCCGGGCGTCCGGCTGCTTCCCGCCACCGGCCACACACCAGGCCATATGGCGGTGGTCTTTTCATCGGCGGGCGAAGCGCTGTGGAGCGTGGGCGATCTGCTGGGCCATCCCCTGCACCTGGAATACCCTGAGTGGTACATGGCGTACGACCTGGCGCCCGCAGAAGCCATCCGGACGAAAAAGGCGATCCTGGCCCAAGCGGACAAGGGGGCACTGGCCCATGTCTTTCATTTCCCTTTCCCCGGCATCGGCCGCATCCAGCCGGCTGGCGACGGCTGGCGCTGGCAACCCCTGGAACAGGCGAGATAGAATCTGTCATTGAACCGGAGGACCCATGACCAAACATGTGGGAATCGTTGCCTGCAGCGCCGAGGGCGCGGCCCTGTGCTACCGGACGCTGTGCGCCGAAGCGCCCGCCGTCATGGGCGAGCACTTGCACCCCGAGGTGTCCATGCACACCCATCCCCTGGCCCGGTACATGACCCACATCCGCGCCGGCGACTGGGAGGCGGTGGCCGGGCTGATGCTGTCGTCGGTCCGCAAACTGGCCGCTATCGGCGCCGAGTTCGCCATCTGCCCCGACAACACCATCCACCAGGCCTGGCCGCTGGTGACGGCCGCCTCGCCGCTGCCCTGGCTGCACATCGCCGCCGCCGTGGCCGCCGCGGCGGAACAGAAGGGATTCCGCTGCCTCGGCATCACCGGCACCCGCTACCTGATGACCGGCCCGGTCTATCCGGATGTCCTCGGCCGGTTCGGCATCACGTGTCAGATTCCCAATGAAGCGGATCGCGCGAAAATCGACGGGATCATCTTTCGGGAACTGGTCAACGGCGTGTTCCGCGAGGAATCGCGGCGCTGGTTTAACACGGTCTTCGAGAAGCTGAAAGCGCGGGGCTGCGACGCCGTGGTGCTGGGCTGCACCGAAATCCCCCTGCTGGTGGATCCCCATGACTGCCCGTTGCCGACACTGGACTCCACGCGCCTGCTGGCCCGGGCGGCGCTGCAGGAGGCCCTGCGGGCGGATGGAGTGGTGGACAAACCTGTCCGGAAATGAAGCATCCTCCATAGCCAAATGAAGGAGCGGGAATCATGCCTGACAGTTTCACGCCTTCCAGCCATACGGTTGCGAATCGCCCGCCATATGCCGGCCTGGGCATCCGTTTCCTGGCGCTCCTCGTCGATTTCCTGTTGTTTTGTGCATTGTTTTTCCCCGTAACCCGGCTGGTCAAGGGGGTGTGGCTGATGAGCGCCACCCATCACCACTGGCAGTCCGGCCTGTTCGTCACCGACCCGCTGTGCCTCGGCTTCCTGGCCGTCATGGCCGGCTACTTCGTGGTGCTGGAGGGGCTGACCGGCGCCACCCTGGGCAAGTGGCTCATGGGCTTGCGGGTGGTGCGGGTCGGTGGTGGAACCCCGGGATTCCTCAAGGGGCTTGTGCGCAATATTCTTCGGGTGGTGGACGGCCTGCCGACCCTCAACATCCTGGGCGTCATCCTCATCGTGACCTCGCCGGAACGGGCCCGCTGCGGCGACCTCGTTGCCGGCACGCGAGTGATCCATGAAAGGTGATCCGGGCCTTTTCGCTGTATCCGATTGTTCGTCCGAAATGATCCAGCGTCGGGTCAACACGGATTGGTTGGTTGTATCAGGTTTCAGGGATGAAGCCCTCGCATCTCCGGCAAGGTCCGCCCACCCCGCCGTCGGGAATGTCATGCCCTGACGGATGCGCCGGCTTGGAAACGGTCGATGATCTCCGCCAGGGCCAGGGACTCCTGCTCCCCGGTGGCCATGTTTTTCAGGCTGTAGCGTTCCGTGCGGATCTCCTCCTCCCCGAGGATAAGCACGAAGGGGACGCCGATGCTGTTTGCGTACTTCATTTTTTTCTTGAACTTGGCCCCTTCCAGGTAGACCTCGGTGGGGATGCCGGCGGCACGCAGCTGCGAGGCCGCGGCCAGGGCCGCCGTCCGGTCGTCGGTCATGGGCAGCACCAGGATGCGGGTCGGTGTGGCGGCGCCGGGCCGGAAGACCCCGGCCTCGGTCAGCTGGTAGAAGAGCCGCGTCAGACCGATGGAGATGCCCACCCCCGGCAGACGGCGGTTGGTGTAGAACTCGGCGAGGTTATCGTAGCGGCCGCCCGAACAGACGGAACCGACGCCCGGGTGGTCATCGAGAATGGTCTCATAGACCGTGCCGGTGTAATAATCGAGTCCGCGGGCGATGGCCACGTCGAGGCGGTAGTTTTTTTCCGGCACGCCCAGGGCGGTCAGGCCGCGCACCACCTCCTCCAGGGCGTCGACACCGGCCCGGAAGCGCTCGTTTTCGATGCCCAGCGCCCGCAAGGCACGACACATACGGAGCGGGGAGCCCTGGATATCCAGGAAAGACCGGATCGTGTCCATGGCGGACTCCGCCAGGCCCAGCGTCTGCAGCTCTTCGCGGACGTTTTCCCAGCCGATCTTGTCCAGCTTGTCGACGGCGCGCATGATGTCGGCGCTGCGGTCGGCGAAACCGAGGCTCTCGAACAATCCGCCGAGGACCTGACGGTTGTTGATGCGGATGGTGAAGCGCTCGAAGCCCAGCTCGGTGAAGGTGGTGTAGATGACGGCCGGGATCTCGGCGTCGTGGATCAGGCTCAGCTCGCCGTCGCCGATGATGTCGATGTCGCACTGGTAAAATTCACGAAAACGGCCTTTCTGCGGCCGTTCGCCGCGGTAGACCTTGCCGATGTGATAGCGGCGGTAAGGGAAGGTCAGCTGGCCGAAATGCTCGCTCACGTAGCGGGCCAGAGGGACGGTCAGGTCGAAGCGCAGGGCCAGCTCGTTGTCCCCCTTGGTAAACTGGTAGATCTGTTTCTCCGTCTCGCCGCCGGCCTTGGCCAGCAGGACCTCGGCCAGCTCCATGACGGGCGTGTCCAGGGGCACGAAGCCGAAGCGCTCGTAGACGGAGCGGATGGTGTCCTTCATGCGGTTGAACAGCAGCTGCTCCGCCGGCAGCAGTTCCATGAATCCGGACAGAACATGGGTTCGTATCTG
>JAFGRT010000085.1 GCA_016935015.1 Acidobacteriota bacterium | reverse complement strand
CCGAAGATCAGGCACGGGTTTGAAGATCCGCTGACGGCGCGGCCGAAGCATCAGGAGGTGTTTGAGGACCCGCTGACGGCCCGGCCGGGAGTAGAACGTGAGATGGGCGGCGTTTTCCCCGCTTCCAGCAGGGGCGCAGGCAACGTGACGGGTGGGCCGGATGTAACCGCCAAAACGCATCCGGGACCGGGATCTGCCGAACCGCAGCCAATGCCCAATGTTGATTACCCCACGGGTGGACAGGTGATCGAGGACAGGATTCCGGGGAAAATCGACTCTTCCCCGGGGGATGAGCCGGGCGGTCCCGGGGATGTCTCGCCCAAGGTGACTAGTAGCGGCGAGGGGATCGGTCCTGCTCCCAGGATCGTCGTCAGGATTCAGGATGAAGTAGTGGTGGCCACTCCGGGGCGGAAGCTGACCGCTGGCGAAAGTGGACCCGCCTTGCGGCAGGAGTTGCAGAAAATTCTCGACAGCGGGGAGCGCAAAATCCTGCTGGACATGTCCGGCGTGGAATCAATGGATTCTTCGGGGCTTGGCGAGTTGACATGGCTGAAGGATGCCGCCGATGCTGTGGAAGCGAAAATCGCCCTGCTGAATCTCGATGAAAAGCTTCGAACCATTTTTAATCAGAGCGGCCTGCCCCAGTTGATTGAGGTGTTCGAAAACGAAGCCGATGCCATTAAACACCTGGGCCGCTAGCGTCGCGGCGGACGGAGATAATCCGTTTCGTGGCATGAAGTAATACCTCTGTTGCTCGATCGCTTTGGTCTTGTATAATCCGGGGCTCGGTGCTACTCTGCCTCTCTATGACGGAACCGGTCGAACGCCTTACTTTCGGTAAGATCACGGCTTTCTGGTTGCCGCTGGCCGCCACGTGGCTGATGATGTCCCTGGAGGGGCCTTTCCTGGCCGCTGTCATAGCCCGGATGGTGGACCCCAAGTTCAACCTGGCCGCCTATGGGGTGGCGTTCTCCTTCGCCCTCATCATCGAGGCGCCCATCATCATGATCATGAGCGCCGCCACCGCCCTGGTGCGGGACCGTCATTCCTTCATCAAGATGCGGAATTTTACTTACGCCCTGAACGGCATCATCACGGTGGGCATGCTGGTGGGGCTGTGGCCGCCCGTTTTCGATTTCATCGCCATGGATATGATCGGCCTGCCTCCCCCCGTCGCCCGGCTGACCCACGGGGCTTCGCTACTTTTACTGCCCTGGCCGGCGGCCATCGGTTTCCGGCGGCTCTATCACGGTATTCTGATCCGGCACGGGCGTACGCGCTTCGTCGCCTACGGCACCGTCATCCGTCTCGTCAGTATGGCCGCCACCGGGTTCGGCCTCTATTTCCTGGGCTCCATTGCCGGCGCCTTCGTGGGTGCCGTCGCCCTTTCGGTGGGCGTGACGGTGGAGGCGCTTGCCAGCCGGTTCATGGTGGCTGGAATCATGCGGCAATTGCTGGCCGGCAGTGCCGAGCCGACACTGGGTTCCCGGGTGCTGACCTACCGCTACATCGCCAAATTCTACTATCCCCTGGCCCTGACATCCATTCTGGCGCTGGGGGTGCATCCCATGATCACTTTTTTCGTGGGGAAGAGCCGCATGGCGATCGAGTCGCTGGCCGTACTGCCCGTCATAAACTCGCTCTCGTTTATTTTTCGCAGCGTCGGGCTTTCCTTTCAGGAAGTGGCCATCGCCCTGATGGGCGACCGCGGGGAACACTACATCCGCCTGCGCAATTTCGGCACCATGCTGGCCGGAATCACCGTCGGCGCGCTGGCCCTGCTGGCTTTTACCCCGGCGGCGGTGATCTGGTTTCACGACGTCTCCGGCCTGTCTTCCGAGCTGACCGAGTTCGCCCGTCTACCTCTGCAGCTGCTGGTAGTGATGCCCGGTTTGACGCTGCTGCTGTCCGTACAGCGGGCCATTCTGGTGAACACCCATCATACCAGCCCGGTGACGACGGCTACGGGGATCGAAGTAGGCGGCATTTTGTTGCTTATGTTTATCGGTATTTACGGATTGGACCTGTACGGCGCCGTGGCGGCGACCGGTGCCCTGACCGTTGGACGCCTGGTGGCCACCGGGTTCCTGCTTTTCCCCTGCAACCGGGCTCTCCGCCGGCTGCAGTCGGCCTGAAATAGAAAAAATGGCTGAAAGCACATCTCTCCTCAACTATCTGTGGATTCGCCTACCGCTCATTCTGCTCTTTGTCAACGGTTACCTGATATACCGCTTGTTAGTCATCACCGGCTTGACCGACCTTTTTGTACGCTGGAGTCTGCGTCGCAGCCACGGCCGGGTGGATCGTATTTTATTGTATATCATCGTCACCGCCGCGCTGCTGTCGTTCTTTATACCCAATGCCATCACCGTTCTGACCCTGCTGCCCATTCTCAAGTCCATTGATGAGGAGATCTCTCTCGAATATGAAGGCTTGCGCCTGACCACGCCGCTAAGCCTTTCGGTCATCTACGGCGCCAACATCGGCGGCATGGGTTCCCTGATCGGCAGTCCAGCCAACCTGCTGTTGATTGCCGCCCTCGATTTTTTCGGCGTGCCCGGCCGGGAGCAGATCAACTTCTTCAGCTGGTTTTTATGGGCGGTTCCGCTGGTCGTCGTCTTCCTGACGATAGCCTGGGCCCTGGTGGTCTGGCTGGGGGTGCCGCAACGGGTTCACGGGTTGCGTCTGCGGCTGCCCAACAGCTTCGCCTTCCAAAAACCGGCCTCGCAGCACCACGACGGAATCATTCTGTTCGGGCTGTTCCTCGCTTTCTGGATTAGCGAAGCCGTTCTTCTGGAAGTGCTTCCTTTTTTTAACCGATTGGAACCGTTTGTTTGTCTTCTCTATTTCCTGGTTTTTGTATGGTTCTGTTTTTTCCGCCACCGCCCGGCCCTGGGCCGCCCGCTCATGCGGGTGCGGGATGTGTTCAGTGAATTGCCGTGGCGGGGACTCCTTTTCCTGGGACTGCTCATCGCCGTCATGCTGGCGGTGAATCTCCTGCATCTCGACCGCCGGGCGGCGGCAGTCTATTCTGCCTGGATCGGCCATGAGACTTCAGTCTTTATGGTGTTCCTGCTCATGACCCTGACCGTCATTTTCCTGACGGAGGTGTTCAGCAATACCGTCGTTTCCATGGCATTCTTTTCCATCGCCTATTACGCCGCCCTGGGGCAGGAGATTTCACCCCTCGCCCTGATGATTTCCGTCTCCATCGCTTCCACCTGCGCCTTCATGACGCCGGTGGCCACGCCCTGCAACGCCCTGGTCTTTGGCGAGATGAAGGGCACCTCCCTGCGACGCATGCTGCTGCTGGGGTTGGTGCTGAACATGCTGGGAGGGCTGCTCATGACCCTCTGGCTGCAGAACGTGATCCCGCTGGTGTACCCGTAGGACCCGGTACCGGCTCAACACAGGGTCGGTCTCTTCCAACCGGACCGATCCGCGGTGGTGCCCGAATTGCTCTTTACCCGGCATGGCAAAGAGGGGCACCATCGTGGGCGGTGGGGATTGAACCTGAACCTGGAATGTGTTACGTTGCCAAGGAGGAAAAAGATCATGCAACGGACAACCGCGATCATTGCCTCTTTTGTCGGTGTCTGGCTGGGCATGGCGCCGGTCATGGCCCAGAGCGTGGCGGACGTCGCCCGGAGATCTCGCGAGGAAAGCAAGAAAAAGAAGGCCACCATCGTGATCACCGATGACATGCTCAAACCCGCCGCCAAAACGAAATCGGATGTCATCGACGCCGGCCGAAAGGCCCCAGGCGAATCCTCCCTGTCCCTACAGGAAAAATCTTATTACGACCAGATTTACGCATTGTATGGCCGGATGCTGCTCTTGACGGAGGAATTCAAGAAAACCTACTGGCAGGAAAAGGTGGCCACGATGCGCTATATTCTGGCGGAACTCGTCAAGGCACAGAAAATCATGGACAACCTTGAAGAGCAGGCGCGCAAGGATGGCATCAAGCCGGGCATCATTCGCAAAGCGAAGGATGATGTGGAGAAGAAACTCCGGGAAGACGGCCGGATCACCCGATGATGGTCCGCGCGACGGGAATTCTTCGAAGTGACCGCTTTGATTTATGATTCCTGCCGCGGAGTTATCCCGAACCAGCCGAAACGATTCTCGTATACATAGGGTTATCATTTGTACAGGAGTTCAAGGTATCATGAGAACCGCACTGTTTATACTCCCTTTCTTGATCGGCACAATGTCGCCGGCCGTCATGGCGGCGACCCTCGAAGGTAACGTCAAGGATATCAATGATCGGCCTTTGTCGGGGGTCCGTATCACGGTGAACGGAGGCGAACAGATTGTGGAAACGGACGCCGCCGGCGAATTCACCATCTCCGTTGCCGACGATCGTGACAGTGTCCGGTTGCGGTTCGAGCGGGCACAGTTCAACCCCGAAACACGAACCATCCGCTTCGCCGAAGGCATCACCCGGCTGGAGGTATACCTGGTCCCACTGAATTACCTCAAGGATGAGATCACTATTACGGCCCTGAATGAAGAGGAGAAATCGGTGGACGTCCCCTTCGCCCAGACGGTGGTCGGCAGTACCACGCTCAAGGAGGAGCAGCCAGAGAACATCGTCTCTTCCTTGCAGGCTACGCCGGGAGTGCATTTCGTCGGCAAAGGCGGCTTTACGGCAACACCGAGTATTCGCGGCCTGGCCCGGCGCCGGATCCTGCTCATGGCCAACGGCGCCCGGATCACCAGCGATCGCAGCGCCGGCACATCGGCTGGTTTCATCGCCCCGGAATTCATCCGCCAGATCGAGGTGCTGCGGTCCTCGGCCTCGGTGCTGTATGGTTCCGACGCCCTGGGCGGTGTCATCAACGTCATCACCGAAGACCGGCTGGATCCGGCGCCACGTTTCGGCATCCTAAATCTCAGCGGCAATACCAACGACTGGCGCCGCAATGCCGGTTTCCGCTTCAATCAGGACCTGGGACGCGGCTTCGATCTATACACCAATCTGCAATTTACCAAGGCGGATGATTATTCTTCTGCCGATGAACGGATCTACAATTCCGGATACACCTATTTCAGCGGCATCGTGTCCCTGAATTACCGGTCGGCGGAACGTGATTTTAGCCTGAATTACCTGAAGGCTTACGGCCACAACATTTACCGCCCCCGCCGTGACAATGATCCGGACCGGCAGAGTCTCTATCCGGTGGAGGACAACAACCTGATTCAATTCTCCTATTGCGAGAAAGAGGCCATCGAGGGCTGCACCCTGACTCTTTCCACGTTCATCAATCCCAATCGCATCGATCTGCACAAATTCCGTTTCAGCCGCGGCCAGTTCGAATACTCGCGCAACGACGCGCTGGACATCGGCTTCAAGGGTGTCATGAAGAAGAATATCAACGCCGGTCTCTCCTTCCAGATCGGCATGGATTATTATGGCCGATCCGGCGTGGACATGGAAAACGGTACGGCCGTCAACGGCCTGCTGGAAGAGACCTGCTTCCCCCTGGCCGATGGGAACCGGCATGATTACGGTATCTATGTTACCGTCGATTACTCCGGATTCGATGCCCTCGATCTGCTGGGGGGAGTGCGCTACGGCTTTTTCCGGCGCAATGCCCTGGCCGACGGTGTCCGGCGTGAAAACAACTCCAGCGCCCCCGCCGCCTTTTTCGGTGTCACCCGGCAGCTCTCGGATTCCATGAACATTTTTTTCAACGCCGCCACGGCCTTCCGTATGCCCTCCCTGAGCGAGGCGTTCTACTCGGGCATCACCGGCCGGGGGGACGTCGTCGGCAATCCGGCCCTGGGGCCGGAACGCAGCTACAATTTCGACACCGGTTTCAAGTATTACACGAACAATGTCTTTGCCGGATTTTATGTGTTCTATTACCGCATCAACGATCTGGTGGAAAAATTCGACCTGGGGAACGAACTGTATACCTACGAGAACTTGGACCGGGGTTCCATCAAAGGTTTTGAACTAGAATTCCAATATTATCCGATACAAAGCTTGCAATTCTTCGGAAATTACTTTCACTATTGGGGGAAGAGCAGCGTCACCGATCAGCGACTCAACGACATCCCCTCCCCCAAGCTGTTTCTGGGCGGACGTTACTGGTGGGGGCGTTTCTGGGTGGAAGCCAATCATCTCTATTCCGTGGAACTGGAGGACCCGGGCCCGGCGGAAACGATGGTGGAGGATTACAACCTCACCAACCTGAAGGCCGGCTTTTACGTGAACAACGAAACCCAGCTGTTTTTCAAGGTGTCCAACCTCTTCGATGCGTCGTACTACGCCAACGCCGACCCGGATATTCCACCCGCACCTGGGTTCTCGCTATCCATCGGGCTGCGTCACCAGTTCTGAATCATCCCGACCATCGTGGAGGAAGGGTGAAGCGGCGGGAATATAGTTGACATCTAAACATTCAAGGGCTATACTGATAGTGCATTCTTTGAAGGAGGACATGATGTCGACGACGTCGCCCGTAGCCTTGCCCATGAAGTTCGATAATCTGGCCCACGAGGCCCTGATCAATGTCTGGTGGACCGGAATTTTTCTCAAGAAGGAAGCCAAGCGTTTCTTCCGTCATGAACTGAATTCCGACGCCCAGTTCAACATCCTGATGATTCTGAAATACGCCGACGAACCGCTGACGCAGAACGATCTAAGCCGGCGGCTATTGGTGGACAAGTCCAATATTACGGGGTTGGTGGACCGCATGGAGAAAATGGCCCTCATCCGCCGCAACACCGTGACCGGCGACCGCCGCCGTTACCACATCACCCTCACGCAGAAGGGGCGCTGCCTTCTGGATGACCTGGAACGGGACTATGAACGAAAAGTGGCGGAGATCATGCACGGCCTGACGGAAATAGAATGCCGGCAACTCATCCGTCTGACATCCAAGATCCGGCAAGCCCTGGTGGACAACCAGGACGGAACGGGTCTTTCCACTCCGTAAGGGAGCCGTCGCTGTCTGTTCGAGTTGGTTTTCCTGTAAATGGTCGCCTGTTCCCGGCCGGCGCCGGATTCTGTCGTTTTCCGTTACTTCCGGAGGGAGTCATGCCCACTCTCACCCCGATCGCCTGAACATCTCTGGCCCGGAGAAGGATCAGTCGTCGCCGTTGTTGCCGAATTCGGCGGCCAGGTTGTTGTCGATGACATACATGCAGATTTCCCGCGCACCCTGTTTGGTGTAGCTGAATTTCCGGCCCAGGTTGTCGATGAGAAACGTGACGTCGTTTCGTATCCGCTGGTCATACGTTTTGAATTTTTCCTGGTCGAAGTCCTTGATGGCCCGGCGGAAGTTTTCGTTTTCAAGAAATGGATCCAATACCTTTTCCTTGAGATTGTAGGTATAGCGATCGAACAGTTCCTTGAACAGTGCCGTTTGGGTGATGGATTTCCCCTCCACGAGCATTTCCTGGGTCAGAGTGCGGGCGGTATATTCGTTCTGGGTCTCACTGCGGAAACGCTGCCGGGCGGCCTCGTCGGCATGCGATCCCAGCAACCGGTGCTCAATGCCGGTGAAGAACGTTTCGGTGATCTCCAGCTTTTTGCCGGTGAATTCGCAGCGCTCCACCGTATCGGGCTCGAAATTCACAGCGAACAGGTAGTGCTGGATATCCTCGGCGATCTGTTCCCGATTGAAATAGTACAGCGATTCCTTTACCTCCTGCAAGACGGTGTAATTGTAGTGGCGGGTCAGGGAATCCAGGAAACCGGTCGGGATTTCCTCCAGTAAATCCTTACGCAATTTGGTAAAAAACTGCTTGATGGTGGACATCTCGATGAGTTCGTCTTCCTTGCTGAACGTGTTGAAAAAATCGCTGAAGATTTTGATGGAATCACGCCCCGAGAAGCCGTGCTGACCCTCGGTTTCCGATTCGGCAATCAATTTTCGGCGGATGCGGGCGGTAAACCGCTTGCGATCCTCCTCGCTGAGCCAGGGCGGAATATGGCCGCGATAGACCTCCATCTTGAGCAGGTGGAGGTTTTCGTCACAGTACATCCGGTACTTACTGCCGTCGGGGATCCATTCGGGCATGATTTCCGATTTGATGTTAAGGCGCGAAGAGATGATGACCCGGGCGAAGTTGTGGAGCACCCGGGGCAGGAAGTTGGAATCGATGTGCCGGCCGAAAATGTTGCGGTAGATCTCCACCTCGGTATCGATGTCCAGCACGTAGAGGATGTTGATGTATTCCAGCCGGTCGGAAAAGGACTGTAAATTCTCAACATTGGCCTTGTCTTCGGGATTCATGAGCGCGATGAACATGGAGTTGACATTTTCCTCGATATCCTCGACCTTGTGGATCCCTTCACTGACGACGTTGTGCAGCTCCATCAGGCGCTCGACATTGTGCGATTTGATGTCCATCAAGGCGTAAATGCCGTTGTTGCTTTTGGCGTATTGCGAAAAGATATAGCGGACCTGGTTGCTGTCGCGAAACAGGACGTTGAGCCGTTCCTGCAGCATCTCGTTGGTCTGGACGTACTGGCGCAAAGGTTTGTCCCCGGGATTGAACACGCTGACGCCCACGCCCAGACGGCGGTTGAAGCGATACGGCCGGGCGTAAATCATTTCGAAGACTTTCTGCGGTGAACCGAGTTTATACAGCAGGGCCTCATACAGGGATGTACAGATGGTGCAGGGCTTGTCACCGAAAACCCAGCCGTATTCCTTTTCCGTAAACAGTTTCCACTTGAACTGGTCGTTCTTGAAAATATCGTCGAAAAAGGCGCGCCGTAGCTCCTTGGGCACCATGAGTAAGGGATGATCGTGACTGGGGCAGGGCACCTCGACACAATCCACCTCTGTCCGGCACGGCTGTTTGTAGGGCGCCGCCGGGAGGGGGATATCGGTCTTGGACTGGTCGATGAAGTCGAAGAATCGTTCGATGATGGGCATCGCTTCCGTTTCCACAAAACTGCCTAGCAACTTGCGGTCCAACCGCCAGACGGTCTCGTAACGGAGGCCGTCGTCCGTATTGGCGAATCCCTCGAATTTTTGGAGGATGTTGTTGAGGAAGGTGCTTTTACCGCAACCGGGCGGTCCTTCGAAAATATAGATCTTGTTCTGTTGGGCACCGTGCCGCAGGGATTCGATCCGTTTGAAAAAGCGGTTGGCGAACAGCCGGTCGGCAAAAAACGGGCGATCGGCCCCTTCCACGAACAGGCGGTGACAATCGTAATGGACGAAGCGGATGGATTCCGGATCATTGGGGTATTCGTCGGTGCCCTCGCCGACGTGGGTGCGGATCATGTCATGGAAAACCTGGAAAACATTGCGAATCACCAGCGCCGGCTGGCGGGTGAGGATCTGGAGGAATTCGGCGAAGGGGACCACCGCCTGGTGGTCCGTCTCGCTGACGCTCCGGTTCAGGTTTTCCATGGCTTTATGAATGTTTTCCATAAATTACTTTCCGTCAATTATTTCACGCGTCAGTTCGCGTTTTTTCATGGTATAGAGGACACGCTCCCATTCCATTTCGGCTTCGGCCGCTTTGGCGGTCCGGGTATTGCCCGGCCGGGCCTGGGCCGGAGCGCCCTTGATCTCGCTGGTCTCCAACTGAACGGAGCCATCCCACAGGTACTCGATCCCCATCATGGTGTTTTTAAGGTACTCCCGTACCAGCGGCTTGCCTTCAAAATGATGGACCAAGTAAAGGAGATCTTCAGTGGTTCTGGCCGGATCCAAGGTGATGGAGGGTGGATGATACAAGTGTTCCATCAGCATCTTTCGGTAATCCTCCACCCGTCGGCTCTGAACGAAATACTCCCACACCATCCTCGCCGGATTGAGGCGACGGCCGGCCACGAACAGCTTGTTCAGGTTGACAAAGTCCTGGTCGACGAAGGTCTGGATAAAATTGAAATCACTGAAATTTTCCCGAATCTGGAAGATATAGTCTCGGCCGCTGCTGGACTTCCGGTCAAAGTCGTGACGCCGGTGGGCGTCGCGCAGGCGCTGGAAATCCCAGGAGCGCCGACCCCGGTCGGCCAGGTCTTCGATGTAGTAGAAAAGCCTCATGCCCAGCGCGTATGGATTGAGTCCCACGCGCGGCATGGTGGTGACGCCGGCATTCACCCGGGCGAAATCCACCTCATGCCCCCGGATGCGGTCATCCCGCAGGAATAGGGTTTCATGCCAGTAACTGGCCCAACCCTCGTTCATGATCTTGGTGCGGATCTGGGGCTGGAAAAAGAGAGACGTATTGCGGACTACGTGAATGACGGATTTCATCCAGCGGTTTTCATCACGGTTCAGAAAAGCAGACTGCCGCAGGAGGAATTGCAGCAGATCGAGAGGTTTCGGCTGTTGCTTTCCGGATTTGTACTTGAGGAAAACGCCCTCGAATTCGGGGTATTGTTTGATGACGTCGGCGAAAAAGATATCCTCGCCGCGCGGGCCGGCATCGGCCCGGCAAGCGTTGTAGTGCTGGATTTCTTTGAGGTAATCGCTGGGTTTGACCTTTTTCACATCCTGCAGGAATACATCGAAAAAATAATCCAACCGTTCCGACCGGTCATCTTCGCTCTTGGGTGAGAGACGCGAGAGTTCGCGGAAATAGCCCACCAGATTATCGATACTGCGGCTGAACTCGATGACATAATCCACCCAGCGGCCGTGCTCGGAGCGCAGCTTGGCGATGAGACGCTTGTCGGACAGAGCCTGGCCGGTAAAGTCGTAGTTCCAGGTATGGCGAAAATAGGTGTTGTTCTGGAAAAAGTCGATATGGGCCAGTACGTGATAGAAAATCATCACGTTGAGCCAGTCGGGATTGTTGTCGTTGTAAAAGGAGATGGCCGGGCGGGTATTGATCACGGTTTCATATGGATTGGTGGGGTAAAGTTCATAGCGGCCCCGTTCCCTGAGAACCTCCACGTCATGGACCCAGTAGTCATAGAGGGTGGGGATCATCCCCTTGGGTGACAGCTCCAGCAAGTCCCGGTTGGTGACGTAGTATTCCAAGCTTTCGTCGTCGAAACGGAGCCCGGCATCCCGGGCGCGAGCCTTGCAGCCTTCCATGATTTGTTTGGCGTGTTGATCAATAAGTTCCATAGTCGTTCCTGTCGGTTCGTCCGGTAGGTCACGAAATCAGTCGCTTGATCCCCTCGATGAGTCGCGGTTCATCGGAATCTTCGGCCATGACGTCCAGCCGCAGCAGTTCCGGTTTCTCTTTCAACAGGCCGGAGGCGGTGAGATAGCGTTCGACCTCCGTCTTCCGGCCGTCACCGTCGCCATGAGCAGCCACAGTGATGCCGACCCGGTTGCTGTAACGCAGCATTTCCGTAAGGGCCGGAATCGCCTGCTTGCCTTCGGTGTCCCAGTCGTCTCCGTCGGTACCGTGAAACACGTAAATGTTGTAGTCCCGCGCCAGGTTCTCCCGGGCCACGATGTCGTTGACCAGTTCATAGGCTGAGGAGACCTGTGTGCCGCCAGCCACTCGCAGGTTGTAGTACGTGTAAAAGTCCGGCACCTCCTTGGCGGTGGTGTCGTGGAGAATAAAACGGGTTTCCACCTGCCGGGCATACTGGAAGAGAAGCCAACTATAGATGAGCACATGCTGGGAAACGACCAGCTCGGTCGGTTTGCCCGACATGGAGCCGGAGTAATCCCGCAGAAAAAAGACCATGGCCTGGGATTCCCAGTCCTTCTCCTTGGAGAGGATACGGTAGACTTCATCGTCGGGGGCGATGAGAAAGCGGGCCGGATCGATATTGTTGAAATCGGGGACGTTGCCCAGCACGATATTGGTCTGCAGGACCCGTTTCACCGTGGCTTTCTTGTCCAGGACCTGGCCGAAACCGCGGTGGCGGTCGGTCAGATCATAGGTGTAGCGCGTCAGGGAACGCTTTTTCCCCTTGTCCTTCAAATTGGGTAGTTGAAAGGTCTTGGTGAGAATCCGACCCAGGTCATAGGCGCTGGATTCCAGTTCATGGGTGCCGTCCTCGCCCTGACCGGCACCGCCTTCCCCGGCCCCCTGCTCGTGGACGGTCTGTTCGCCGATGACCTCACCCTCTTCCCCTTCGCCGGTGCCGCCCGAAGAGTCACCCTCTTCCGGGGGCTTGACGCGGTCGTGCATGAACTTTTCCTCGACGGTGGTGGGCACGATAACGACTTTGTCCTTGCCGCTTTTTCCGGGCTTGATCAGCTTGCCGACGCGGATCTTGCGGGGGAAACCGTCGTCCTCCCGCTGCTTGTCGCGTTCCAGCAGTTCGTCCAGTGATTGGAGATTCTGTGTGTAATTGCTGCCGGGGCGGTCCAGATCCTGCAACACGGCCGGATCGTGATGGCCATAGAAGGTGGGGACGGTCTCGGTGAGGGCCTTGGCCGGGTCGACGGCCGCCGCCGCCAGGTCTTCCGGAAACGTGTGATCGCCTTCGAAACGGAGCTCAGCCTTGATGATACGCTCCTGCTCGGGCGAGAGTCCGTCCCTTTTAAGCTGTTTGTAGAGAGCACGTAAACTTTGCTTCATGGGTTGCCCTTCCGGCTGGGAGCGGACCGGAGCGGCCCGGCTATTGTTCGTCATCCTGGGTGCAGAAGTACTCGATGGTCTTCTGGGCACAGGTGCGGCAGTACCCCAGTTTCTCGAGCATGGTTTCGATCATGCGGTCATACAACTTCTGGTTCTCTTCGTTGGTACGGTTGGCCAAGGCGCCGATCAGGCTTCCGGCACCGGCGATGTCGGATTTGAGACGGACATCGGTCACGGCTTTGACCAGTTCCAGGTTGTCCATAAAGTCATAATTGGGATCGATGGATATTTTCTGGCCGTAAATCTTGCGGATCTGGGTCCGGAAGTTTTCGCGCTGTTCCAGCGTTTTCAGGCCCAGCCGCTCCTCGACACTCTTGATGAAGCGTTCATCGATCTTCATGGCTTTCAGCTCATGGGTCTGCGGATCCATGTATTTCCACATCTTGTCCGGACCGAGGTTGTCGGCGTCGATACCGATGATCATATTGACGTAGTTCATGACATCCTTGCGAATGGCGTGGGGTTCATCCATGTAGGCGTTGAACATCTCCGTCATGATTCGCTCCCGGTACAAACTGCGGGCCGTTTTCAAATCCTCCAGGTACTTGGTGCGATCGTTGGCGTCGGAGACGTAATCGAGGACGATGCGTTCCATGCAGGTGAAGATGTCTTTGGCGAACATACATTTCCCTTCGTTGGTCGGCGAACTCTCGATGAGCAGCTGGATGGCCCGGCCCAGGTTGCGCTGTCCCAGTCCCTTCTGGCCGAATCGTTTGGTGATATCGGGATCGTGGTTGAGGGTGTCGATCACCTCGGCCAGGGTCTTGATGCTCTTCTCGCCGGCCACCTCGCCGGCGGCCAGTTTCATGGTTTCCACCGGCGTCAGCTTTTCCGATCGGGGTAGGCGGGTCAGCACCACCGCCACGCAAGCGGCGTGGTTCAGATTGGGATCCTGGTGGAGTGGTTCATGCTTGAAGGTGGTTTTCTGTTCGCTGCCGATAGCGTATTGGGTCAGCTCCTCCTGCAGGATGTAATTGGTGTTGTGGGACACCCAGCAGATGCGGCAGCGATCGACAATGGGCGCTTCCTCCTTCTCTTCCAGGAAATGGTTGAATTCCGAGTTGTTGCTGGTGGCGATGATGAGGGTGTCGATGGGCCATTTGAAACCGTCGATTTCGATGACGCGATTCTGGATGACGCCCAGGTAGACCTGCACCAGGTCCTTCTTGTTTTTGAAAATCTCGTCACTGAAATGGATGCCGCCGCCGGCCACCCGGGCCAGGGCACCGCGGCGCAAGTCGAAGCGGTAGGGATTGCCCGTGTCGGAGATATGCAGCAGGCGCTGGATGGATTCCTCACCCAGCAGGTCCACCGCCGAGGAAGTGATCTTGTCCTTGGCCGGGTACTTGCCGGTGATGGTGCCAAGACTTTCGGTCAGGGGTACCGGGATGACCTCGACGTGCTTGAGCATCTCGTCGAGGGCGCCGCCTGTGTGATTACGGATATCGTTCCATATGTATTCGCTGCACGCGCCGAGGGGGCGGTAGTTCTCGTACAGCTGGTCGAGGGCCTTTTTCTTGAATCCGAACCGGTCCACCAGCTGGCGCCGGCTCTCCTCGGCCGTTTCGGCGAGGTTCATGGCCAGAATCGCCGGGTCTTCGTAAGTCTGCGACTCGATGACGGCGATGCGGCCGTAGCCGTTGATCTTGTCCGTATTGATGAAACGGAAGGTGTACTTGCGATTGTCCTCGCGGGAGAGAAATTCCCTGTATTTGCGACAGATGAATTCCACGAAAAAGGTTTTGCCGTTGCCCGGTTCCCCCACCAGCACGAAGGCCATCTCGCTGGAAGAGCCGCCTTCGGACGCATCTTTCACAAAAGATACGAAACTGTTAAT
>JAFGRT010000084.1 GCA_016935015.1 Acidobacteriota bacterium | reverse complement strand
CAGGTCCAGATCGGCGTGAAGTTCATCTTCTAGTCCGGTCCTCGTTCGAGCACACCAAGGCCTTCCCTCCGGGGAGGGCCTTTTTTTTGGTTCGGGCCGTTGGTCCGCTTCTGCGGGTGACAGAGCGGTTTTTTCATCGGGAACCGGAAAAAAATCTGGTATAATGTGCTGTTGCGCCGGGAGCTTATTCAACTTTTACCCCCGGTTTCGGCATCTAATTAAGAAACGGGATGGAGGGAACAGCCATGAGGTTTATTCATCGATTTGTCCTTCGGGTATTCTGGGTTGTCCTGCTGGCAACGGGCCTGTGCCTGGCCGTGCCCCAGGACCAGGACAGGCGGAAGAACGTGGAGGAAGAATCCTTGCGGGAGCATTACAAGAAATGGCTGGAGGAGGATGTCGAATATCTGATCACCCCCGAGGAGGAAAAGGTCTTCCGCCGTCTGACCACCGACGAGGAGCGCGACCAGTTCATCGAGCAGTTCTGGCGGCGGCGCGACCCCGATCCCAAGACTCCTTTCAATGAATACAAGCAGGAGCATTACCGCCGCATCACTTACGCCAACGAGCATTTTTCCAGCGGCATCCCCGGCTGGAAGACGGACCGGGGCATGGTCTACATCAAGTTCGGCCCGCCCGATCATATCGAGGACTACACCTACGGCGACGCCTATGACCGGCCCTGGTGGGAAGGCGGCGGCAAGACCAAGGTCTACCCCACCCAGTTCTGGTACTATCGCTTCATCGAGGGCATCGGCCAGGACGTGGAGCTGGAATTTGTGGACCGTTACCAGGGCAACCTGCACAAGCTGGAAGCCAATCCCAACATCAAGGACCTGCTGCTGACCGTGGACTGGCAGGGCAAAACCATCTCGGAGCAGATGGGCCAGTCGTACACCATCGACCGCGTGGTGAACCGCCAGGATGCCGGCCAGCGGAAGGACGGCTATTTCAGCCAGCGCGAGAAGGACCGCCCCTTCGCCAAGTACGAACTCATCGCCGACGTCAGCCGGGCGCCGGAGATCCAGTTCAAGGATCTGAAGACCATCGTCACCGCCAACGTCAAGTATGACCTTTTCCCCTTCGATGTACGGGCGGATTTCATCAAGATTTCCGAGACGCAGATCCTGGTGCCCATCACCCTGCAGGTGAACAACAAGGAGGTCACCTTCGAAGACAAGGAATTCGGCTACTGCCGCGGCTCCATTAATTTCTACGGCATGGTGACCACCATCAGCAACCGCTACGTGAAGGAGTTTGAGGACCAGATCGTTCGTGACGTCAAGAAGGAGGAGCTGGAGAAGGCCAAGCAGGAAATTTCGCGTTACCAGAAGTTTCTGTTGTTGCCGTCGGGTCTTTACAAGTTGAGCGTGGTGGTGAAGGATGCCGTGAGCGGCCGGGTGGGCGTGCTGGATTTGCGCCTGAACGTGCCCAGTTATGAGCGGGAGGAGCTGAACACCAGCTCGCTGATTCTGGCCAGCAGCGTCCAGAAGGTGGCCGATCCGGAAAACGACCTGGGGCAGTTCGTGCTGGGTGACGTGAAGGTGGTGCCCGATTTCGACCGCCGCTATCGTATCGACGATCCGCTCTGGATCTATATGCAGGTCTACAACATGACCATCGACTCCAACCTGCTGGAGCCCCGTATGGAGGTGGAGTACATCGTGGAACGGGACGGCGAGCCCTTCTATCGCTATCAGGATCTGAAGGGCTCCACGTTCCGGTTCATGTCGGGCGATCGGCTGGTCATCACCGGCCGGCTGCCACTGCAACGATTTCTGGAAGGTGCCTACACCTTGCGCATCCTGGTGCGGGACACCCTGAGCGGCCGCACCGTGGAGCAGGCGGGGCAGTTCGAAGTCATTTCCTGATTGGGCCGCAGTACGAGGAGGAGTTGGCGATTCATGAAATTTCCGAAAAATACACGGAAATTCAAGGGGCAACCCTTGCCGCCGGGCCGGCGGCAGGCCCGGCAGCGGTTTCTGAACGCCGCCCGCCGTGAGCGTAACCTCTTGAAAAATTTGTCCCAGACGGTATCACCCGAACTGGCCCGGCGCCTCGGCCGACGGCCATCACAACAGCCACAGCTGGCGCGCGCCCTGGTAATGGAACTCCAGGCCCGGGCCTGGTACGTGCGGGAGCTGGAGCGCAAAAACCGGAGTCTGGCGGAAGAGGCTGAAAGCCTGGAAAAAAAGAACCAGCTGATGGAGGAGCGCTTTCGCGAAAAGGTCCAGGCATTCGAGGCGGAGATCGACCGTATCCGCCAGCGCCTGACCCGTGAGCGGGAGCGCGAGGTGGACGAGGAAAAAGGCCGCTTGATCCTGGAGTTACTGGAAGTCCCCGACAACCTGGAAATGGCCATTCACGCTGCCCGGCAGCATCAAACGGACGACCAGTTGCTCCAGGGCGTGGAGATGGTGCGGGATATCTTCCTGCGCAAACTGGAGCGTCTCGGCCTGAAGGCGGTGGGACAGGACGGCGAGATGTTCGATCCCCACGTGCACGAAGCCATTGAAATGCGGACCGTGGATGAAGAAAAGCTGGACGGCATGGTAGTGGAAGTGTACCAGACGGGCTACATGGTGAACGATCGTCTCATCCGGCCGGCCCGGGTCTCGGTGGGCCGCTACGCCGTGCCGGACCCGGCCCGGTGACGGCCTACCGCTTGATCAGCACAAACAGATCCAAATAGATTTCCAGATTGTTTTTCAGGGGCGGCGGCGGTGCCGGACCGCCGAGCTGCAACATCTTCCGAAAATCCTCGGGCGGCAGGCTGTAGCGGGGGATGGTGCCGGCCGTTTCCTGCTCGAGGGTGGTGCCGACGGTGGTGTCCAGGCGCAGGAAGACGGCGTCGAAAGCCAGCCCGGCGGACTGGAGGTCCGTGACATAGCCCTGAAAATCCGCCGGCTGATACTGGCGGGTGCTGGCGATGCGCACCGTGCCGCCCGGCCGGGTGACCCGCAGCGCCTCGCGCAGCATCCGCACCTGATCGGCCCGTTCCAGGTACTCGAATAGAATGTGGCTGACGACCATGGCGAAGGTGTCATCGGCCAGGGTCTGAAAGTCGCGGGAGCGGACGCGGCGTAGGTCCGTGGCGTCGCCGGTGATGAGGATGTCCTGGTGGCGGCGGCGGTATTCGTCCATGAAGCGTCGGCCGACGGCGTTGTCGGGCAGCGGGACGGCCGGATCGTACCACAGGTCGAGGCCATAGGCGCGGATGTCCAACCGGCGCAGGAATGGCACCAGGCCGCTGTAGCCCTCACCCAGGCTCAGGATCGGTTGGTCGGCCAGGGAGGCCGCGGAGACCGCCAGCAGATCGGCCACCGGGTAGTCAGGGGGGGTGGCGGCCGGCCGCCAGGCGAAGTCCACCTGGAAGCCGTCGTCGCCGGCGTCCGCGACCAGGCGGCCCAGCCCCAGGTTATAGAGGACCAGCGGGGTGGGATAGCTGGCCTCGCCGGTGATGGGGACAAACTCCCGCTGTCCCTCGCTCTGGATGACGGGGACCTGCTTGGGATTCACCGTCACCTGGTGGCGGGGATCGATGTTCGTCGGGCGTTCGGGTGGTTTGGCGGCGCGGGCCGGGGGAGTGTCCGGTGCCGGGGAGCACGCGGTTCCCGGCATCAGAGCGGCCAGGATCAGGCCGGCCAGAAACAATCCGCTGACCACGCGGCGGCGGGTGATGAAATGGTTGCCCATAATCTCTCCTGCGGTCAAGTCTGACCGTACCCCGGCATGGGCTTCAGTATAGCAGGCCGACGGTGGTTACGGCAACCCATCCGCGCCGGCGCTTTCTAAACGACCCCCAGCCGGCTGGCGAGCCCGCCCGGCGGGGGGCGGGAGTTCGTCAGGACAGGTACCGTCGGCGAGGGGCGTAAGTTTTCACATCGCTCTGAATATTTTCCGTCTCCCGCCAAGGGGGTCCGTGTAATCGGGAGAGGCAATAAATGCATTAGACTGTTGATTTGGGCAGGAGACGTGGACCGCTGAACGGACCTGGGATATCCGCCACCGCCGGGCGTGGCGGCCAGTTATGGACCGGCGTTGTTGGAAGGGGGCGGCATTCCATGACGACCGCCACCGCCGGCCTCGTGCCGGCGGGGCGGTGACTGGCGGCCAGAAGAGCGATCGCCGGGGCCGTCGCCACCACCGGCCTTGCGCCGGTGGGGCGATGTACTTCGCAGATGGCGGCCATGTTTTTCAGCGGCCTTTTCCATGAAATTGCCCGTCGCTGACCGAATTCTATCCACCTGTTTATCAGAACATTGCCCCACCGGGACGAGCCCGGTGGTGGCATCACCTTCGCGAAGGGCCGTAGCTGGCATTCAGTCCCCGTCTCCGCCAGGGCAAGCCCGGCGGGGGGCGGGAATTCGCGCTGGCGGCCAGAAGAGCGATCGCCGGGGCCGGTTGAAGTGGACGGCTATTCCTCATCCGCCGGCGGCTCGTTGCGGTCCAGTTTCCGCTGCAGGCGCCGGCGGCGGTACTCGAGGCGCTCCCGCCAGTCGCCGGCATTCGGCCAGGCGGCCATCAGGGTCAGGTATTCCTCGCAGCGGGCCAAGGCCCGGCGGATGTCCCGCAGGTGATGTTCCTCATAGATCAGGACTTCTTCCATGGCTGCGGGTACTTCCCGCGGCCGGGTGACCGTCAGATGATCAAAGAGTTCATAGGCTTCGGCCCGCCGTCCCAGTCGCTTGTACAGGTTGGCCAGGGCATACCCGATGACGGCGTGACCATGGGCGTAGTGCGCCAATCGTTCGGCATGTTCGGCCAGCATCTGCTCGAACTCGGCCAGCCGGCCATGGGTATCCAGATAGCGGACCAGGCAGGCCAGAGCCTCGTCTTCGGCAGGATGGTCGAAGGCGAGCCAGCGGTTCATGGCCGCGGCCAGGGCGGCCATGGCCAGCATGTCGTCCTGGTTGTGGCGGTAAACGTCCTCCAGCAGGGTCGGATCACGGCGACGCAGATAGCGGAAGTAGCGCTCCGGGGCCAAGGCGCCGGGCAGGTCGTCGGGGCGAAGATAGCCCAGCACGTGCTCCTCCAGGCTTTGCAGGTCACAACGGTCCAGCCGCGTTTTCCAAAGGACGCGGGCCGGGTGCAACAGGTCGATGACCGGCAACTCCTCGGGCAGGGGGGGGAAGCCGTTGAGAAGGAAGCGGGTCTGCAGCAGCGGCAGATCGTAGGACTTGCCGTTGAAACAGACGATGGCCTCGCCGGCCGTCAGTTCCGTCCGGATCCGTTCCAGGAAATCCGGTTCCACCGCCGGGTCGGGCAGCAGATACTGGCGGACGATCAGCTCATCGCCGGCGGCGGAGAAGCGGGCCAGACCGGTCATGAAGATATAGGTCCCGGCGCCCCCGGACAGGCCGGTGGTTTCGGTG
>JAFGRT010000083.1 GCA_016935015.1 Acidobacteriota bacterium | reverse complement strand
CGCGGCCGCGGCCAGCGCCGCCGCCGCTTCCACCGGGATCATTTCGGGCACCGGGCAGATGATGAGGCGGGCACCGGCCAGGCGGTCGGCCGTCAGGCGCAGGTCGGAGATGACGGTGGGCACCACGCCGCACGATTCGGCCAACACCCGCACCGCCCGCTGCGAGGCGGCGCCGGGCAGGGGCCGGCCGGCGAAGATCCGCGCCTGGGGCAGCACCAGCACCACCGGATCGGCCTCATAGTCGGCCAGGTACGGTGCCGCCTGGCGGAAGAAGGTGGCGTAGCGGCGCAGCACGTCCAGCTCCGGCTTGGCTGTGCCGTCGGGGCGGAACAGGCCGATGACGGCCTCGTTGTCCAGCGGTTGATAGGGATTGATATTCCAGGCCCACTCCACGACGCCGGCCCCCCGCCCGGCAAAGGCACAGGCCAGCTTGCGGTCGAGGAGGGCCGCGGCGGCGGCAGGGTTTCGCCAGGGATTCCCGTCCATGTCCTCCAGCCGCATGAGGCCCGTCTCCTGGACCAGGCTCGGTTTTTCGGGGACCTTGGTGACCACGCCGTCCCACAGCAGGTGGTCGTTGAACCACCAGGTGTGCATGCCGGTGTAGTCCACGGCGGCGGCCAGGATCTGCTGGGCGGGACGGACCATGGTGCCCCCCTCGTCCTGGCCGACGGTCACGAGCACGTCGTCACCGGTCGTGGCCCGCAGCACGTGGCGCAGGTCGGCCGCCCAGCGGGCCACCACTTCGTGGGAGAAGAGGGTGAAATCCAGCGCTTGGCGGGGCCTCCGGTCCTGGCGGACCATGGCGTGGGCCAGGTCCTCGGGCCGGGGCAGGGTCCGCGGATCACCCGCCGTCACGCTCCAGATCTCGCGCAGGCTCGCCTCGTCAGGGCCGTGCCGCTCGGCCAGCCACGCCCGCCACGCGGCCCGCTCGTGCTCGTCGCCCATGGGCCGGTTCAGCCACAGGTCTTCGGGGCGGGCGTAGGACGGCTCGTTGATGAGGTCGTAGTGGATCCAGCCGCAGCCGCGGAAGCGGCGGGCCACGGCGGTGAGGAGCGTCTGCTGCCACTCCCGGTCGCGAGGATCGAGGTAGGGGTTGCTCCCGCCATAGCCCGGCGGGAGAAAGGCAAAAAAGGTAAAACACACGACGATATCGTGGCGGGCGGCGGTGAGGACGAAGGCGTCCAGGGCGCGCAGGACGTGCTCGTCCAGGGCGCCAGGGTCCAGCATCACCCGCGACCAGCCGGTCCACAGGCCGGTTCGTACGAAGTTGACGCCGGCCCGGGCCATGGCGGCGAAGTCGCGGTCCCAGACCAGGGGATCGGGCTCCAGCAGGAACTTGCGATGCACGTCCGAGGCCATGTAGGACGTGCCGATGACGGGGAAGACCACGCCGTCGCGGCGCAGCCAGTCGCGCGAGGCGGTAAGGCGCGGCCCGCCGACCAGCAAGGTGTCGTCGCGGACCCAGAAGCCGCAGTCGGCCCGCTCCGGCAGGAAGTCGCCGCCCGCCGCCCGCACGGCCTCGACGCGGTACAGCCCCGGCGCCAGACCGGCCAGCTCGGGGAACACGGCCTCGCCCAGCCAGACCGGGGCCGTCCCCTGCCAGGTCACGGTCCGGAGCAGCAACTCGCGGCCCGTTTCATCGTACACCGTGCAGCGCAGCGGCGGCGGCACGGTGTCGGGCGTGGCGGCGGGCTGATGCCAGCGCAGGCGCACCCGGGGCAGCTCGCCCGGCCGCAGGCAGGCCGGTGCGGGCCGCAGGTCCAGCTCGGCCGCCCCGGCCCGCGCCCGGAGCACCATGGTGCGGATCACCGCCGCCGGCAGGATGGTGTCCACCGGCGCCAGCACCCAGCGCGCCCCGGCCCGGTCACCGCGCAGCCAGTGAATCTCCAGCAGCGGGCAGGCGCGGGGGACGCCGGTCCCGTCCACCAGGTGGACCAGCGATGCCAGCCGGGCGTCCCGCGGCCCGGCCGAACCGTCCTCGCCGGGCAGATCCTTCCGCGTGGCGAAACGCACCGTCAAGGCATACACCCGCTCGGGCACGGGCGTGCCGGCGCCGGCCCACCCCGTGTCCGCCAGGTCCCGCCAGGCGGGCGGTCCGGCGAAGTCGGACGGGCGGACCTCTTCGGCCGGACCGATGAGCAAGTGACGGGCGAAGGACGGCTGCCGCCGCCCGGGCCGCCAGCCGGCGCCGTCGACCGCACGCGTGACGGGCACGTGGAAGGGCGCCCCGCCCAGGATCACCAGCGACCCGCCGTGATCCAGAAAACGGGCGATCTGCGGCCAGGCCGCCAGGGGGAACGCGCTGCCGTAGGCCAGCACCAGCACGCCGGCGGGCCGCTCGGCCAGCGCCGTGGCCAGGTCTTCGGCGGTGGCGGCAGTGGTCACGTCCAGGCCGACCAGGGCGGCGGCCAGCACGGGGGCGGGAACTTCCGGTCCATCCGCGGTCGGGAAGCCGGCGGCCTGAAAGAGGATAATGTCCGGCGGCGTTGCCGCCGGCGATGCCGTGGCCACAGCCGCCGCGGTCACACTGACCAGGAGTATCAGCAACAACGTGATCCGGTGCCGGCAGGTTATCGCATGGTTCATGATATTTTCGCCTCCTCTGCCATCAGCGCCTCCCGGTCCGCGAAGCAAGACCGCTCCGGCGGCCGCGGACCGAACCTGACCAGGGGTGCCGTATCTGTCAACAGTATAGACCATTGCCGGGCGGATTGCAGCGTGAACCCGGTGTGCTCCAAGATTTCGTGCCAGATACTATGGAATGACGACTCAACTGAATTCTTTTCACCGGCGTCGCATCCAACCATCGAAAGAAAAAATCTCATCAGGAGCAGGAATCATGATGGACTTGACAACTTCCTATCTCGGACTGACCTTACGTAATCCCATCGTCGTGGGGAGCTGCGGCCTCAGTGACTCCGTGGATAAGATCCGCCGCCTGGATTCGGCCGGCGCCGGGGCGGTCGTCCTCAAGTCACTGTTCGAGGAAGAGATCGCCATGGAGTTTGAGGACACCCTCGACGAAATCAAGGCCGACGGTTTTATCCCCGAGTACTACGACTATTTTGATTACCAGATCAAGACCAAAAAACTGGAGAAGTACCTGGAACTGATCCGGGAGGCCAAGAGGGCGGTAAGTATCCCCATCATCGCCAGTGTCAATTGCGTCTACTCCCATGAATGGGCCTTCTTCGCAAAGGAACTGCAGAATGCCGGCGCCGATGCCCTCGAACTGAACGTTTTCCTGTTGCCGGCCGACGTCAACCGCGGCAGCCAGCAAAACGAAGAGTTGTACTTCAAGGTTGTGGAGACGGTTCAAAACGCCGCTTCCATCCCCATCGCCCTGAAGATGAGCTACTATTTCAGCAACCTGGGCCAGATGATTCAGAAGCTGTCCCAGACGGGCCTGGCCGGCCTGGTGCTGTTCAATCGGTTTTACAGCCCCGATTTTGATGTCGACGAGATGAAAGTGATCCCCACTCATGTGCTCAGTTCGCCGGCGGAGCTGACTATCTCGCTGCGCTGGATCGCCCTCATGTCGGGCCGCGTGCAGTGCGACCTGGCCGCCTCCACCGGCGTGCACGACGGGCGGGCAGTGGTCAAGCAGCTGCTGGCCGGCGCCGACGTGGTGCAGGTGGCCTCGGCCCTGTATCGTCATGGTCCGCAGTACCTGCAGCAGATGCTCCAGGAACTGACCCAGTGGATGGCCGAGAAGAAATACACCAAGATCAGTGATTTCCGCGGCCTGCTCAGCCAGGCCAAGAGTGGGGACCCGGGCGTCTACGAGCGGGTGCAGTTCATGAAATACTTCGCCGAGAAGGACAAATACGAGGAGAGCACGTACTGATTGTCGGTGGGTCCAGAGAAGATATTCGGCGGACCGACCTACCGGACGAAGTTGATCGTTGTCGCCGTCGTTATTGTAATCGTAGTCTTAATTGGTTAAACGGTTCCAGGCATCAAGAACAATCCGAATTTTCCGGCTTTCCCTCGACGAAGGGGCCAGCAATCCGGCAATCTCACGCACGGGAATGTGAGGCCGTTTGACGATCGGCTAAATATCCTTGAAGGAACGCAACAGGATTGGGGAAAGGGATACGTATCCGGCTGAGTCCGCCGCGATCAAGACAGAGGCAGAGAGAATGTAAAAGGCAGGGGACTGGACCCTTGTGCGGCGGATTCTATGAAGATATCGCTCACGACTGCGATTACGACGACGACACCGATAGCGACAACGACTGCGGCAATGACAGTGATCACCCACTCGCCGGGCCGGGGTTCCGCAGCAGGTGATGTCGGGACAGACGGCAGCCGCCTCGCGCGCGGCGGTGGCCCCAGATCAGCGCCGCCGCCCAGACCAGTGCCCCGGCCTCCATCAGACGGACCAGCCAAGCCAACTCCGGCGCGGCGACACTGCCCAGCAAACCGTCGCCCCAATGCAGCCAGAAATGAGAGCCGGCCGACAGCCAAAGGTTGTGATCCCCTTCCAGCCATAACCAGGCCAGGAAGGCGTTGACCGCCAGCGGCAGGAGAAAGGCATCCAGGCGCAAAGGACCGCCTTCAAGAAAATTCATCAGCAGCAGAAGGAGCGGCCCGACCGTCACCGCCGGAACGAAGCCCCAGCCGGCGCGCCGATAGAGCTGACCGAACAGAAACCCTCGGAACAGGAATCCCTCCAGGCCGGCGACGAGCAGCGCTCTTTCGGCCAAGCCCAGCGCCGCCGGAAATCCGGGGGCGGCCGCGATGGCCGCGGCCAGCCCGAAAGGCGCCGCCGCCACCGTAGCCCGGCCCAGACCGGTTACCGGCTCAGCGGCCAGTCCCAACTCATGACCGAGGTCGATCCGCCCCGGGCCATACCACACCAGCAGCATGGCCAGGGGTGGTATCAGCCAGACCGCAAAGACCAGCAACTGCTGGGCCACTCCCAGCAGGTCGGGAATCATGCCGACGTACTGCTGGAGTATCAGGACCGCGCTGGTGACCAAGATCACCGTCACGGACAGCCACCCGTTGTGCCACCGTCTCATGCGTCGCCCTCCTCCCCAGTTGGATGCCACCACAGGACGGAATCCATCAAAAAATCGCATCTTGGACGAGATGGTCCCTTCCCGAGCTATTATTCAACGTTTTGCTGTGAATCGGCATCTAATTGAAGGTGACGCCGGCCGGATCATCCCTGGCAGCCGTCGGCGGCAAAACAAATCTTGAAAATCGGAGACCGCCATAGCATGATGTTCTCGCACCCCGTGTCACTTGAATCCGGAGGTTGTGCCATGATCAGCCGAACTATCATACCGCTTGTGATTACCGTGCTTCTCCTGTCAGCGCCCCTCGTGTGGGCCGCCGAGGAACAGCCGCGCTACGACCTGCGTAACGTCCATGTCTTCGCTGAAATCCAGACGGTGGACAACCGCATCGACGCCTTGGCGGATGTCCAGATATCCCTCCTGGATCAGACCAATTTCGTTACCCTTCGCCTGAACGGTAACCTGACGGTGGCCGCCATCACCGACGAGCAGGGGGAGAGCCTACGCTTCATCCAGGACGACACGGATCGCTTCGAAGTCCTCGTCAATTTCGGGCGCCCTCTGGATCCGGGTGTGGAAAAGACCCTGAGCATTCAGTACAGCGGCATCTTCCCGCGGTCGCAGTTCGACTTTTTTCGGGAGATCGGCGCCGGTCTCTATTCCTACATCGGCGAGGATATGGTGGAACTATACGGTTCGGCTTTGTGGTTTCCGGCCGCCATCGACGAACTGGACCTAGCCCGCTATGAAATCCAGTTTACCCTGCCCGTGGGGATGCAACCCGTCACCGCCGGCCGGCTGACCGACACCATCGAAACCGGGCTGAACACAACGTATGTCTTTAAAACGGAAGAAGATATTATGGCCCCGTCGTTTCTGGCAGCCCGTTACATCGTAGAGGAGATGAACCTGGAAGGTTTCGCCATCAAGACCTGGCTGCTTTCCGAATTCGCCGACACGGCCGGCATCTTCAAGGCCATCGGCGATGTTCTCACATTCATGAAAAACAAACAGGGACTTGAACTCGGCGACCGGCCGTTGAATATTGTGGAAGTTTCCGCAGACTGCCACGAGACCTTCGGCATGGACCATGTGGTCTTCCTCAAGGCCACGGAGCTCAAGGCCAAGAACCCAGTGTGGCGCGACATCATACGCAAGATCGCCTACCAGAAATGGCTCTTCCCGCTGGAATTCGCTAGTCCCAACGACATCTGGATCGCCGAAGGCCTGGCCCAGTACACCGCCGCGCTGTACATTCTCGAACGGGAGGGCGAGGAGGAATTTGAAAGCACCATGGAGCTGCTGGCCGTGGATGCCCTCAAGTACTTGGAAATGGAGACGGTTTACCAGGGCATCCGCCTGGGGATCGGCTCGCTGGAGTACAATTCGGTGGTGGTGGCCAAGTCGGCCTGGGTGTTCCACATGTTGCGCTACCTCATCGGCGCCGAAGACTTCGAAAAGATCCTCCAGCGCATCTCGGCACTAGGCCAGAACGAGGCCCTGGACACGCCGACGATGATACGCCTGCTGAAAGAGGTGTCTGATCAGGATTACAAGTGGTTTCTTGACCAGTGGATCTTTACGGTGGATCTGCCGCAGTTCTCGACGGAATACCTGATCTATCGTCTGACGGACGGCGGCTTCCAGACGGTGGGCAAAATCAACCAAAATATTGCCGTCTTCCAGTTTCCCCTGGAGGTCAAGGTGATCTCCCAGGGGCAGGACGAAATGAAAGTCATCGATGTCAAGGGCGAGAGCAGCCGGATGAACTTCACCACCGAAACCCGCCCGCTGCAGCTGGTGCTCGACCCGGAATTCAAGATCCTGCGCCGTTCCCGCAACCTGGAGATCCGGGTGCATGTGGTCAAGGGGGACGAGTTCCTGGAAAACGGCGATTTTCTGGATGCCATCGAGGAATACAAGGAAGCCATCAACATGGATCCGCGCGGCTCCCTCGGCTACTACAAACTGGCCCGCGTGTTTTACGAGCAGTTCAACTACAGCTCCGCCCTCAACACGTTCCGTGATGCCCTGAACGGCGACCAAGAGCCGGACTGGGTGGTGGCCATGTGCCATGTTTACATGGGCAAGATCTTCGACGTACTGGGCCAGCGCCAGCGGGCCGTGGCGGAATACAACAAGGCCATCAACACCCAGGACAACTCCCGCGGCGCCGTGGATGAGGCCCAGCAATACCTCAGCCGGCCCTTCACCCGGGAGAAGACCTTTTTAACGTCCGGCAGCCAAGGAGAAAAAGATGAGAAACCGCCCGAAGCACCCGATCTCAAGAAAAGCGACGATGCCGAAAAGCAAAAAAAGTAGTCATCTGTCTCTCTTCGGCCTATTCGTTCTACTGGCCGGGACCCTGACCTGGGCCGACTCGCGCTTCGCCTATACGGACACATTCCGGATTTACACAATCGAGATGAAGAGCCGGAACATTGCGATCCTAAACGTCATTAATCTTACGGATAACCTGCAGATTCTGGAACCGGCCAATATCCTGATGATCAAAACCAACGGCGAGGCTGTCCCCGGCCAGGTGTTCGCCGAGCGGAACGCCCGGGGGGATCTGGTGTACTCGGCCGTGCGCATGGTGGAGGGGCGTTCGTTCATGGGGGTGGACCTACTGGGCGCTTTCCAGGTGGACGGGGACATCATCAAGGTCTATATCAGCCAGGGGGGGCGTTTCTATGATCTGGAGGCCCTCGACCGTCCCGATTTCGAGTCGCTGTTCACCCGGCTGGGTCAGCTGGACCTCACGGATTCCAACGTCCCCAAAATGTTCAAGCGCCTTGAGATCCCCGACTTGGGTACATTCATCCCCTTCGAGGAATCAGACAGTATCGACGCCCTGTTTACAGATTGCCTCACGCCCGATGGAGTCAATCCGCCGCGCATCTTGTTGCGACCCAAACCGGAACTGACACCGGCGGCCCGGGAGGCCGGTTTCCGAGGCCTGGTGGAATTTGGCGTGCGAGTGAATGAATATGGCACTGTCATGGATGTCACGTTCGTCGCCCCACCTCCATACGGCATGACGGATCGCATTCGCGAAACCGTGCGCAACGCCTGGCAGTTTCTGCCGGCCACGTATAACGGCGAAGTGGTGGCTACGGAAATCAATGTCACGCTCAAATATGGAGAATGAGCTCGTGGGATTGGAAAAACTTAAACAGCTGGCGGAATTGCAACAGATCGTCCGCCGCGAGCAGGCGCACGGGCGCCGGGTGGTGTTCACCAACGGCTGTTTCGACCTGCTGCATGCCGGGCATATTCATTATCTGCGCGAAGCCGCCGCCCAGGGGGACATCCTGATCATCGCCCTCAACAGCGATGATTCGGTCCGGCGGCTGAAGGGCGCGGCCCGGCCCATTCAGCCGGAGGAGGAACGGGCCGAGATCCTTTGCGCATTGGCCATGGTGGATTATGTCACCATTTTTGCTGAAGACACCCCCCAGGCGGTCATCCGGACGTTGCTCCCCGACGTGCTGGTCAAGGGGGGCGACTGGACCCCCGACAACATCGTCGGCCGACAAGAGGTGGAGGCCGCGGGTGGCCGGGTGCTTTCCCTCCCCTTCACACCGGGTTATTCCACCACCGGGCTTATCGACAAGATTCGGAGCGCCTTCGGCCGGCGCTGATTCCTCCTGGGCCGGCCCCATTCATCCCTGTAACCGGCGGCCCAGGGGCATATTGCCATTGCAATCCTTCTTTCCCCACGCTATGCTGGTATCAGTCACTGAGATCACAATACCCGT
>JAFGRT010000082.1 GCA_016935015.1 Acidobacteriota bacterium | reverse complement strand
GACTTCGGCGGTGCCAACGTGGTGGGACATCTGGAAAAGCACTTTCCCGGCGAGGAAGTGGCCGATCCGGCGAAAACCTATTTCACCTTCGACTGCAACGTACCGGCCAATACCATCGGCTACGCCAACAATCAGCATATCTGCCGCCTGTTCGCCCGCCGGGAGGGGGTTCATCTGCATGATGTGGACGCCGGTATCGGCTCGCACATTATGATCGAGCAGGGGATCGCCGTGCCGGGGACGACGGTGGTGGGCACCGACTCGCACCTGAATATCCTGGGGGCGGTGGGTGCCTTCGGCCAGGGCATGGGCGACCAGGACATCGCTTTCGGTTTCCGCACCGGCCGGACCTGGTTCGAAGTTCCCGAAACCATCCGCATCGAGGTGAGGGGAACCTATGAATTCCCCACCACGGCCAAGGACCTGACGCTGTATATCGTGGGCAAACTGGGGTCCAAGGGGCTGCTGGGCTGTGCGGCGGAATTTTACGGCGAGGCCGTCGATGCCCTGAGCCTGGCCGAGCGTATCACCCTGGCCTCCATGGTGACGGAAATGGGCGGCATCATCGGTTTCATCCCGCCATCGGACGACATCCTGGCCTTTTTCCGTGCGCGCACCGGACGGGCGGATATCCCAACGGTGCAGGCCGACCCCGATGCCACGTATGTCCGGACCGTGGAAGTCGACGTCACGGGTCTCGATCCCCAGATCGCTCTCTCGCCCAAGCCGGACAAGGTAGTGCCTGTCCGCGAGGTCGGCGACATCACGGTAGACTCGGTCTTCATCGGCTCCTGCACCAACGGCCGCATGGAAGACCTGCAGGCGGCCGCCCGCCTGTTGAAGGGCCGGCAGGTAGCCCCGGGGGTCATGCTGCGCATCGTGCCTGCCACGCGGGAAGTGTGGCGCGAGATGCTGTCCAGCGGTCTGATGGCCGAACTGGCCGCAGCCGGGGCCATTATCAGCAACCAGGGGTGTGGTGGCTGCGCTTCGGGGCAAATCGGCATGACGGGTAAAAACGAAGTTCAGGTCAGTACCGGCAACCGCAATTTCGCCGGCAAACAAGGGGACGGTTTCACCTATCTGGCCAGTCCGGTCACGGCGGCGGCCGCGGCACTGACCGGACGGATCGTTACCCCCGAGGACGTTCTCTAGTCACGGCAATCGCAAGGAGATGAACATGGACAAACCGACCATTCTGCGGGGACGCACTCTGGCCATCCGCGACGCCGAAGGGCGTCCCATCGACGATATCGACACCGACATGATTTTTCACAATTCCCATTTGCACATCACCCGGCTGGAGGAAATGGGGCCGCATGCTTTCGGCAACCTGCCCGGCTGGAAGGATTTCCCGCAACGGGTTCAACCGGGGGACATCCTGGTGGTGGGCAAGAATTTCGGCGCCGGATCCAGCCGGCAGCAGGCGGTGGATTGCTTCCGGGCGCTGGGAGTGGCCGCCATCGTGGGTGAGTCGTTCGGTGCCATTTACAAGCGCAACGCCATCAATTCGGGCTGGCCGCTGTTCATCTGTCCGGGCATCCTGTCCGACAGTGGACTGGTGAACGTGGGTGATGAACTGGAGATCGATCTGAACGCCGCGCAAATCCGTAACCGGACGACAGGGCACGAGCTGCCGCCGTGCGACACCTTCTCCCGCGTGCAGATGGACATCTACCAGGCAGGCAGCCTGTTCGCGTTTGCCAAGGCGCGGAGCTAGCGTATGGTGATCCCGGTGGACGCGGCCGGGAACGCGGCTCGCCCCGGGCCGGTTGGCATATCCTCCTGGCAGGGTGGATTTTCCCGATTTCAAGGCAGCGGAGGCTGTCCCGGTTATCTGAAAAAGCCTTGACTTTAGGGCCCAAATCCGTAATATTTACCAACGCCGCGTGGGGCGTTAGCTCAGTCGGCAGAGCAACGGCCTTTTAAGCCGTGGGTCGAAGGTTCGAATCCTTCACGCCTCACCAGACATTCGGGCCATCCCGCCGGGGATGGCCTTTTTCGTTACCGCCCCATGCGCCGGGGCGCACGCCGTTCTGAATCCGGAAATAGATGATGGACCGATAGCGGTTGGGGGGGGATGTCACCCGCTCGATCCGGAGAAGACCCTCTCGCACCAGCGGATCGAGCCGGGTGGTCGGTAGCTCCGTCAGAGAATCGGGCCGGAATTTCAGCGGCAGGTAGGCCAGCAGGCGGCCGGTCCGACCGGCCAGCTCCCGGCGGATAGTGGACAGATCCGGGTTGCAGGCCAGTCGGCGGGGCTCGGGAAAGTACCAGGCCAGGCAGCCGCCGCTGTGGGCTTTGTCAGCCACCACCAGGCCTTCGGGGCCAACGGCGGCGGCGATCGCTTCGGCCTGGACGCGCCAGTCCATCAGCAGACGAGGCGACCGGAAATAATACACCAGGCCCACCATCAGACCGAGACCCACCACGACGGCCAGGCCGGCCTGGAGACGGCGAGTCGCCCGCTTTTCGGCCGGTATCGCCATCAGCAGGATCAGGGGGATGAACACGTAGATGAGATAGCGGGGCGAGGCAATGCTGTACAAGTCCAGAACCTGATCGCTGACAAAGACAGCGGTCACGGGTAGGGCCACCAGCAGGCCCAGGCTGAGGGCGGTCCGGGGCGAGTGGTGATAGAGGCGGCGGGAGCCCAGAACAACCAGAAGCAGGGCTGCCGCGCCGGCGATCACGACCAGTACCGGCAGAAGGGGGTGGCTGGACAGGAAGGTGCTGCCCACCAGCATTTTTTTGGGGACGGTCAAGGCGTATTGAAACCAATCGCCCAGGCTGCTATCGGCGCCGGCCTGGATCCAGATCCGGCGCTCGGCCCCCCGGATGAGGGTCAGCTTGGTATAGAAAACCCACAATCCGGGGGTGAACAGAAGCGCCGCGGCCAGGCCATGCCCCCACGCCGCGGAACGCTTCCATGCCAGGAGCAAAGTCGCCAGCTGGGCGCCTACGAAGAAAGCGTTGAAATAATGGGTGTAGAGCAGGGCGGCCAGGGCGACCACGTAGGTCGCGTGATGCCAGCGGTGTGCTTCACCTCGGCCGATGCGCCACAGCAGCACCAGGGACAGGGGAGCCAGCAGCAGAGTCAGGGCATAGGGGCGGGCGTCGCGCCCCAGTTCAAGCAGGTAGGGATGCACCGCCGCAAGGGCCGTGGCCACCAGCCAGGCCCGGCCGGGCAGCAGGCGCCACGCCAGGAGGGCCAGCAGCGCTACACCGGCCAGGGAGAAAAGGGCCGAGAGAGACCGCAGGGCCGGTTCCGAAAGACCGAAACAGTGACTCCACAGCCGGATCAGGTCAAAGTAGAGGTACGGTGAATCCTCGTTCTCGAATAGGGCCTGATGATAGGCGGCCCATGTGTCGCGCCGCGGCTGGCTTTCGAACCAGCGGTGATCCACTGGCCGGAACTCGTGATCGCCGCCGGGCAGTGCCAGCAAGTTCATGACGGTCCCCATTTCGTCTTCCCAGTAGGCGGGGTGGTCCAGCGCGGCCATGCGGCCGAGGGCGGCCAGCAGCAGAAGCACCAGCAGGATGAGCCACTCGGGGCGGGACATGTTCCGCAGGGGGCGGGGGTGACTCATGCGACGGTCTCCCTGTTGGAGCGGGGCGGCGGGCCCAGCTCCCGGCGCAGCCGGAACATGCCGATCAGCTGCCGGAAGCAGATCAGGAAGAGGCTGGAAACGTAAAAAATGGTTGTGCTGCCGATCTTGCGGGCATAATGAGGCACCGGTATGCACGCAATACGGGCGCCGGCATAATGGGCCCGGATCACGAACTCGGCATTGAAGAAGGTCATGAAACGCACCGCCGGCGCCAGCCGGTCGATCAGTTCGCGCCGGATCAGGCGGAAACCGGTGTCCATGTCACGATAGGGTACGCGGAAAACCATTTTCATCAATTCGTTGTAACCCCAGGAAAGAAAAATGCGATACAGAGGATCGCGCCGCGGCGACTTGACACCGAGGATGACGTCGCTGTCGGCCCGCCGCGGTTCTAGGCGCCAGAAATCAATGGCCGCGAACTGGTAGTCGGAGTCCACGATAAAGAGCCATGGCCGGGTGGCGTGGGCCACAGCGTCCTTGAGGGCCTGCTGGTATCCCTTCCGCTCGTTGCTCATGAACAGGCTCAGCGGCAGTTCCTCGGCCAGGCGTTCCAGAACGGCCTTGGTGTCATCCACACTGCCGTCTTCGGCGACGATGAATTCCAGATCGGGCACTCGTCCCTGGAGCTCGGCCACGTAGTTGCGCAGGGTCTGCTCGATGATGAAGGATTCATTGTACACCGGAAACACCACCGAGATTCCGCCCAGGGCGGGATCGGCGGGTCTCCGGGCTGGGCCACGGGCGTTACCGGACCGGCGCAGGGGTTGGCTCATCCGAATGTCCTATTCGGGCACGAAGCCGGCGTTTTCTGTCCGTTGCCATTGTACTGGCCGGACGACGGAAAAGCAAGCTGCTACAGGGCCGTCGGGCGGTGGATCCCCATGGCCGCCCACCAGTCCGGTCGGCGCTGCGGTGACCCGGTGAGGGGGATGGTATCCGGCGTCAGACTCTGCCGGGTGGCGTTGTGCGGACTTGCGGCACGCCCGGCCCTGGAATGGTGAGTATTTGCCCTGACCGGGGCCTTTCTGCTTGACACGACGGGTCCGATTTGGTAAAAAAGGCCGTCTCGATCTTTAGATGGAATGATCATCGCGTCCCCTTCGTCTAGGCAGGTCTAGGACACCGGCCTTTCACGCCGGCAACAGGGGTTCAAATCCCCTAGGGGACGCCATATTTATAAAGAGGAAGGACCGCAAACGCGGTCCTTTTTTGATTCCTGAAAATTCACCGCTGTCTGCGGAAAGCAGTGTCACAATTCACCAACACTGTTTTTCACGGCGATGAAGAGGATGTCTGCGTCGATCTTCAAGGGTCTCGCCGACTTCCATGGATCCATGTCTGTAAACCGATCCGTCACTTGGAAGCAGAAAAAAGGCGGCCTTGCCGGCCGCCATCACACATCTGTTAGTAAGGAGGTTCAACCCATAATACGCAGGGTTCAGGCCTCGGGTTCGCTTTTGCGGCTATTTTGTGACCGGCGGTCCATCCGGGGGAGGCAGCGGGGCCAGGCGAGGATGGACGCCGTCTGCAGCCGGACGAGTGGCTCAGGCATCCTGCCTGAGACCAGTAGCTCAGGCATCCTGCCTGAGACCTCCTCTGTATTTCTTTCCTTCATCAGCGAATGTAGCCGCCATGCATTCACCCATTCGCCCCATGGCTGTTTCGTCCATTTGCCGGTTGCAACGGAGCCGACGGCCATTCTATGATAGGCGGCGTGACCCGCCGGCCGGCGGCGGGCTTCCCCCATGAACATCCAACCGCGAGGAAAGATATGAAACGGATCATCTTCTGCCTCATGGCCCTGCTGGCCTGGACCTGGCTCGGCGCGGCCCATGCGCCCGGCGAACAGTGCACCTCGGCCGTTGTCGGACCGGCGGCCACGGCCGACGGCCGGCCCATCCTCTGGAAAAACCGGGACACGGACGAGCTCTCCAACAAGGTGGTCTTCGTGCGCGAGGCGCCCCACCGCTACCTGGCCCTGGTGGACGCCCCGGCGGACTCGGGCCGCTTCGTCTACGCCGGCCTCAACGACGCCGGCTTCGCCATCATGAACACCGTGGCTTACAACCTGCCCGCCAAAGCGGGCGAGTTCGAGGACCTCGAGGGGATCATCATGGCCGATGCCCTGCGCACCTGTGCCACGGTCGACGACTTCGAGTCGTATCTGCAGGCGAACCGGGGGCCCAATCTGGGCAGTCTGGCCAATTTCGGCGTCATCGACGGCCGGGGCGGCGCCGCCCTGTTCGAGGTGCACAACCACGGCTACCGCCGCTACGACGCCGCCGATTTTCCCCGGCGCACCATCGTCAACGCCAATTTCGCCCGCAGCGGCGCCGAGGGGCAGGGCGCCGGCTACCTGCGCTTCGAGCGGGCCACCACCCTGTTCGCCGGCCTGCCCGAAAACGCCATCCGTTTTGAGACCGTATTGACGGAATTCACCCGCGACACGGGCCACGTGCTGCTGGATCATCCCGCCCCGGCGACGTGGCCGGAACTGCCGGCCGATACACCGCGCTGGATCTCCACCCGCGACACCATCAACAAGGCGTACACGTCGGCGGCGGTGGTCTTTGTGGGCCGGGTGCCGGGTGACGACACGTCCATGGCCACCATGTGGGTCATCCCCGGCGAGCCGCTGACGGCCGTCGCCGTGCCCCTGTGGGTGGAGTCCGGGGCCAGCCCGGTCGCCCTGTGGCAGGGGGAGAAGGCGCCTCTCTGGCAGGAGTCGTGGCGTCTCAAGTCTCTTATCCGGCCGGCCCGGGAAGGGAATAAGGATGATTACGTCGACCTGACGCAACTGGCCAACAAGGCCAGCACTGGCTACCTGGCGCGCCTGCTAGACACGGAGCGGGAGATCCTGCGCCTGACCGCCGATTTTCTCAACGGCCAACCGGCGGCGGCCGATATGGCCGCTTTCCAGGAAAAGATGGCCGGCCGGGCGCTGCAGGCGTTGCGGGCGGTCCGACCTGGCGAGGGGGAGAAATAGGTCCGGTTTTTTTGAAGCTCCCGGCGCGTGAGGGGGGAAGGTCATGGCGGTGGGGCCTGGTCCGCTGTCGCGGTAGTGATCGTACGGGTGATCAGTCGTTCGAGCCCGCCATCAGGATCCAATTCGACATCGTTGTCGTAATCGTAGTCGATTCTTCGAGGTGGCCTGATCGTGATGGCGAAAGGCGATGGAAGGGGAACAAGGTTGCCGGGAGGGCCATGGGGCGAGGCGGTCGGCGACGATTACGACAGCGACAACGTCTGTGGAGGGAAAAGAAGAAAGCGACCTCCACGGTCACCCTTCCTTATTCTCTTGAACAGGAATCCTATATGAGTGCGGCGCGGAGCGCCGCTTTCCGGTGCGCCGCGGAGTGGCGCGGGGCGAGTAGCCGGGGGCGGCGCCGGAGGTGCGGCCCCCGGATGGGCGCGTCCAGTCTGGTTTTCGCGCCCCGGGCCGGGGCGCGGGGAAATTCAGGGCATCATACCCATCGTCTTCCGGTTTGACCGCCCCCTCATTCTGGTTTGCGCCGGAACGATGATGACCGCTGTCTACGGCCGCCCCTGCCCGGGAAGGGGGGAATGGGGTCGGACCAAGACAAGCGATTGGATTTGTGTATATTAAGCGGGATTTCCACAGGGTTTTTGGCCTTAGAAGGCGGTTTTTGGAGGTAAAAACGGGACGTTACGCTCTCTGGATATGCCGCAAACACTCCTTTGAGTTGCCTCCAATTGACAATCATGATCATCGCTCTCCCGATGTTGATGGAAAGACGCCACTGGGTTGCCCTGTATGGACGAACATATTCGAAACAGGTTCATATTCACCGATCATTCTGGTCGGCCTTTCAGGCCTCGGGTGTTTTTCAGGGGTGGATCTTTCCGGGGGCTCACTCCGTTCGCCGCCGGCTAGCAGACGGATCGGCCCTCCAGGCCTGAGGAAGGCGGGATCTTCTGTCTCGGGATTGGCTCGCTGACGCTATCGTTGTCGCAATGGTGATCCGTGATGCGCATCCGGGGTGAAGGATCCAATTCCACATCGTTGTCGCTGTCGTGGTCGTCATCGTCATCGAATCATGCCATTGGCCAGGTGGGGAGTCCGACCACGACAACGATCACGACAATGACAACGGGAAGAATAGGGAAAGCGGACAACAACTTCGCCCCGGCGAGAGAAAAGAAGATATTTCTCGCGGTGACGCAGAGACGCCATGAAGAATATGGACCGGAGATTCATAGCGAGAGCTCTATCTTTGCTCTGCGCCACTGCGCCACAGCGAGAGAAAAGAAAAGGGTTCTCGCGGAGACGCAGTGACGCAGTGAAGAATTTGGCAGAGGAGATTCATGCCGATGACTCTTTCTT
>JAFGRT010000081.1 GCA_016935015.1 Acidobacteriota bacterium | reverse complement strand
GTCTTTGTATTCGGCTACTCCGAAATGGGGGCAACACCGGCCGGGAAATCATTGTTGAATGGCCATATGGCTGAAGACGTCTTCGCATCGGGCCGGAAAATCTTCTGCGTCGACCATGATTTTCACCCGGACCGGGCGCGCTACGCCCTGGAGGCGTCCAATCCCCTGTATGCCCGGCAGGATATGGGTGCCGGTATCACGTTCATATTGAACGCTGCCCACCAGGCGAAGTATGCGCCCTATGGCCTGAAACGTGGATTTTTTCCGAAGCCGGATGAAACGCTGGATTTCCCGGAGTGCCAGTTCCTGACACTGCCGTCTTACGGCGGCCAGGCCGCCTATGTGCTGACGGCCGACGGCTTGACCATCGTCTGGCTGACCGGCATCTGCGACAATTACATCCCGACCCGCCGGGACACCCGGGTCATCGACGAGTTGCGACAGAGGGGGATCTCGCCCGATATCCTGCTGGTGGGCAGCCCCACCGGCATTGGTCCCGAAATGGCCCATGGTATCCGGGAAACTGTGCAGGCGGCGGAGCCGCTGGGGGCCGGCGCGGTCTTCGTACTGGGCCACCCGCCCCTGGAGCGGAAGGTCCGCGACCAGCTCCGGCGTAACGGCCATGACACCCGTCGTCTGCAGTGCGCCGAAAATCCCGGCGATTCCTTCCCTTGCGTCCATCAAGACGCCAGAGGAGGAATATGACCCACAAGGAGAATCCATGAGAAATATTCTCTGGCTGTTGGTCCTGCTGTCCGCCCTGAACGGAGGGCTCATGGGAGAGCGCCCCGGGCTGACCGGCCCCTATCTCGGTCAGCAACCGCCGGGGATGACGCCCGAAATCTTCGCGCCGGGGATCGTGTCCACCGGCCTGGATGAGTCCACCATCGCCTTCACCCCCGACGGGCGGGAATGTTACTGGACGATCCATCCCAACGGCTTCGAGACCATCCTTATGAGCCGCCTCAAGGATGGCGCCTGGACCCGGCCGGAAGTCGCTCCGTTCTGCGGCGAATACCTGGACGGGTTCCCGGCCATCCATCCGGATGGATCCCGGTTCTTCTTTCATTCCTATCGTCCATTGGCCGGATCCGGCACGCCGGCGGAACATGTCAATATCTGGATCATGGAGCGGGAAGGGGATGGCTGGGGAACGCCCCGACCCATCGGTCCGCCCATCAACGGGCGGGGAAACGTCACCTGTCCGTCCGTCACCCGCGATGGGACACTCTATTTTTCCGGAGTCATGCCGGACGGCAGCGAGAAGGTGATGCGCTCGAAATACAGGGACGGGGTCTACCTGGAGCCGGTGCCGCTGCCCGACAACGTGAACACGACCCAATATAATTTTCATGCCTGTATCGCCCCGGATGAAAGCTACCTCGTCATTCCCCGATTGGTCCCGGACGAGCGCCTGGAAACCTGGAATTACTTTGTTGCCTTTTGTAAGAACGGGACCTGGAGTGACCTGATCCGTCTGGACAACCGGGTCAATTTCTCCCGACTGGCCGCCGTGCCGTCCATGTCAGCGGACGGCCGGTACTTATTCTTCCAGGCGACTCAACCGGCTACCTTCCACAAGAAGATCGAAGCGCGGCGAACCATCGCCCAATGGCGGGAGCGTATGGTCTCCCATCCGGTCAATAACGGCAAAGATATCTACTGGGTGGATGCCGGGATCATCGAGGCCTTGCGGCCGGAGAATGTGAACTGACGGAGGGGGTGATGTCAATTCGAAGCAAGCCGTTTGTTTTTATGATTTTGACCGTTGCCTGTATTTTTTCGTTCAGGATTCTGACCGCTGAGGCACAGGACAAAATCCCTCGCAGTCTGGATAACGAAATGGTGCGGATACCCGGCGGCGAATTCATGATGGGCGCCGACAATCCACCAGGAGATCACCCGGTTCACAACGTGTACGTCCCCTCGTTCTACCTGGACCCATACGAAGTGACCAATGCCCAGTATCTCCGGTTCTGCCGGGAGACCGGGCGGCAGCTTCCCGAATTCTGGGGGCAGGATCACTATCACTGTTCTGAAAAATTTCCCGACTATCCCGTGGTGGGGGTCAACTGGGGCGATGCCGCCGCGTATGCCGAATGGGCGGGCAAGCGGCTGCCCACCGAGGCGGAATGGGAATATGCCGCCCGGGGCGGCCGCGAGGGCATGGCGTATCCCTGGGGGGATTCGCTGTCCCCGGCACAGGCGAACTATTACCGGACCGGAGTTGACGGAACGAAGCCGGTGGGGAGTTACCCGCCAAACGGTTACGGACTGTATGACATGGCCGGCAATGTGGTGGAATGGGTGCAGGACCGATACGCCCCGGACTACTACCTGAACAGCCCCGCTGCGAATCCACCCGGTCCTGAAAAAGGCCGGTTCCGCGTCATCCGGGGCGGCGGGTGGCATTCGGGCCCGTCGTGCAACCGGGTGCATTTTCGCAACGCCCTGCCGCCCAACTGGCTGGATTTCAATGTGGGATTCCGCTGCGCCCGGGATGTGCCCTCAAAATAGGCGCCCCGGTCTGGCCGCTGGGGTGGACGCGGCATGCAGCCGGTGGGCGACCGCGCCTGGCTGTCAGGAACCCGTCACTCACGAAGCAAGGAGATAAACATGCGTACCAGCCATTTTCTATGTCTGTTGTTGTGTCTTTTCTCTACGGCAGCATTTTCCCAGAAGAGTATTGAATTTCCGAATCTCAATGGGCCATATCTGGGCCAGCCGCCACCGGGGGAGAAAGCCGTCTGTTTTGCCTCCGGGCTGATCACGTACGAGGTCCATGAATCGCCGATTCTTTTCCAGGAAGGCCAGGAGATACTCATCGGATCGATGATGGAAGGCTTGAAATATTATAGATGGATGAATGGTATCTGGTCGCTGGAGAACACGTTACCATTCGATCCGCCGGCCAATTGCAATGGCGTGTCGCTATCCCCTTCAGGCAATCGAGTCTATTTTCTGATCTGGACCGGGGATGACGAGGATTTTTATTTTATCGAAAAACGAGGGGACGGCTGGTCGGCGCTTCACTCGTTGGGAGACCCGGTGAATGATTTCCCCACTCATTGGCAGTTTTCCATAGCCATGAATGAAAACCTGTATTTTTCGACCGGGGGCAAGGTTGTCGTCTCTGTGTTTGACGGGCACCATCACCAGAAACCCGTCCCTCTTAAGCAGGTGAATAATGAAGATCTGGAGGGAGGAACCCCTTTCATCGCCCCGGATGAGAGCTATCTGATGGTCAGTATCGAAAAAGATCTGCACATCAGCTATCGGCTGAGCGACAACAAATGGACGGAGCCTGTAAACCTGGGTCCCTCCATCAACATGAACGACTGTTATGATCTCTGCCCCAGGATCTCACCCGACGGGAAGTATCTGTTTTTCATCAGCCGACGATCCGGCCCGGATTTCCGAATATATTGGTCGGAGGCGGGCTTCATCGAAAGACTGAAACCGGAACACGTGAAAGAGAAGGACTAAAATCATGCGAAAACTCGTTTCAACGAACATCATTGTCACATGCCTGCTGGTTCTGGCCGTAGGGGCCGCGCCGGCTGATCCGTCGGTCCTGGAGGGGCCCTATCTCGGCCAGAAACCGCCGGGCCAAAGGCCGGAACTCTTCGCCCCGGGCGTCATCTCCGTCGAGGCCGATTTCGAGCACAGCGCCGCGGTGTTTTCGCCCGACGGCCGTGAAGTGTTCTGGTGCACCAACGTGGGATTTGTCACGGACAAGAGCAGGGCCGGCCACCTGCGCCTGTATTTCATGAACATGGTCGACGGCCGCTGGACGCCGCCCCGGCCGGCCCCTTTCGTGAAGGGAATCCGGGTCGAACGGCCCGTGTTCTCGCCGGATGGCAACCGGCTCTATATGGAATACGGCAGTGATCCCCATCAGGAAAGCGACAACGACATCTATGTGGTCGAGAGAACCGGCGGGGGCTGGTCGGCGCCACGGCCTGTGTCGCCGTTGATCAATACACCGGCTATGGAACGGCTGCACTGCGTGACGGCCGACGGTTCGATGTATTTTTCCCGCGATCCGTTTACGAGAAACGAGGAGATATTTGTCGCCCGGTGGATGAACGGGGCATTCGTGGAACCCGAAAAACTGGGCGAAAGCTACAACTCGCCGGCCCCGGAAATCGCCCTGCTGGTGGCGCCCGATGAGTCCTACATGCTGGTGGCGACTATCAACGCCCGGCACAGCGACGATCTGTGCATTTGTTACCGAAAAGCGGACGGTTCCTGGACAGACCGGATCCTCACCCCCTATGAGTGCGGCGGTTTTCTGGCCCTGTCCCCCGACGGCAAGTACCTCTTCTTCCTGATGGAGGGCATCGCCTGGATCAGCACCTCCGTTGTCGATGATTTGAAACCGGATGACCTGAACTAGCGGAGTGAACCATGGTAACGAGATCACTGCTTGCCGTTGGACTGTTTGTTGTGCTGGGTCTGAACATCCAGGCCGGACAGAATGATTTTCCGGTGCTCAAAGGCCCCTACCTGGGCCAGTCGCCGCCCGGGATGACGCCGGCAATCTTTGCGCCGGGGATCATATGCGGTGATGGTTCGGAGGGGAGTTCGGGATTCGCCCGGAACGGGACGGTGTTCATCTTTCAACGGTTTATGGAAGGGCAATGCCACACCTACATGACCACCCGGACGGGGGACGTCTGGTCTCCACCCGAGCGGATACCCTTTTGGCAACAGCTGATCCACAACGGGGATTTCGTCATGGCGC
>JAFGRT010000080.1 GCA_016935015.1 Acidobacteriota bacterium | reverse complement strand
CGCTGTTTCTGATCCGTTCCCACCCGTTCAATCCTTCTCATCCGTGTGCCGTTCCTCCTTCAGCCTTCCCCGGGCACCGAATGTTTCCCAATGATTGCAAACCAATCCGCAGTGCGATACACTTGTGTCCCATTCTGGCGTAGACGGAGACGGTCATGGCACGGGAACTGATCCTGGTAGTGGACGACGAACCGGGCGTCCGGACATCGGTCGGCGGCATCCTCAAGGACGAAGGATATCGGGTGGACGCGGCGGCCACGGGCGAGGAATGCCTAAAGAAGGTACAGGCCACCCTCTATGATCTCATCCTGCTGGACGTCTGGCTGCCCGGCATGGACGGCCTGGAAGTCCTGGAGCGTTTGGGGCAGACCCCCTTCTCCGGCCAGGTGGTGGTCATATCCGGCCACGGTACCATCGAAATGGCCGTTAAGGCCATCCGGTGCGGGGCCTATGACTTTATCGAGAAGCCGATGTCCCTCGAGAAAACGCTGGTCACCGTCAAGAACGCCCTGCGCCAGAAGGAACTCGAGGACCAGAACCGCCTCCTCAAGGAGCGCCTGGTGCGCAAGGACGTCATGGTGGGCCGCTCCATCCCCATCATGGCCCTGCGCAAGCAGGTAGAGATCATCGCCCCCACCAACGGCCGGATCCTGATTTACGGCGAGAACGGCACGGGCAAGGAGCTGGTAGCCCGTCTGGTTCACGAAAAGAGCCTGCGCCGCAACAAGAAATTCGTGGAAATCAACTGCGCCGCCATCCCCGATGATCTCATCGAGAGCGAGCTCTTCGGCTACCGCCGCGGCGCATTCACCGGCGCCGGCGAGGACAAGCGGGGCAAGTTCGAGGAGGCCCACGAAGGCACCCTTTTCCTGGACGAAGTGGGCGACATGAGCCTCAAGGTGCAGTCCAAGCTGCTGCGGGTGCTGGAGGAGGAGAAGATCGAGCCGCTGGGCTGCAACTCCCCGCTGGCCCTGGACGTGCGCGTCATCGCCGCCACCAACCAGGACCTGTCGGCCCTGATCCTGGCGGGCCGGTTCCGCGAGGACCTGTTCTATCGCCTCAATGTCATTCCCGTCCAGATCATCCCCCTGCGTGAGCGGTCCGAGGACATCCCTTTGCTGGTGGAGCATTTTTTGGGCGAGTTCAGCCGCATGTACGGCAAGAAGGCCAAGGAAGTGACACTTGAAGCCATGAACATCCTGGGCCGCTACACCTGGCCGGGCAACGTCCGCGAACTGAAGAACGTCATGGAGCGGCTGGTCATCACCCAGGAGCCGGCCCGCATCACTCCCTATGATCTGCCGTCGGGGCTCTTCCGCGCCGTCCTGGAGCAGGAGGCGCCACCGGCGGCCGGCTCCTCTTTCCAGGCGGCCCGGGAGCGTTTCGAACGGCAGTACATCCTGGAGGCCTTGCACCGCCACGGCGGCAACATCCTGCAGACGGCGCGGGAGATGGAGCTCGATCGGAGCACCCTGTACAAGAAGATCAAGCAATACGACATCGAGGTCGGGTAAGAACGGGACACGGATAGGAGAATGGCACACGGATCCAACGGATTGGACGGAGGAAAGCGGATCAGAAAAGAGCTGAAGGGGGGATGCAAGGCGGTCGGGAAAATCCATCGACGCATGGTTGAACAAGAACCGGCAATGTGTGACTGATTCCTTGAGCTGCCGGAGCGGGTGTCAGGACTGACCGGCGTTGTTCAGCGTGCCGTTGAGGGGCAGATCCGCTTCCACCACCGTGGCGATGAACCCTTCCAGAGACTGGCGATGATCCCCGGACAAATCAAGGAATTCCACACCCAGATGGATCTGGCTGAGGCTGGTCTCCCGTTTGGCCGGTGTCCCCACGAAGGCGATCCGTCCGCGGAACTTGATACGCTGATCGGGCAGCTGGACCTCCATGGGGAGAACGTCCTCCACTTCGGCCCAGATCATGGTCTCGATGAGCATGCCCGACAGACTGATCTTGAGAACCGAAAATTCGACCTCATTGTCAATGGTCACCTGGGTTCCGTCGTCAGGGATAAAGCGCCCGAACAACCGTTGGTTGACGTCCAGCAAGGCGCTCTCCTCGATGAGATGCAGCAGGCTCTGGGCCTGTTCCGTGAGGACATTGTTGAACTGGATCCCGGCATGATAGATGGGGACCACCTCCGTATCCGACACATGCTCCGTGCGGCGGAGCACGCACCAGGCCACCCGGCCGGGAATCTTGACGGTTTGGTTGCCCTTGTGGATGCTGAACATGTAGATACGCTTGATTTCCAGCGCGCGGCGTGTTTCCAGGGCCATGCCCCCCACGCTCATGTTCAGGATCTCCGCCGGAAGGTTGTACAGGAATGTCCCCTCCACATTCTGCACTTCATAGCGGGGATACCGCCGCGTATTCTCTCTGCCCATGGCCGCCCCCGAATGGATGATTGGAATATGCGTTTCTTTGACAGAATACAATGAAGTCACGGAAAATACAACTGCTTTCTTACTGAAGTGCCGACAGTTCACGGTTCGAAGCAATCCCTGGAACCGCTGGCAAAAACCGTTCGGGTGGAGCGGAACCGTAGATGGGCGGTTGCTCTATCCGCTGGCAAAGGCCGCTGAAATGTGTTACGCTCAGCCCGCCGGCCGCCGGGTATCCCGGCCGAGCGTGCCATCAAATCCTGATGAAAGGAATCCGTGCGATGAAGGAATTGCTGCTCCTGCTCGCCCTGGCCGCCCTGCTGCTGGCCGGCTGTTCCCGGTCTGCGTCCCGGCCGGACGTTCCGGACAATCCGTTGCTGGTCGAATTCGACACTCCTTTCGGCGTGCCGCCTTTTAATCGTCTCCAGGCGGATCACTACCCGCCGGCCTTCGTCGCCGGGATGGAGCGCCAGCAGGTGGAAATCGCCGCCATTGCCGCCGACAGCCGGCCGCCCGATTTCGAGAACACCATCGCCGCCCTGGATGCCAGCGGCGAGCTTCTCCAGCGGGTAAGCGGCGTCTTCAACAACCTGCTGGAAGCCCACACCAGCGACCGGTTGCAGCAGATCGCCCAGGATGTGGCACCACAGCTGGCCCGGCACAGCGACGACATCCTGATGAATGCCGCGCTGTTTCAGCGGATCCGGGCCGTTTACGACCGTCGGACATCCCTGTCACTGACGCCCGAACAGCAAACCCTCCTGGAAAAGACCTACCGTGATTTCGTCCGCTCCGGAGCCGGCCTCCCGTCCGACAAGCAGGCCCGGCTGCGCGACATCAACCAGGAACTGGCGGTCCTTTCGTTGCAGTTCGGCGAGCATATCCTGAAGGAGGACAACGCCTTCGAACTGGTCATTGAGATCCGGTCCGATTTGGCGGGCCTGCCTGACGGCGTCATCGCCGCGGCGGCGGAAGCGGCCGCCGAACGGGGCCACGCCGGCCGATGGGTCTTCACCCTGCACAAGCCGAGCCTCATCCCCTTCCTGCAGTACGCCGACCGTCGCGACCTGCGGGAAAAAATGTTCACCGCGTACATCAACCGCGGCAGCCATGGCAACGAGCTGGACAACAAGGCCATCGTCGCCAAAATCGCCGCCCTGCGCCTGGAGCGGGCCAATCTGCTCGGTTATCCGACCCACGCCCATTACATCCTCCAGGAGAACATGGCCCAAACGCCGGACAAGGTCTATGCCCTGCTGCGGCGCATCTGGGAACCGGCGTTGCGACGGGCCCGCGCCGAGGCGCAGGACCTGCAGGCTCTCATCCGGGACGAAGGCGGGGAGTTCGCCCTCCAGCCGTGGGACTGGTGGTACTACACCGAGAAACTGCGCAAAGCCCGCTACGATCTGGACGAAGAGATGCTGCGCCCCTATTTCCAGCTGGAGAAAGTGCGCGCAGGCGTTTTCATGGTGGCCAACCGTCTGTACGGGATCGTGTTGGAAGAACTGCCCGACGTACCGCGCTACCATCCCGACGTCACTGTCTTCGAGGTCAAGGAGGCCGACGGTACGCACATCGGCGTCCTCTACACCGACTACTTCCCGCGCGCTTCCAAGCGGGGCGGCGCCTGGATGGACGCCTTCCGCCAGCAGCATCGCCGCGATGGTCGCAACGTGCCGCCCATCATCTGCAATGTGGGCAATTTCTCCAAGCCCACGGCCGACAATCCGTCGCTGCTCAGCCTGGACGAGACCCTGACCATGTTCCACGAGTTCGGCCACGCCCTGCACGGCCTGCTGTCGGACTGCGCCTATCTCCGACTGTCGGGCACCGACGTGGCCCAGGATTTCGTGGAACTGCCGTCCCAGATCATGGAGCACTGGGCCCTGGAACCGGAAGTGTTGAAAATGTATGCCCATCATTACCGGACCGGCGAACCCATGCCCGACGAACTCATCGAAAAAATCCAGCAATCCAAGCGCTTCAACCAGGGCTTTGCCACGGTGGAATTCCTGGCGGCCGCCTTTCTCGATATGGACTGGCATACCCTGTCGGCACCGCCGGCCGTGGATGTGCTGGAGTTCGAGCGGCAGTCCCTGGCCGCCATCGATCTGATCCCGGAGATCGTGGTCCGCTACCGCAGCCCCTATTTCAGCCACATCTTCGCCGGGGGCTATTCGGCGGGCTATTACAGCTACATCTGGTCCGAGGTGCTGGACACGGACGCCTTTCAGGCCTTTAAGGAAAACGGCCTGTTCGACCCGGCCACGGCGGCGTCGTTCCGGCGGAACATCCTGGCCGCCGGCGGCAGTGAGGAGCCCATGACGCTGTACAAGCGCTTCCGCGGCGCCGCGCCGGACATCGAGCCTCTCCTGGAGAATAGAGGGCTGAATTAGGAGGGGAAAGTGTCAGGTAAGAATTGGATGGAGAAAAGATGAAGGATGACGGATCGCGGACGAAGAAAATGACTCGCTGTTCGACAGTATTCGGCTGAAGGGAAAGCGTTTATGGAGTGCGGCACGCAGTGCCGCTTTGGCCAGGCGGCCGAACACAGAGCCCAGCCAGACAGCATAACGGTTCAAGGAATTTTACGGCACGCAGTGCCGCTGATCACGGGATATCCATGATGAGGAGGACACGGTGAACCGCACAATCGGCCGCCTGGAATTCCTCTGGCGCCGGCTGACGGCGCCGTGGCGGGCTCTGCCCGATACCCTCATCATCGGCACGCGCCGCGGCGGCACCAGCACCCTGCACCGGCACCTGCGCCGCCATCCCGATGTGGTGACCGGCCGGCGCAAGGAAATCCATTTTTTCGATCTCAATTACGGCCACGGCCTGAACTGGTACCGGGCCTTCTTTCCCACCGGCCGGTCGGTCCGTCGCCGGCGGGAGACAGCCGGAACCGTCCGGATTTGTGAAGCGACGCCGTTCTATCTCGCCCATCCCCTCGTTCCGGAACGGGTGCGGGCCTGCCTGCCCGGGGCGCGCCTCATCGCCCTGCTGCGACATCCCGTGGATCGGGCCTCATCCCATTACCAGCAGATGGTCCGCGACGGGCGTGAAACCCTGGACTTCGCCGCCGCCCTGGCCCGCGAAGGAGAGAGGCTCGGCCCGGGGGCTGGCGCTGCCGTCACCGCCGCCGCCTACCATCGCGACGCTTTTGTCAATTTCGGCTACCGCTCGCGGGGCCTGTACGCCGAACAGCTGCGCCGCTGGCTGGAGCATTTTCCACGCGGACAGTTGCTCATCCTCAGCAGCGAGAAGTTCTTTTCGGATCTGCCGGGGAGCTGGGCACAAATCCTGGATTTTCTGGAATTGCCATTCCACCCGCTGACCCGCCCCGACCGTTGGAAAAAACGCCCCTACCCCGCCTTGCCGGCCGACCTCCGCCAGCGACTGGTGGACGAGTTCCGCCCCCACAACGAGGCGCTCTTCGAACTGTTGGGCGAACGATTCGACTGGGACGATTAATGGGAAGGTGTCAGGAAGATGGACAAAGGCGTATTGTTGAAGGGCCAACGTCTCGGGAACCCGATCATACCTCGCAGAAGGGAAAACGCGTGTGGAGTGTGCAGCGGAAGCTGCGCTTTATATGGCCGCAGGTGAACGCGGAACACGAAGGATGTCCGCTGCAGATTCGGCCATACAAAAAAAGTGGTGCCAGGCTCTGTCACAAAAGTATGTCAATTGGGAGCAGGGACACGGCGTCCGAAACAATCATCCGGCCATCG
>JAFGRT010000079.1 GCA_016935015.1 Acidobacteriota bacterium | reverse complement strand
CGGCTTGTTGACGTGGCCCAGCCCGGTGCCGGCGATGACAATCCCCTTGTAGCCGTTGGCCACCAGGGAATCGATCATGTCCGGTTGCATGTTGGGGTAGTAGTAGAGCAGGGTCACTTTCTCCTCGAAGTAAGGGTATACATCCACCCGGCGATCGTTGCGGCGCTTGTTGTAATCGGTGGTCAGAGGGGTGATACGGTCCCGTTCCACCGTGGCCAGAGGGATGTCGCCGATGGTGCGGAACGTCGAGCGGTAGGACGAATGCATCTTGCGCACCCTGGTGCCCCGGTGCAGCAGGGCGTACTCATCCGAGGTCGGGCCGAACATGCAGACCATCACCTCGGCGATATCCGACTGGGCGGCGGCGGTGGTGGCATGGATCAGGTTCAGGGCGGCGTCGGACGAAGGGCGGTCCGACGAGCGTTGCGAACCCACCATGACGATGGGCACCGGTGAGTTCTGGACCATGAAAGCCAGGGCCGAAGCGGTGTGGTGCATGGTGTCGGTGCCGTGGCCGATGACGATGCCGTCGATCCCCTTGCGGATCTCGTCGCCGATGGCCTGGGCCAGCACCTTGTACTGCTGGGGGCCCATGTTTTCGCTGAACACGGCGAACAGCTTCTCGGTGGTCAGGTTGCAGATGTCGGCCAGCTCGGGGACCGCCCCGTAAAGCTCACCGGGAGAGAAGGCCGGGATCACGGCGCCGGTGCGGTAGTCGAGGCGCGAGGCGATGGTGCCGCCCGTGCCAAGGAGCTTGATATTGGGCTTGTCCGGCGAAACCGGGAACTCCTTTTCGGGAATCTTGTAGTGGGCTTCCTTGTAGCCGTATTCCTTCATGTCCTGGATGGTGTCCACGGCGATGCCCACGTTGTAGCCGTTGGCGAGTTTCAGAACAAGATGCCCATCGTCGTCATTCTCCGAGCGGGGGAGGATGATACCCCGGAATTCGCCGCGGGTCGTCTGGATGTGGGCCTCGCTCCAGACACGCACCTTGAACTTTTTCAGGGCGGCCAGGGCCCGGCCCTTGTAACCTTTAAACAGATCCAGCATGTCGCATCTCCTCCACTTTCCGCCAGAGACCGGCCAGGGGCATGTTGCCCAGCGCCAGTCCGCGCAATTTGCCCATCATCCAACGGCTCACCGCCAGTTCGTCGTCGGATGTGTTGATTTCATTAAACTTCTGCATCAGCACCGGCACATGGGACAGGATTTCCTCTTCCGCCGCCTCGCGGTAATCGATGGTGATGAGCACTGATTCGAAGTCCATCTTGGGGTGCTGATACACCTCCGGAAGCATGCGCCGGATGATCTCCCGCTCCAGACCCCGCTGGTGGACAAAGCTGAACAAATCATGGACTTTCTCGTACGTGAAGCCGCCCGCCGAAGGGAGGGCGCCTTCGATATGTTTCAGGGTGTGGCCCAGGACCGAGCCGACGAACACGGGGTTGGTGTCGAAATCGTCGATGATCCGCTGAATCAGCAGGAACAGGTTGTTGCGCAGGAGGTAGGAGTGGGTGTCCGCCGGGATCCCCCAGCGCTCGAACTGCCGGATCCGGCTGGCCACCGAGGACGGCAGCCGCGCTTCGATGTCACGGATCATCTGCCCCGTAATGGGAATGGGTGCCGAGTCCGTGTCCGGGTACATCCGGTCGGGACCGGGCAGCACCCGCTCGAAGCAGGTGGTGCCGTCGGGCAGGGCCTGGCGCGTCTCGTTGGGCACGCCGTCGAAGGCGAGGCGGCACCGCTCGGTCACCGTCTCCAGGGCCGTGGGCATATCTTCGGGCGATGCCCAGATCACCACCTGGGCATCGCGGGGGCCGGCCCCCAGCACATCGCGGATCACGTTCCAGTCCGCTTCCGTCAGCTGCGACACCGGATCCTCGGAACTGGCCATGTTGGGTTTCTCCAGGCAGGCGATCACTTTCAGCCGATGGCTGATCTCGTCGGCGAACACCTGGCCGGGCTGGGTGAAACAGGACAGGAGCCCGCGGAATTCCGGCAGGTTCACGGCCGCCACCCGCACCTTGCGCCGTTCCGGCCGCGGCAGGGGGATCCGCTCCGGCGGCAGCTCGGTGGAATTGATCTCCCGGGTGGCCGTCGACCAGGCCGCCACATCCCTCACCCGCTCGCGCAACACCGTGCGGATATGGAGCAGGGCCTTCTGGCGAAAGGCCTCCACATGGGTCAGCTCGGGGATCCAGCGGATATGGGCGACGCCCTTGATCTCCACCCGGGTGCCGCCGCTGATGCTGACGTTGACGTCCTGCCGGGCGGCGCCCATGCCCGTCCGCACCTTTCCGGTGCTGCGGGCCAGGAAGCGCAGGTAATGGGCCGTCTCGGCCACCTCGTCGGGCGTCTTCATGTCGGGGTACGTCACCGTTTCCACCAGGGGCATGCCCAGACGGTCGGTGGTGTAGACCCGCCAGTGACCGACGTCCGACACCTCGCGGCAGGAGTCCTCTTCCAGGCTCAGCTGGGCGATGCGAATTTTCTTGCGGCCGAGGGGGATTTCGCCGTCGATTCCGACGATGGCCGTACGCTGGAAGCCGGTGGGGATACTGCCGTCCAGGTATTGTTTGCGCGTAATGTGCAGTTCGCCGACAATGCTGGTCTGGAGAAGCAGGGAAATTTCCAGGGCGATGTCCAGGGCCTGGCGATTCAGGGGGAACGGCGGCGTGTCGTCGATGTCGTAGGTGCAGGCCGTTTCGTTCTTGATGCGGTAGATGATGTTCTTGCGGGTCTTGAACTCCATAAGGGCCGTGCCGTCGTATTCGCCCAGTTCGCTGAGGGTGGGCCGCATGTGGCGGATGAGTTCGGCGTCGTATTGCCCCTCCTCCTGATATAATCCGGCCGGGCAGCGGCAGAAGAGTTTCTGGTCCGTCAGCAGCTGCTGATGGATCTCCAGCCCGCTGCGGAAGCCCAGACGCTGATACACCTGGGGTTTGGCGGCCTTGCGGGGCACGAAGCCGATCTGCTTCATGGTGCGGAGAACATTTTTTTGCGGATCGAATTTTTCCTTCATTCCGGTTTCCTGTCGGTCTGGGATGGCGGGAGGCGGAGCGCCGGCGGCGACAGGGGACCCATCCGATAGCCGCGGTGACGCCCGGGAAAAAATCAGTATATTTTCACGACAGGCCATTGTCAAGTTATTGAAAGTGACCACATTATTTTACAGTCAGCCGCGGCTCGGCGCCACTCCCACGATCCCGCGCCGCGGCGCGCCGGGACTTCGCCGTGCGGGGCAGCCTGGCAAAAGGACATTTGTCAGTCACCCCCTCCGCCTGATACAATACAGGTCAGCCGGCAGGTGCGGACAATGGCCGCCGATCCGGCCACCGGCCGCGACGCCCAGTGTCGTGGGATGAAGGAGGGGTTTTGGCCGGCTGCGTCCGGCCGAGGCTGTTCAACCAGCGAAAACAAGATCCGCATGAAAGGAACCTGCGTGTTGCGCCACACCCTGTTGATGATCCCCGTATTGCTTCTGGCCGGATGCACGGCATCCGAGCCCGACCCGGTGGAGGTCCGGACGCTGGTTCTGCTTCACAGCCTGCCCATCGACGGACCGGTGAATTTTCAGCCGTCCGGGCTGGCCATCTGGGAGGATGCCCTGCTCACCGTTTCGGACCGCCATGACCACGCCATCTATCGCCTCGACTGGAACTTGGAGGGGGCCGCCCTGTCGCCCTATCTGGAATTCGAGCCGCCGGAATCCGACACCGGACGGCAGCGGATGGATTTCGAGGGCATCACCGTCGACGGTGACGGCCATTTTTACCTGGTCAGCGAGACCTTGTGCCGCGTCATGCGTGTTCAGGCCAATGACGGGACCGCCCAGTGGGTATCGCCCGACATGACGGCCGACGGCCAGGCCGCCGGCCTGTTCCAGATCGACAACGCCTACCTGGAAGGCATCGCCCTGGTGAACAAGGGGCGCTTTCTGCTCTGTGCCGAGCGTCAGCCGCGGGGCATCATCGAGGCCGATTTCAACCAGTCACCCCCTTTCATCCGGGCCGTGAATTGCGACGAGAGCCGTTTCACCTTCCCCGAGGGGACCACGCCCGATTTTTCCGACATCTGTTTCTACCAGGGCACGGTGTACGTTCTCCAGCGCAACGCCTACCTCGTGGCCAGCCTGCGCCTGGGCATGGAGGGTTGCGAGGAGGTGGGCGCCTGGTCGTACGCCCACATAGAGCGGGATCCACGGTGGGAGTATGTCGACATGCGCTATGGTCACGGCGAGGGCCTGGTGATGGATGACGACTATCTTTACATCGTGCTGGACAACAACGGCGATCCCCGTTCCACCAATCCGGGGGACAGCCGCCCGCTGCTGTTCGTCTTCGAAAATCCGCTGAAAAAAAGGCCGTAATCCCGCCGTCGGCAGAGGTGCAGAAACAGTATCAGGCCGATCAGAGATCATGTCTTTATGACCTTATCGTAGGCTGGCGCCCACCCAACCACACAATTCCAACTTCAGCGAAGTCGGAAAACGATCTCATGGCATCACACCGTATTCCAGTGGATGATTATACTGGATGTCGATTTCATCTTGCCCGGGGTACTCCTCGCGCCGGCAGCCGCGTACCACGCTCATCGGCCACCGCCGGCCTCGTGCCGGCGGGGCCGTGACTGACGGCCACCTGATCGGCCCTGTTGCTCACCGCCACCACCGGCCTTGCGCCGGTGGAGCGGTGTCAACTTTACCAGTGGGTCCATCGTCGATGAAGAGGCGGCATATTCGAAGGTAATAATGTTTGAAATTCTTTGTTTTCGCAGCATTCGAAACGTAGAAGAGGAACACAACCCCACCGGCACCAAGCTTCGTCCCGCCCGGCGGGACAAAGCCGGAGCCAGGGGCTCAATCCGCCGACCGGCAGAGGCGGAAACCGCCGTAGTCGTAGCGGTAGTCCGGGTAGCTGCGGAAGCGATTCGCCGACCGGCAGTCGCGGGCGTAGCTGTCCCAGGCGCCGCCGCGGATCACCCGAGAGGAATCACTCCCGCCGCGGTAATCCGTCACCGGGCCGGCCGGATACGCAGCATACCAGTCCCAGCACCATTCCCACACGTTGCCATGCACATCCT
>JAFGRT010000078.1 GCA_016935015.1 Acidobacteriota bacterium | reverse complement strand
TTCCTTTTCCTGCATTTCTTCGATGCCCACGATTGCCGGGGAAGCAAGGCTATGGACCGCCGGCTTACCTCTGCCGGCCAGCGGCTGTCGAGACAAGGCCTGGCCCGGGTGAACGCAGCGCTGGGCCGACCGCTGGACCCGCTGAAGCATGCGTTCCGGGCAGTTGCCGACCGGAATGTCTACGGTATCCGCTATCATCTTCGGCAGGTAAGGGAGATCGACGCCTGCATCGGTCGAGTGCTGGAGTATCTGGACAGGTCAGGGATCTATCAGCGGACCTGCATTGTGGTAGCGGCGGACCACGGTGACGCCTTCGGTGAGCATGGGGAATTTAGTCACCGGGAATATCTCTACGATACGACAATTCGAATCCCTCTGATTATCAAAGGTATGTCCGTTGATGCCCCGGCCGCTGATCCCCGGTTGACCCGGTCGACGGATATTTTACCTACTCTTTGTCACCTCATGAGAATTCAGTCTCCACCGGGAGATGGTATCAACCTACTGTCCCGCCACGAATCGGAACCTCGTCGGGAAAAATGTGCCTACAGCGAAACCCGTTGCGGTCTCGATTCCGGTGATCCCCATCCCTGTCGGAGCGACCTCACCAGCATCCGTACGGCCGAGTGGAAGATGATCATCGATCAGGTGGACGGTGCCCGTGAGCTATACAACCTCAGCCGGGATCCCGGAGAGCAACACAATCTTGTCGTCGCCGAACCGGCTATCGCCCTTGAACTGGCTCGAGACCTGCAGGTTCTTACCGGCGAGGCAAACTGTGCAGAGCAGACGGGCATGACCGACGAGGAGTGGAAGATCGTCGAAGACCGGCTTCGATCCCTGGGTTACCTATGAATATCTCGGTCATTATTACGTCGTATAACCAGAAGCATTATCTCGCCGAGGCCGTCTACAGTGTCCTGGCCCAAACGAGGCCGTGTTTTGAGATCATCCTGGTAGATGACGCATCTTCGGACGGCTCCCCGAAACTGGTGGCAGAGTATGCCGCCCGCTACCCGGACCAGATCCGGGCTTTTTGTCACCAGGAGAATCTGGGAATTCCCGGGAACCGGAACTTCGCCCTCTCTCGGGTGCGCGGTGAGTATGTGGCTGTTCTGGACGGTGATGACCGTTTTCTGCCCAGTAAAAATGAGCGTGAGATGGAATTCATCCGGCAGAATCCCGATTGTCTGGCGGTCTATTCCAATGTCCGGTACATAGACAAATCTGGGCGAGTACTGAGAAACCGTGACCATAGACCGCAGCCGGCGGGGATGATTCTGGGAGATGTTTTCCGTGGAATGTTTGGTATGTTACGATCCATGCTGATCCGGTATGATATGCTGCAAGAGATTGGATTCATGGATCCCGACTTCTGGCATTATGATGGCTTTGATCTTATGGTCCGTCTCTCCGCCCGTTACCCTGTCCATTACATCCTCGAGCCTCTGGCCGAGGTCCGCCTCCATACAGCCGGGGCGAGTGGCTGGCGGTCCATCCGTCACGAGATCGATGACCTGACCGGAGTGTATCAGAAACACCAGCATTTGATGGAGACTTTGTCTCGACGCGAGGCGGCGAAGGTCGAACGGTACTGGCAGGTGCGTATCGGCCGGATGTCTGCTACGATGCACTGGCGTAACGGCCAGCGATGGCAAGGCATCCGGCGGTTCTGCGGCGCCTTGGCACGGTCACCGGCATTGATGGGCAAATTAACGTTGGGATATATTCTTCCCAAGTCTTTTTTCCTGCGCCTGGTAACATGGTATCATCTGATTCGCAAGAGGCCATTATGAGAACACTGGTAGTAGGGATAGATTCAGCGACCTGGCGTGTCATTCACCCGTTGATGCAGGCAGAAAAGCTGCCCAACTTTAAGAAACTGACTGAAGAGGGCGTGTCAGGGATCCTCAGATCTACCATGCCGCCTCTGACTCCACCGGCCTGGACAACCATCGTGACGGGTGTCAATCCAGGCAAACACGGCATCTGGGATTTCGTCCAGCAGGATCACAACACTTACTGCGTCAGTCCCCTGAATTACCGGCAGATGAATGTACCGGCGATTTGGGATATTTTCAATGCCCATCAGCGGCGGGTGGGCATCCTTAACTTCCCCTTGGCTTATCCGCCTCCCGAAGTCGATTCCTTCTTTGTTTCAGGAATTTCCACACCCGACAGCAGTGTGTTCGCCTTTCCGGCGAGTCTTATGACAACCATTGAATCCAGGAAATACAGGATTTATCCCAGCGTGGCACCCTCGGCGGGCGCGAAGCGGTATGCCGGGGCCGTCGAGGATATGACGCGCGTCCAGCTCGGTTTCTTCGGCGAGTTGCTCGAGCAGTATGATCCGGAGCTGGCCATGGTCATTTTTATGGGGGTCGACTGGATTCAGCATCATTTCTGGGATCCCAATTCGCAGACCAGCGATTACCTGCAGTCCATCTACCGGCTGATGGACGAAGTGCTGGGTGAACTGATAGGCCTCGTGGATGATGACTGGAACATCCTGGTGCTGTCAGATCATGGTGCGTGTGAGATCGACGGGGTGATTCATCTCAACAGTCTGCTGGAGGATTGGGGGTATCTGCAAAGATCCGCTGATGTAAAAAAGGGCTTCAAACGCCTGAAAAGAGCATTTGTCGAAGCAGTTTATACCTGCGGCCGGCGGTTGCCGTTTTTCCCAAAACAGGCACTGAAACATTTTCTGACCAATGACCTGCTGAATCAACTGCTGTCGCTTCACCGGGAGCAGTTCCACTTGCACGAAATCATTGACTGGGGGAAAACGACGGCATTTTCATACGGCAATATGGGCCGCATCTTCATTAACGCAGCCGGCCGATATCCAGCCGGGATCGTCTCTGCGGAACAGTACGAACCGGTGCGTGAAGAAATCATGGCTCGGCTGAAAAGCCTGAGAAATCCCATGAACAGGGAGCCTCTAATCGATCAGGTTTTCCGCCGGGAGGAATTGTATCAGGGGCAGGCCCTGGATAGCGCACCCGATATCCTGTTCAATGCCCGTCAGTTCAGGTATCAGTTTTACGGGGATTTCGGAAAAGGCTGGTTTCTTCCCAGGGACAAGCGCCTGGCGGACCATGACATGGAGGGCATTTTCCTGTTGAAAGGACCGAACATCCTAAAAAATCTCACTCTTTCCGCTTCAGTTGAGGATATCACACCGACCCTGCTTTACCTCCACAACCTGCCTTGCCTGGCGAGCATGGATGGACAGGTTCTCTCGTCCGCCATAACTGAAGATCTGCTGACTCATCAACCGCCGCGAACATTGAAGAATTTCGAGAACGGGGCGGAACAGTCATCAGGTTATAACTCTGAAGAAATCAAACAAGTGGAGAACCGCTTGAACAATCTGGGCTATCTCTAAGGACATCCGGCCATTCAGCTACCCGGAAATATTGTCAACAACCTTACGCGGCGTTCAATGCATCCCGTCTACAATACTTAATGGGCAGAGTGCCCGGCCGGCGCGGTGTGCGCCGGCCGGTGGGGCGGCGGCGTGCCCTCATTCCAGGGGCTGACCCTGGATGACGATCAGCCGGGCCAGATCAGGCGACAGGGAGAACAGCGTGCCCGCCAGCTCGCCCCCGCCGGTCACCTGAATCCAGTGAATCTCCCCTTCAGGCAGCAGGAACATCTCCTCCAGGCCGAGATCCAGCCGGCCCTGGGGATCCAGCACGTAGCCGACCGCGCCCACGAGCGCGCCATCGGCGCCATAGGCCGTCAGGGTGACGGCGTTGTCCAGGCCCGTGAGGTTGGTCAGCCGCACCAGGGAACTCCAGCCGGGACCGCCGGCTTCCGCCGCGAGGCATAGCCGCCGGTCGCCCAGGTCCACCCCGGCGGCACCGTCGAACATGAATGGTTCACCGCTGTCGGGGCGGGTATAGAACAGGCTGAAGCCGGTCAGCGGGCTGTCGGCGGAGGCCTTGAAATAGAGGCTGCCGGCCGGCAGTCCTTCTTCGAAAAGGGAATCCACTTCCCGGGTGATCTGTTCCGCCGGATTCACGAGCCATTCCCAGGCGCCCAGCTCCTGGCCGGTGTCCGAGAACAGCTTCAGGTAAACCATGGCGGCCTCGGTGCCCAGGTTGGTCATGGTCAGACCCGTCGAAAACAGCGCCGGATCGGGGACTTCATTGTAAAAGATCCGGCTGGTCCCGTCATATTCACCCGGAGCCAGGGTGGGAACAAAGATGTCTGCTGCCGGCGGGGATGCCTGGCCCTGTTCATTGATGGCCGTTACAAAGAGGGCATGGACGGTTTGCGGGTCGAGACCAGGCACGATGAAACAAGTGTCCGCGGTGGTTCCGACCAGCTGCGGGAAGATGCCGTCACGGGTGTACACCTGATAATGGTCTATGCCCGCTGCGGTGGGCGCCATGTCCCACCGCAGAAAGATCTCGGTGTCGGAGATGCCCCAGCCCCGGAAACGCACCGGCGCCGGTACCGGCTCCGCCGCCGCTGTGACGACGGTGGGGAAGGCCGCTGTTGTGGTCGCGCTGCACCCCGCATCCAGAGCCACGGGGGGCAAGCCGACCAGGCCCGGCCCCATGGCCACGCCCGAGCTGAACAGTTCAAAGGCAAAGACGGCGGTCGGGGATGAACCGTAGACCGCCCGGACGGCCAGCGGGTCCACCCCGCTGAACAGATCGCCCAGCAGCCGGGCATACTTGCTCAGGGGCGGCAGGTCCACCATCAGGATGCCCAGGGGATCGCCGGTCTCGGCGACGGCCGTCAGCATGACCTGGACGGCTTCGTTCGTGGGATTCAACAAACTGATGGCGGTGTACCAGTCGTCTCCCTGATAGACGAAGGGGAAGAGGAAATCCCGGTTGCCGTCCCGGAAGAGCGGCATGGCCACCGCTGTCTGCTGGTCGCGGGTGCCGAAGAAGAGGGTGCCGGTCAGCGGAGTGTGCCCGGATACATACATCCAGAGATCCTCGCTGTCCGACTTTGCCGTGGCCGGCAGATCGCCGAAATCCGTCTCCAGGCAACCATTTCCCGGCAAGTCGCCCAGACCGGTCGTCAGAAGGAGCTGGCCGGCGGCGTCGAACAGATGCACCGTCACCGGAGAAATGGCCGCGACCGGATTCACCACCCGCATCCGGGTTTGCCAGACGTCGCTGCTGGCGATATGGGCGCCATACAGACGGTATTCGCGATGGAAATCCTGGCCCGGGGTGTCCGCGGCGATCTCCTCGATGACCCGTTCTACCGGGTCCCAGCGGTCAATCTGAGGATGGGATGGAGTGATCGTCGTGGTCGTGCCGATGGGCACCGAACGGGTGTAGTGGCCATCGGCATCCGTGGTCACCGTGGCGCCGTCATGGCTGAAGGTGACGATAGCGCCTTCGACGGGATGACCGGCATCCATGATCCGGCCGGAGATGCTGAAGGTGATGAGTTTGCCGGCGAAATCCTGGTCGGGTTCATCGGCGGCGATATCCGTCAGGCTGCGTCGCTCCGGGCGCCAGTTGTGGTAGTCGGGATGACTGGGGGTGAGGGTGGTGGTGGTGCCGTAGTCCACCTCGTAGCTGTATTGGCCGGCGGCATCGGTGGTTTCGATGTGGCCGTCATGGCTGAAGGTGATGGTCACGCCCGCCAGGGGATCGATGCCGTCGGTGACGGTGCCCGAAATGGTATAGGTGTTGATGGTACCGCTGAAATCCTGGCCGGGCGTGTCGGCGGCGATGGCCGTGACGGTGCGGTCGGCCGGGATCCAGCCATGGTAGCCGGGATGGCTGGGGGTGAGGGTGGTGGTGGTGCCGTAGTCCACCACGTAGCTGTACTGGCCGTCGGCAGCGGTGGTTTCGGTGTGGCCGTCGTGGCTGAAGGTGATGGTCACATTCTCGAGAGGATTGGTACTGTCGGTGACGGTGCCCGAGATGGTGTAGGTGTTGATGGTGCCGCTGAAATCCTGGTTCGGAGCGTCGGCCGTCAGGGTGGTCAGGGTGCGGTCGGGCGGCACCCAGCCGTGATAGCCGGGATGGCTGGGGGTAACGGTGGTGGTGGTTTCATAGGGTACGCGGTAGCTGTAGTACCCGGCGGCGTCGGTGGTTTCGGTGTGGCCGTCGTGGCTGAAGGTGATGATCACATTCTCGAGAGGATGGGTGCCATCGGTGACGGTGCCCGAGATGAGGGGCGGCGTCACGCTGCGGAACATCATGTCCTGGCCGTAGGCCGTGCCGGCCTCGTTCACCGACATCACCCGGTAGTGGTACCAGTTGTTGAACAGAAGATCGTTCACCACGGCGGATACGGCTGTATTTGCCGTTCCGGAAGCGGCGCCGGGGATGGCGGCGATGATCCGGCCGTACGTGGTGTCGAGGCCCAGCTCGAAATAGATACTGGCGGTCCCGCCGCCGGCGTTCACCAGGCCATGAAGCGTGGCCCCGCCGGGATTGGTGTCGGTGGCGGCCAGGGTGGTGGCCGTGGGCGGATCCACGCCGGTGACGAAGGTCCGGTCCTCCCCATACACAGTGCCGCCGCTGTTCTGGGCGGCCACCCGGTAGTGGTACATGACGCCGGTGGTCAACCCGGCGGCTGTGGCGCTGACCGGCTGGGTGCCGGATCCGGTGAGCGGACTTTGGGCGGCCGCCTGGATGCTGCCGTAGGCAGCCGTCAGCCCGTATTCGAACCAGACGGTGGTGCTGGCGTTTTTGGGTTCCACGGTCCCGTTGAGGCCCGCCGTGGTGTCGGTCACGCCCGAGGCCGGCAGCGTCGTCGCCGCCGGCGGCTCGGCGGGGGTGGTGAAGGTCTCGTCGAGGCCATAGGCCGTGCCATTGGCGTTTTGGGCCACCACCCGGTAGTGATAGGTCATGTTGGGGACCAGATTGGTCATCGTCGCGCTGACAGGCGTGTCGCTGTTTCCGGCCACGGGGCTCTGGTCGGCTGTGACCACCCGGCCGTAGGCGATCGTTTCCCCGAACTCGAAAAAGACAGTGGTGGACATATTTTTGGGGTTGACCGTCCCGTTTAAAGTGGCGCTGGATCCCCCTATCCCGGAGGCGGTGAGGGTGAGGACCGAGGGAAGGGTGCCGGTGGTGAAAGTCATGTCCGCGCCGTAATAATTGAGGGCACCGCTGAAGATCCGGACCCGGTAATGATAGGTGGTCTCCGGGAGAAGGTTGCTGATGGCCGCGCTGACGGGGGTCTCCTCGGTGCCGGTGACAGTGCTCGGCACGGCGGCCGCGGTGCTGCCGTAGGCGATGGTCGTCCCGTAGTCGAAGGCCACGCTCCAGGCCCCGTTGTTGGGATTCGCCAGCCCGTTCAGGGTGGCGTAGCTGCCGCCCACGTCCGTGGCCGGCAGGGTGATGGCGGAGGGGTTCAACGTCGTGAGAAACGTCAGATCATCCCCGTACGTGGTGCCGCCGGCGTTTACGGCCACTACCCGGAAGTGGTAGGTCGTATTGAAATTCAAACCGGTGATGGCGGCCGAGACCGGAATGTCCACGCTGCCCGCGACGGGGCTGGGGACGGCCGTCACGGTATTTCCATAGGCGATGGTGGTGCCGTATTCGAAGGTGACTGTGGTGCTGATGTTGTGGGCGTTGACGGTCCCGTGCAGGATGGCACTGTTGAACGAGGCCGCGGCCAGCAGTGTCACGGCCGACGGTGCCCCCACCGTGGTCAGGAACGTCATGTCCTGACCGTAGGTGGTCCCGAAACTGTTTGCGGCCACCACCCGGAAGTGATAGGTGGTGTCGGCGGTCAACCCTCCGGTGGCAACACTCACCGGTACGGGCGTGTTGCCGGTCACCGGGCTCTGGGCCGCGGTGACCGTGGTGCCGTACGCCGTGGTGGTGCCGTATTCGAAAGTGACCATGGTGCTGGAGTTGAAGGCCGTGACCAGGCCGGTCAGGGTGGCGGTGCTGGTGGTGACGGGATCGGCCTGCCCCGTCATCACTGCGGGCGGACTGAAGGTTTGGAAGGCCATGTCGGCGCCGTAGCTTATTCCCGAGCTGTTCTGGGCCACCACCCGGAAATGGTAGGTGATACCCGGAATCAGATCGGCCGGCAACGCAGAGACAGCCGTATTCACGCTGCCGGTGACGGTGCCGGGCACGGCGGGCAGGGTCCGGCCGTAGGCGGTGGTTTCGCCCAGCTCGAACCAGGCGGTGGCATCGGTGTTGTTGGCGTTGACGGTACCGTTCAGGGTGGCGGAGGTTGGAGTGACCATCGTTGCCGCCTGGGTTACAGCTGTAGGTGCAGCTGTTCCCGTAATGAACGTTTGGTCGGCACCATAGGTTGTGCCACCGGTATTGATGGCGACCACCCGGAAATGATACGTCGTGTTGTTGCTCAAGCCGGTGATGGCCCGGCTGACGGCCGTATCCGCAGACCCCGTCACGGGACTCTGGTCGGCGGTGACCGTCGTGCCGTAGGCGGTGGTCAAGCCGTATTGAAATGTCACCGTTGTGCTGCTGTCATTGGCGGTTACTACCCCGTTCAGGGTGGCGGTGGTGGTGCCGATGGGTGAGGCAAATCCGGTGCTGGCCGTGGGGGGCAGCGGCATCGTGGTGAAGGTCATGTCGGCGCCGTACGTGGTGCCGTTGGCGTTGACGGCCACTACGCGGTAATGGTAGGTGGTGTTGGCAAGAAGTTCGATGGGGGTGGCGCTGACGGCCGTGGCGGAGGTGCCGGTCAGCAGATAGGGGACTGCCGCGATCACCGAACCGTAACCCGTATCGAGCCCGTACTCGAAGGTCACCACGGTCTCGGCCCCGTTGGCGGTGACGGTACCATTCAGGACGGCACTGGTGGCTGTGATTCCGCTGGCGGCGTTGGTGACGGCCGTGGGCGCGGTGCCGCCCCCGGTGAGGAAGGTCAGGTCCTCGCCGTAGGCCGTGCCATCGGTGTTTTGCGCCACCACCCGATAATGGTAGGTGGTGTTGTTCGCGAGTCCGGAAAGCGTGACCGAAACGGGGAACGGGGCATTGATGCCGGCTGGAAGGGGGCTCTGGATCGCCGTGACGGTGGTGCCGTAGGTGGTGTCGGTGCCGTATTGAAAAGTGACGGTGGTGGTGAGGCCGAACGGGGTGACCAGGCCGTTCAGGGTCGCCGCATCGACCCCGATGCCGGTGGCGGGCTCGGTTTGGGCTAAGGGCGGTCTCAGGGTGGTGAAGGTCATATCGGCGCCATACGTTGTCCCGCCGGCATTCTGCGCCACTACCCTGAAGTGATATGTGGCCCCGGGAAGTAATTCAGGGACGGTGGCGCTGACCGCCGTGTCGGTGGAGCCGGTGACGGGCGACGGGTCGGCGGGGAAGGTGAATCCGTAGGATGTGTCCAGGCCGTATTCGAACCAGACGGTGGTGGATGCGCCGTTTGCATTCACGGTGCCATTGAAGGTGGCCTGCGTGGCGCCGATGCCGGTGGCGGCGTTCGTGGTGGCCGTGGGCGCCGGGACCTGGGCCAGCGCACCGCCGGACATCAACAAGCAAACCATCGTCACACATAGAGAGGCAGCCGTTTTCATAGATCCTCCAGAGCCGGCCCGCGGCCGAAGTGATTTCAAACCGATCTGGTGTATGCCTGTAGTAGCGTCCATTTTTCAAATGATTCTCCATCACTATATCATCTTACCAGTTGCATAGTTTGCGGATTTTTTCGAAATATAAAGAATTTCCATGGCGGATCATTCTTCGGTATACGTATCATGGAGATCGTCGTGTACCGCCCCGGGAGTTTCTCGCCAAGGATTCTTCCTGAAGTTACGGGCGGCAGTCAATCCCCTGGATGTGACGGCCCCCCGTCCTGTATCGGATCTGCCTCGTCAGGCTGACGTTCGCCATCATTTCCTGATACGGAATTCAAAACAGCCGCTGCCGCCGGATCCGTGCTCGTCCAATGTGCGGCACCGGGTGATCACCTGTTGGATTGAAATGAAGCAAACTTTTTGCAAAGCCTACTCTTTTCCTTTTCCGTTGCCCATGACCCCTTCGCTTTTGCCGGATATTTACCGTATAATGATGGACGATTTCACTCTTGGGGAGGGTCATGGACAAACTAGAGACGGTCCTGGAGCAGATCCGGCGGTTCGCCCAACGCAACGGCTCCCTGGCGGCCTGGAAAGTGCTGCCGGCCTCGGACGGCGAATTCGCCGACATCCCCGAATCCCTGCACCCGCGGCTGCAGTCAGCGCTGCGGGCCAGCGGCGTCCACCGGCTTTACAGCCACCAGGCCGCGGCCATCGCCGCGGTGAACGAAGGGCGCCACGTCGTGCTGGTGACGCCCACCGCCTCAGGCAAGACCCTGTGCTACAACATCCCCGTTCTGCAACGCTGCCTGGAGGACCCGGCCACCCGGGCCCTTTACCTGTTCCCCACCAAGGCCCTGTCCCAGGACCAGATGGCCGGCGTCCAGACGCTCATCGACAGCATCGGCGGCGGCGTGCGGACCCACACCTATGACGGCGACACGCCAGGCGACGCCCGGCGGGCCATCCGCGACATGGGCCAGATCGTCATCACCAATCCCGACATGCTCCACCAAGCCATCCTGCCCCACCACCCCAAGTGGCAGAAACTGTTCAAGAACCTGCGTTATGTGGTGGTGGACGAGATCCACACCTACCGCGGCGTGTTCGGCTCCCACGTGGCCAATCTCTTCCGCCGCCTGAAACGCATCGCCGCGTTTTACGGCGTGCAACCACAGTTTATCTGCTGCTCCGCCACCATCGCCAATCCCGGCGAACTGGCCGAGAACCTGCTGGAAGAGAAGGTGACGGTGGTGGACCGCAACGGTGCGCCGTCCGGCAAGAAGATCTTCATGATGTACAACCCGCCGGTGGTGAACCCCGACCTGGGCATCCGCCAGAGCTACCTGACGGCCGCCCGCAAGCTGGCCGTCCTGCTGCTGCAGCACAAGGTGCCGTCCATTGTGTTCGCCATCAGCCGCCTGAACGTGGAAGTGCTAGTTAAGTACCTGAAGGACGCCGTGGAAAAGAAGTTTCGTGACAAGGGGCTGGTGCGCGGCTACCGCGGCGGGTATCTGCCGCTGGTGCGCCGTGAGATCGAAAAGGGCCTGCGCGACGGCGAGATCCTCGGCGTGGTCAGCACCAACGCCCTGGAGCTGGGGGTGGACATTGGCGCCCTGACGGCATGCATCATCGCCGGCTATCCGGGCACCATCGCCAGCACCTGGCAGCAGGCGGGCCGGGCCGGCCGGAAGCAGGGCCTGTCCCTCATCGTGCTGGTGGGCCGCAGTTTCCCCCTGGACCAGTTCATCATGCAAAACCCCGACTACTTCTTCGGCCAGTCGCCCGAGCACGCCCTCATCAATCCCGACAACCTCCTCATCATGCTCAGCCACCTCAAGTGCGCCGCCTTCGAGTTGCCCTTCCGCGACGGCGAGGCCTTCGGCACCCAGGAGGTCGGGGAGCTACTGGAATTCCTGGAGGAGCACGAGGTGTTGCACCACAGCCAGGGGCGCTGGCACTGGATGAACCAGGCCTACCCGGCCACCGAGATCAGCCTGCGCGACATCGCCGAGGAGAACTTCGTGGTGCTGGACGCCGATGACAACTGTCACGCCATCGCCGAGGTGGATTTCGAAAGCGCCCCGGAGATCATCCACGAGGACGCCATCTACATGTGCGAGAGCCGCCAGTACTGGGTGGAGAAGCTCGATTACGACGCCCGCAAGGCGTACGTGCGTCCCACCACGGTGGATTTCTACACCGAGGCCATCGTCTATTCCAGCGTCCGCGTGCTGGATGAATTCCAGCAGGAACCGCGCCGTCATGTTCTGCGCGAACATGGTGAAGTGCACGTCGTAAAGAATTACGCCGGCTTCAAGAAAATCCGTTTCTACACCCTGGAGAATCTGGGCTTCGGCGATATCCACCTGCCGCAGCACGACCTGCACACCACCGCTTTCTGGATCACCGGCCGGCCGGAGAGCCTGTCCCATCTGCCGTACACCCGGCTGGAGCTCATCGACGGTTTTCTGGGCGCCGCGTATGCCCTTCACAATGTCGCCACCCTGCTGCTCATGTGCGCCTTCCGCGACATCGGTCGCAGTGTGGGTGATCGCTATGCCCGCTGGTTCGCCGTGGCCACCCACCAGGGGCGCGGCCTGTACACGGCCGACGGGCGTCTGGAGTCCGGCGAGATCGAGATCATGGACCGTTTTGAGCCCACTCTCTTTTTGTACGACAGCTATCCGGGCGGTGTGGGCCTGAGCGAGGAGCTCTGGGAAAAACACTATTTGTTGCTGGCCCGCACCCGGGATCTGATCCTGGTTTGTCCTTGTCGGCACGGCTGTCCGTCCTGCGTGGGGCCGGTCAACGACTCGGCGTCCCGGACCAAGCCGGCGGCGATGGACATTCTGAACCTGTTCCTGGCCACTTGAACCGGTCGATTCCGATCCTTCCTCTGAGTGGGACGTTGTTGGGGATGGATATCACCCGCGGGTTGGAGTATAATCAGCGCATTCTGCGGGGGGTCGGGACGCGTGGAACAAAATGCCTCTCTCGTTTTTAGTGGTTTTTCGGATCGGGGGCGCGTGCGTGCTCGAAACGAGGATCAGTGGTACGCCAATCCCGAGCGGGGCATCTTCCTGGTGACCGACGGTATGGGCGGGCAGTCGGCCGGTGACCTGTCGGCCAAGGTGGTGGTTACGTCGTTGCCGTCCATGATCCGGCGAAACATGGAAGGAGTGGAAGACCTGGCCGATCCCGAGGTGGCCGAACGACTGGTGCGGATTATGGCCGAGCTGAGCGGCCTGGTGCACCAGGAAAGTCAGGACGAGCCCGCCCTGCGCGGGATGGGGGCCACCGTCGCCTTGTTGCTCGTCCGCCAGGACAAGGCGCTCATCGGCCATATTGGTGACAGCCGGATCTACCTGTTTCGCCACGGCCGCCTTTCCCGTCTGACCAAGGATCATTCCCTGGTCCAGATTCTGGTGGATTTCGGGGAGATCACCCCCGCAGAGGCGGCCGTCCATCCCATCCGCGGCCAGATCACCCAATTCGTCGGTATGGCGGGCCAGGCGTTGCCCGAGGTGCAGCTGTTGTATCTGTCGCCGCGGGACCGGCTGCTGCTGTGCACCGACGGTTTGACGGAAATGCTGCCCGATGAACATCTGCAACGGGTGTTGCGGCAAACCGATGACCCGGCGGACATATGCCGGCAGTTGGGCTGGGATGCCAACGATGCCGGCGGCCGGGACAACATCACTGTCGTGGTGGTGGACTGGCGGCCATGAAGGTCGTTACCCGGGCCGGCGGCGTTTTATCGGCAGAGCCTTCCGGGTGAAGGGCTGGTCAAGAAGCTGATCGCGCAACTCCCGGCCCATCTTCCAGGCCTGACCCACATACGTGCCTCCGCACCAGTAGCGATTGTACGGCATGGACAAGGTGACCGGTTGCAGCTTTTCCATGTCTGGCATGCCGTTGCTCAGCAGATCCTCGTCGGCATGCACCGCTGCGATTTCGCCCACAACAAAATGATGGGTCGGCAGGCTGACACTTTCCACGAGGCGGCATTCGATGGCTAGGCCGCATTCCTCGATGAGGGGTGCCTGAGCCAGGATGCCTGAATAAACGGAGAAAAGGCCGGATTTGTCCACGTATTTACCCGATATCAGTCCGGTACAATCGGTTTGGGTCACCAGAGATACCGGCGGGAAATTCAGGCTGAACTCACGATTTTCCATGATGGCGTGACATGAGTGATTCATTTTGTTGATGCTGATGCCCAGCATGGCCGGCCGGTAGTTGACGCGTGTCCACCAGCCGAGGGCCATGAAATTGGGATGACCGTCCGTAATGGTGCCGAGAATGGAAACTGTCATGGGTAAGGGGAAAGCTTCACAGCCGATAGTTCGTCTACGCATGTACAACCTCCTTTGGGCAGGGCGGTCTTGTTGAACCGGAGGGCCTTCCGGAGTATAAACACGCCTTGGTCGGCAAAGGCGTCGTTACCCGGTTGGATGCGGATTGTTCAGGGAAGGTTTGAAACCAATGTCACTTTAGATGAGTTTGATGATTAATTATAGCATAAATAAAATTATTTTAGAATATTAGATGGATAACCGCCGCTTGTCCTTGGGGCCGAGTCTCTCCAACAGGCTGTCGGGCATTTGGGCGCCGGCCGGCGACAAGGATTCGGGGAACGGTCGTAGGTGGCCGAGAAAAAGATGACGGATTGGGTGCAGACATCCCTTGACAAAACTGCGATTTTTAGGTAGAAATGAAGTAGAGTCTTCCCCCTATTACGATCCGGATGGCCGTCCAAAGCGGAAATCCGGATTTTTTATGGGTATGATGCGAGTCCTGCGGGGATGTTCGCTGGCGTAACCAGGCACCTCCCGCACCTCCCACTCCCGCAGCAATTCCGGCGGCATGCAACAAGTAGCGCAAGCATCCTGCTTGCAATCCCTCAAGCTGGAAGCTTGAACTACCGTGGCACAAGCATCCTGCTTGCAATCCCTCAAGCTGGAAGCT
>JAFGRT010000077.1 GCA_016935015.1 Acidobacteriota bacterium | reverse complement strand
GCTCAACCTCGGTGCCCATGTATGACTCCGAAGCCATCGCGGTGTTGCCCAATCTGAACAACTCATTCAAATTCGCCACGACGGGTGCCCGGGTGGGCGCCATCACCCAGGATCGGTCCGTGGGTGTATACGGTTTCCTAGGCCGGGAACCGGACATGATTCCCATCGCCATCACCCTCGCCGGTTCAACCGCTCAGCCGCAAACATATCATCTTACCGTCATGCGTGATCCGGTCCTGACCGGATTCCTACTGAACTTTTCCCTGTTCAGCTTCCTGACCTCCGACGAGCGCCCGCTGGGACTGACCACGGTGGAAGCAGTAGCCACCATCACGCTGAAAAACGGTACCACCATCCAGTTCCGTAATATCTTCTCGCATCCGCTCAACGCCACCACCCAGGCAGCCCAGTTCATCTCCCTGCCGGTGCAGTACCTGATGATGAGCGGGTTCGACGGCCTGGATCCGATGAGGTTGGACGTGCAGTTCCGGGTCCGTGAGACTTTGAGCACGGCCCGCCTCGATGAGGTCTGGGTGAGCAAGGATCGTGTCCGGCCGGGCGAGTCCCTCGAATTTACGCTGACCCTCTTCCGAGAGGGCGGGTACACCACCACCGAATCCTTTACCATCACCATTCCGGAGGACATGCCCCCCGGCCCCCTCCATTTTTTCATCGGTGACGGCGTGGAGCTCAGCAAACTGGACCAGAAACTGGAACCCGGCCTTTTCAATCTGTTCAACGCCCGGCAACTGATCCGGGCCCTTAAGCAGCTGCGCCAGAACGGCACCATCTATGTCAAGCTGTACCGGAAGGGGGAGGGGATTTACGCCAAGGGAAATCATCTGCCGGCGCTCCCCCCTTCGGTGTTGGAAATTTTCAGGAATGAACGGAACCAGGGAGGCAGCCTGCCCATTCAGTATATCCACCTCATGGAAAAGAGTTTGGGCGATCGCGATTACGTGGTGACGGGCGCCAGCGAGTTTTTGGTGTTGGTGGAATCATTCTGAGCGTCCGGGACGTGCAGGGACGCGACGTTGGGATATCACAGCCCGGTGTGCCCGGGCAGGAGGACAACCTATGTGGGTGCTTCGATCAGGTTTGCTGTGGGCGGTCGTCCTGTGTTTGGGAATCTCCGCCGAAGCGACGCAGACCCTCTTCTGGCAGGTGGATTCATACGCCGAATTCTCGGCCGGCCGGACGGACAGGCTCTCTATCAGCCATGACGGCCGGATCATGCTGGCCCCGGAATTTGCGGAAGTGGCCAACACGGAGCAACCCTATATCCTGTCGGCGGTCCGTGATGCGGCGGGCCATGTCTACGTCGGCACCGGTCACGAAGGGAAGGTGTACCGCCTGGATGCCGATGGGAAGCTGCACACAGTCTACGATGCTGAGGAGCCCGATATCTTCGCCCTGGCCGTTTCCGGCGACGGCACTCTCTATATCGGGGCCAGCCCCGGCGGCAAGATCTATGCCGTCACGCCCGCAGGCGACGTGAGCCCGTTTCAGGAACTGGATAGCCGCTACATCTGGGACCTGGGCTTCGATGCCAAGGGTGTGCTGTACGCGGCCACCGGTGTGGAAGGGAAGATTTACCGGATCACCGGCGATTCGGTGGAGGTGTTGTTCGATGCCACCCAGATGCACGTTATGAGCCTGGCCTGGGATCTGAGCGGCCGGCTTCTGGCCGGCACCTCTCCGGACGGTTATGTCTATTCCATCGCCGCCGACGGCACGGCACGTTCGTTGTTCGACGCCCCCCACCAGGAGATCCGCCAGCTGGCCCTGGACCGGTATGGTCGTATTTATGTCCTTGGCGTGGGCAAGGAAGCGACCGAAGGGGATGGCGGCGCCAATGCGGCCGATGCGGAGGCGGTTGTAGCGGCCGTCCTCTCGGCCGCCTCTGGCGCGTCCCCGAAAAGCCGCCGCAAAAACAGCGGCAGTGTTGATCTGCTCAATGTCGGCCAGAAAGGAGCCGCCGCCATCGGCGGTCTGTACCGCATCGACCGCCAGATGAACGTGGAGACGCTATGGTACGCCAACGACAGCAAGGCCTTTGCCTTTGAAGTGTTGTCCGATGGCAAGGTGTTGCTGGGCACCGATGAGCGGAGCCGCATCCTGGCCCTGGAAAACGGCCGTTTTTTGGCCACCCTGGCCGAATCGCCTCAGGAGCAGGTAACCCGGCTGCTCAGCGACGGCAACGACCTGCTGGTGTTCACCAGTAACCTGGGCCGGATCTATCGCCTGGCCAAGAAAAAGGCGCCGCGGGGCGAATTTCTCTCGGCGGTGGAGGATACGGAGTTCATGTCGCGCCTCGGCCGGCTGCAGGCGCACTATGCGGCCCGGGAGCCGGCCGTGCGTTGTGAATTTCACGTGCGATCCGGCAACACGGCGGAACCGGACGCCACCTGGTCGCACTGGACCGATCCGCTGGATCCTTCGGCCGACGAAAATATTCCGCTGGGTCCGGCTCGCTATTTCCAGGTCAAGACCGTGCTGTTGGACGAGGATCAAGCGGGGGGGCAGGCCGAGCCATGGGTGGAGGAGATCGTGGTCAGCTACCGCCAGCAGAACCAGATGCCGCGACTCAGCGGCATCGACGTGAATCCGCCGGGCGTGGTCTTTCAGGAAACTCCGCAGGTCGCCTCCAATATCGGGCTGCCGGAATACGGGGCTCGCTCGACACTGGCTCTGCCGGGATATGTGCTCGCCGGCCTGAGTTCCATGACCGGTCAGATCACTCGCAACAAAGTGTACGAGGCCGGTTCCATCTCCCTGTCGTGGACGGCCTGGGATCCCAATAATGACCAGCTGGAATACGAAGTGCATATCCGACCGGCCGGCTCCGACACCTGGTCCCGGTTGGCGGACGGTCTGCGTGAACCCCTGCTGAACGTCCGGCGGGAATCCATTGCCGACGGCAAATACCTGTTCAAGGTGGTGGCTTCGGATGCACCGTCCAATTCAGGCGGGGAGGCCCAATCCGATTTTCTGCTCAGCAAGCTGGTGATCAAGGATGCCACGCCGCCCCGTCTTGTGACGAGCGAACCGGAAAAAATCGAGGCGGGATTCCGGTTCCGACTGGCCGCGGAGGACCAGCTAAGCCCCATTTACAGTGCCGAGTTCTCGGGGGATGGTGGCGAGACCTGGCAGGCGGTGTTTCCCCGTGATACCATCAATGACCAGTTGCAGGAGCAGTATGAGGTCGTGGTGACGTCCCCGGCACCTCAAGTTCGGCTGGTGTTGGTGCGGGTAATGGATTACGCCGGGAATCTGGCCGTCACGGCCGTGGCGATTCCTTGACTGACGGCTGTTTGCCGCTCTCGCCGGTGGAACCGCCGGTGAAGAGTTTCCGCCGGATTTCCTCCGGCAGTCGCAAGCGGGCAAGAACCAGACCATCCCGGTGGGAGATCTCGCACTGTTTCAGAATGCCGCTGATCTGATCCTCCGGTGCCGTCGACAACAACATCAGACCGATGAAATTTCGCAATAACCGTGTGATCTGCTCGGCATCGCCGGCCTCGCGGCAGTGCAGCAGCAGTTCGATATTTCCGGACAAAGAGTCCAGGGCCAGCGCCACCGCCTCCACCCGGCCGAACAATTCGGTCAGGGCCTGGTAGGATTCGTCACCGGGCGGGCGGGCCGGCAGAGCATCGAAAAACGGCGGTTGCAGGAAGACGCGGAAGTCCCCGCTCGCTTCGGTGAATTCCCCGAACAGCGCCGGCAGGCGAACCGGCATCTCGACGTTCATCACGCGGCCCAGTGTTTCCATCCGACCGGCCACCATCTGGCCGGCCTGCGGGAACAGTAGGAAGATGGGCGGCTGGTGCTGCGCCGGCGGCTCCAGCCGGTATAGCGGAAAACCGCGGATGCGGCCGATCTCACGCAGATCGTCCGGCCGGGCGGCGCGGATGGCCGCCGGATCGAAATCGCCGTAGATAAAGAGACACAGCTGTACCGTGTCCTCGGCCAGCAGGCCGGTCATCCGGATTTCCCGGATCTGTGCCGGTCGCAGGAGCCGTTCGGTGGCGGTCACTCGATTCAGGGCCGCGTGGACGTCGGGCAGTATGGTTTGGAGCGTGGACTGCCAATCGCCGTCAGGGGTGCATCGGATCTGGGAGAAAAACGGGAAAGGTTCCGCCGGCCCGGCGGCGGCAGCAGGCATGTTCCAGCCGGCCGGCAGGATCAGGTGAATGGCTGCCAGGGAGAGCAGTGTTACCCGACGGATCGCTTTTGCACACATCGTTGGTCTCTTTCCGGCGGCAGCGACCCTGGACTCAGTCTTCGAACCAGCTCTGGTCCACGGACGAGCCACCCCCCAGATCCTCCTTGAAACCGGATTTGCCGCTCTTTTCCTCCATCTCCCGACGCCGGGACAGAAGGAGGGTATTGATGATTCCCGCCGATTTGTATTCCACGCGGAAAATCCGTTTGCCGTCCGGCTGCACTTCCACGGACGTGCTCAGCAGTCCGCGCAGATAGGTCATCAGGTCATTGATGAGATCGAGTTGCAATTCACGGGGGCGAAAGCTGAGGAGGTACTGCAGGGTTTTTTCCGTTTCCGGCGTACCGGTTACCGCCCAGACGGTCATCCCGCGATAGGCGGCTTCCAGCACTTTTTCGAAAGTGGCGGGGTCGGACAACTCGTCCACCACCACGATATCCTGATCCTGGCGCATGGCCTCCATCACGCCTTCCTTGAGGGAGACCAGGTCGGGACCCAATTCCCGCTGGGTGATGAGGGAGTACTGGTTGCGATGGCTGAACTGAATCACCGGTTCCAGGATGACGATAACCCGACTGACACTCTTGTTGTAGTAATCCACGATGGCCGAAGCCAGTGAACTTTTGCCGCTGCGGGCCTTGCCGTGAACGATGTAGATCCCGCTCCGGCTCGTTTTGAGCAGTTGGGTGAAATCCTCGGGCAGGTTGTACTGCTTGAGGTCGGGGATTTCCTGAAAAATCACGCGAATGCAGATGGCCAGGGAGCCGCGCTGCCGGAAAATGTGCACCCGGAAGCGGGCCGTGCCGGGGATGGAGTAGACGAAATCGGTGCTCTTGAAGGACTGAAGATAATCCCGGATTTCGTCATCGCTCTTCGTTTTGCGTACCTCGGCCGGCAGAAGGGCCGCGGCCAGATCCATCACCATGGGAGCGGTCAGATCGGAGTCGGGCACTTTCAACAACTTGTTCCCCACCCGGTAGGTGATGCAGGAGCCTGGGAACATATAGATGCTTGTCGCCCGATTTTCCACGCCGGCGATCAGGAACTTCTCCACGTTGGACAGGCCCTTGTTTTTGCCCGCCCGGTTGTTGCCGGGATCCGGTTTTACTGGCTGATGGGACAAGTGGCACCTCGGAGGCGGAGTATCACAGGACGTCATCCTGGAGGAAACGAAAAATCATTATACCAGAAAAGTGCGATCCACTCGATAGTTATTCCCGGCATGACGTCACAGCCTGATCCCGCCGCGGCGCCCCGGCGGGAGTGTCCCCTGCCGTCGGATCGGACGGGAATGTTAAAAAATATCTTTTTGCCAGCATGTTGCGTATGGTATATTTAGGCCAAATCCACCGGGGAAGGATACATGGGAAGGATCGCCCGCAGACTGAAATCGCGTTACCATACAGCGTTTTTGATCCTGAAACTCCTGCTGCCGGTCTTTCTCACCGTCCTCATCCTAATGTTGCTGGCCAGTGCCGGTGTGTTCTACGCCATCATCCATCCCGAAAAAACGCTCGAAGTCATCTCGCCGTCGGATTACCACATGTACGCCCTCGATGTGACGTGGGAGGGTGCCAACGGCGATGTGCTGCAAGGTTTTTACGTGCGGGGGAGCAACCAGGCGCCGCTTGTCATTCTCTGCCACGGCTACGACACCAACCGGACGGAAATCCTGAGTCTGGCGTCGCGACTCAAGGACTATGGCTACAATGTTTTTTTGTATAACAGTCGCGGCCACGGCAAGTCCGCCTACCATCTCTCCTCCCTGGGACTTTATGAGCATGAGGATCTGCGCAAGGCCATCGACAAATTGCTCCAAAAACCGGAAATCGATTTCCGTCGCGTCGGGATCTACGGCACCTCCCTGGGGGCATACAGCGCTCTGCGGGCCAGCAAGGATTTCGAAAACGTACGGGTGATGGTCCTGGATTCGGTGTATTCCAGCATCGGCGCCTTCATCGACCTGAAAGTGGAACGGGTGGTGGGCTTCAAGACCACCCTGATCTCGACCATCGTTAAATTATACTATTGCCTCTATTTTCAGGTTCCCCCCTCCATGCTCAAAGAGCAGTTTGAGACCGAGGATTTCCGGGAAAAAACCATCCTGTTCATCACCGGCGGCGACCGCCGCAGCGCCGATCTTTCCAAGGAGACCCGGCAGTTGTACTCCCGGCTCCTCTGTCAGGACAAGGAAATCATGAACCTGCCCAATTCCCGGGAGTCCCTGCTGTTTGGTGAAGAGAAATACAATTATGACCTGAGTGTCCTGAATTATTTCCGCATGAAGTTGCCGTTGATTCAGGTGGATCAGGAAAACCAGTTGGAAAATAATCCGCAATAGGCTAGAATACCCCTTTTTATTCGGCCCATCCCACGTTTCGAGGAACGCCGGTCATGCATCGCATCGAAAGCCTTGAGCTTTTCGGTTTCAAGTCTTTTCGCGACAAAGTACGCATCGAATTCAAAGGGGATATCTCCGCCATCGTGGGGCCCAACGGCTGCGGCAAGAGCAATATCTGCGACGCCTTTCTGTGGGTGATGGGGGAACAGAGTGCCCGGGTGCTGCGCGGCAAGCGGATGGAAGACGTTATCTTCAACGGGACCGAACGGTTGCGCCCTACCAGTTTCACCGAAGTCGCCCTGCAGCTCAAGTACGAGGAGAAACCGGGCGAAGAAGACCTCCTGGCCCGGGAGGACCTGGAGATCATGCGCCGGTTGTACCGCGACGGCACCAGCGAGTATTTCATGAACGGCAGGCGCTGCCGCCTCTTGGACATCCACGCCACGTTCGAGGGCACCGGTCTCGGTTTTACTTCCTATGCCATCATCGAGCAAGGACGCATTCAGAACATCACCGCCTCCAAACCCCTGGAGCTGCGCGCTCTCATCGAGGAGGCCGCCCGCATCGTCTCGTTCAAGCAGCGCAAGCGGGCGGCGTTGCTCAAGCTGGAAATGGCCGAGCAGAACCTGGTTCGCATCCGGGACATCATTCAGGAAATCGAACGCGGTCTCCGTGCCCTCAAGGTGCAGGTCCGGAAGGCCCGCCGCTACAATGCCCTGCGCGAAAAAATGAGGATTTTTCTGAAGATTCGCTACTTCAAGTCCGCTGCCAATCTGCGGGTGGAGTTTCAGGAGATCCGCGGGCGTATGCTGGCTACCCAGGAAACCCTGGCCGAGGTGGAGTCCGAATACGGGGAGGGAGTCCGCAGCCTGCACGCTGGCAAGGAAAATCTCACCGAGGCGGAAGCCCGCTGTGAGGAACTGAATCAGCAGGAAAAAGAGGTGGACCTCACGCTGCAGCAGATCACGACCTCCCGGACCTTTCTGCGGGAGCAGCGGGAAAATCTGCTGGAGCGCAAGGAAAACCTCCGGAACGAGGAGGCGCGGATCCAGCGGCGGCTGGACGAGCAGCATCAGGAACAGCAAGTGCTGGAGAAGCGCATCCAGGAGTTGAACAACCTGCAGCAGAAGGCTCATGAACGGTTTCTGGCGGCGGAGAACCGATTTCGCCAGCAGGCAGAGGTTCTGGGGCGCAAGGAAAAGGAGCTGGAGGAGATCCGCGACATCGTGTTCGAGGAAGCCGGCCTGCTGGCCAACTGGCGCAACCAGGAAACCCAGCTGCAGGAAGAGGAGAAGTGGCTGGCCGTCCGGCGCAAAAAACTGGAAACGGAACTGGACGATTACACGGCCCATGCCGGACGGATCCGCGGACAGGCGGAACAGTTGCGTGACGATCTGGATGATCTGCGCGGCGAAATGGATGAGCTTGAATCCCGGCAGACCCGGCTCGAGGAAGACCGGGCCGATCACCGGGAGCGGTTGCGGGAATTGCAGGAACGACTGGGGACCATGGTGCGGGACGTGGACGCCAGCCGGCACCGCCTGTCCTCCTTGGAGGAGCTGGAGGCCCGTCACGAGTTTTACTCGGAGGCCGTGCGCGAATTCCTGCCCCTCTTTGCCGATCATCCTGGATTCAGAGGGACGCTGGCCGATTTTCTCGAGGCCGGCGAGGGCTTCGAATCCGTGGTCGAAAATTTTTTGCGTAACGAACTGGAAATCATTGTCTGTGACTCCATCGACCTGGTGGCCAAAGGCCTGGACCATTTCCGTGCTCAGCGCAGCGGGATTTGCCATTTCCTGGTCCCCATAGACGGCGATCTCCCTCCGGCGGCGGAACCGGCGCCCTTGCACGATCATCCCGGTGTGCTGGGCCGACTGTTGGACGTTCTGCAGACTTCGGCGGAGGGACGGCTGCTGCTGGCCCGGTCCATCCCACAGGTGGAAAATATCTGGCTGGTGAAGGAGTGGCGAACCGCCCTGGATCTGGCCGGCCGCCACCTGGGAGTGACCTGCCTGTCCCTGGACGGCGTGGCGGTGAGTTCTAGCGGCCGGGTCACCGTTCATGGTGCACCCACCGGCAAGGGGATTCTCGGCTATCGCTCGGAAAAAAAGGAATTGTTGAAATCCTTGCAGACCGGCGAGAAGGAACTGGACCGGCTGGAGGACGCCGTGACCGAAGCCACTACGACGATGGCCGCCATCGAGGCGGACCTTGAGGAAGCGGAAGAAGGCCGGCAAAATTTCCAAACCCGGCAGATCCGGCTCCAGGAAGCCGTGAACCGGCACCAGGACGACCAGGTCCGTTACGAAAAACTGGCGGCCACTGCCGGCGCGGAGCTGGACAATATCAAGGTCGACGAGGAACGGGTCCAGCGGGAGATGGACAACATTCGGGGACGTATTCAGGAGATTTCCGCCAACCAGCAGTTTCGCCAGGAAGAGTATGAACGCTGCCGGGAGGAGATTGCCGCCCTCAAGGAGGAGACGACCGGACTCAACCGCGAGTACGCTGAATGCCGCACCGAATTCTCCACCGCCCGGGAGCGGGTCAATTCAGTCGCCGGCGAGCTTCGCCAGCTCGCCCACTCGGTGGAGGACATGGAGAACCAGCTGGCCAACCTGGAGCGGGATCGCCAGAAGATCATCACCCAGTTGGAACGCATCGACGCCGATCTGGCCGCCGCCGACGAACGTTCGGCCGAGGCGGTCCACCGGCGGGCGGCTTTGGAGGAGAGCCTGGCCGGTCAGCGGGACAAGATCAGCGCCGTACGATTCGGCATCGAGACCGAGGAAAACCGGCTGGAGGAGATCCGCCGGAAGCTGCAGGAGCTGCGTGACGAAAAGAACCAGCACGAAGTGCAGCGGGTGAAACTGGAAAGCGAGCAGCAGCACCTGCAGGAAGCCTGTCTGGCCGAATTCCACCAGAGTATCGACGACATCACCATCGACTCGTACGAAGAGGAGCGTGAGCTCAGCGCCGAGGCGGCCTATAACCAGTACCTCGCCTTGCGGGGCAGAGCCGAGAGTATGGGCAGCGTCAACCTCATCGCCTTGGAGGAATACGAGCGGGAGGAGGAGCGGCTGAACTTCCATCAGGAGCAGGAAAGGGATATTGCCGAATCCATTGCCGCCACCCAGAATGCCATCCAGGAGATCGACCAGCGCTCCGCCCGCCTGTTTCAGTCGACCTTCGAGCATATCAATGCCAATTTCAAGGAAATGTTCACGTACCTGTTCGGTGGCGGCACCTGCGAATTGCGTCTGGAGGACGAGGAAAACATCCTGGAGAGCGGGGTGGAAATTGTCGCCTCGCCGCCCGGTAAAAAACTGCAGAACATTCTCCTTCTCTCCGGCGGTGAAAAGGCCCTGGCCGCCCTGGCCCTGTTGCTGGCCCTCTTCAAGTACCGGCCGAGCCCGTTCTGTATTCTCGACGAGGTGGACGCCCCCCTCGATGACAACAACATCGACCGGTTTGTATTCCTGGTCAAGAAGATGAGCGCCAACACCCAGTATATCCTCATCACCCATAACAAGCGCACCATGGAAATCGGCGAGACCATTTACGGTATCACCATGGAGCAGGCGGGCATCTCCAAGGTGCTGTCCGTGCGTCTGAAGGATGTGGACCAGGTTCTGCCGGCGGCCAGCCGCTGACCGAAGCGGCCGGCGGGAGGCCTGCGGTCACCGTCGATGGTCCCCGAATCCTTCACGGCGGATATCCGTCTGTGTAAACGGCGGGAGAGCTTCATGACCCCATCCGGAATCCTGTACGTGGTGGCGACGCCGTTGGGTAATCTGCGGGATATCACGCTGCGCGCGCTGGACACGCTGGCGGCAGTGGATCTGGTGGCCTGCGAGGACACCCGTCGCACCCGCAAACTGCTGCATCATTACCAACTGGACAAGAAGGTGATCAGCTACCACGCCTTCAACGAACGTCAGCGCAGCGAATGGATCGCCGCCACTCTCAGCCGGGGCCAGTCGGTGGCGTTGGTGAGCGATGCCGGCACTCCGCTCGTGTCCGATCCCGGCGCGGTCCTGGTCCAGGCCTGCCAGGCGGCGGGGATCCCCGTTGTGCCCATCCCCGGGCCCAGTGCCCTGGCGGCCGCCCTGTCCGTCAGCCATCTGGATGTAGATAGCGTTTTCTTCGTCGGTTTTCCCCCCGCCCGTGGTGCGGCCCGCCGCAACCTGCTGAAATCCCTGGCCGATCTGCCCTGGAGCGTGATCTTCTACGAGGCGCCGCACCGCATCGCCGCCCTCCTGGCCGACCTGACGGCCATCTTCGGCGAGCGAGAGTGTCTGTTCTGCCGCGAATTGACCAAGCTGCACGAAGAAATATTTCGGGGAACACTGTCGGAGCTACGCCGGTCGCTGGCGGGGCGGGAACGGATCCGTGGCGAGATCACGCTCATGGTGGCCGGCTGTCCGGGACAGGCCCCGGCGGCGCCGGCCGACGTGTCACCGGCTGCGATCCACGCCGCCTACGGGCGTCTGC
>JAFGRT010000076.1 GCA_016935015.1 Acidobacteriota bacterium | reverse complement strand
CGCCAAAACAAAGCGGCGCTCCGCGCCGCACTCCACAGGCGCGCGACCATCAGCCGTTCGTTCGCCCGTTCGCCCCGCGCCCGGCCGTCGCGGGCGACGCCCACATCCGTAGCCGCCTTCTGCCGGAAGGCGGAAGATATGCATATTTTGGTCATGAAAGAGTTCCGGGTTCGGCAAACCCGGAGTACGGGGCCATCCTTTCGCCGTCTATTCGTTCGTTACGTACTGAAAAAAGTGCTCTCCAGCGCACTCCACAACGCCGCCCGGCAGACGGCGTCTATGCCTTGTCACCGTTTTGCTGAAAAAAAACGACTTCCAGCCGCCGCTTTTACTCCTGGTACGCCACCGCCGGCACGGCCACGATCTCGGTGTAGTCGCTGCTGAGTGTCAGGGCGAAACCGGTCAGCGCGCCGTTTGCCTCGATGATCACAAACATCTTTTCGGGCAACGACACCAGGCCGAACAGATCCGCGGACAGAAACCGCACATACTTGCCGTTTTCCGCCAGGCTGTCATTGAAACTGCCCACCAATGTGCCGTCGAAGGTATAGGCATACACGCTGAACGTAACCGGACTGTCACCGGGATTCACCAGGGCGAACGCGCTCATCCACCACGCGGTGCTCTCCATGAGCGGGAAAACCAGGCGCGGGGCCGTCAGGTAGACCGTCGGCAGGCTGGAGGTGGCATCGGAAAACAGTCCCGTGAACTTCATGATGCCCTTGACGGCGTCGGTGGCCGTGCGCAGGCGGATCCAGCCGCCGGTCAGTTCCCACGAGTCGAACAGCTCATCTACCGGCTGACTCAGTCCGCCATGGGCAGCTAACGTATGCGTCGCCGTGCTCACCGGCGCCCCGCCCGCCTCGGCATACACCTCCAGGGTGACATCCTGCGGCGTGTTCGTCGGATTGGCCAGGGTCAGCTCGGTCAACCATGCCCCGTCCTCCTGGGCGAAATGCGGCAGGTAGCTTTCGATGCCGGGTGAGGACGTGGAACACAACCATTTGATGGCGTTATACAACAAGCGCGGGACATCGCCGGTCCAGTCGGCATCGTTGAAGATCAGCATGTTCAACGCCACCACGCGATCGTTGACAGCGATGGCCGGATAGTCGCTGTCCGCCCAGTCGGCCAGCTGCTCGGCGCCGCCCCGCACACCCGGATCCTGGTGTCCGAAGTTGTCGTGCACCGTGCTGACCGCCTCCAAAACCGGGTGGCCGGGCTCGAGAATGGCCAGATCATCCGGATCCCAGTTGTCCAGCGATGCCGTGGTGAAGGGACTGTAGCCACCGCTCAGATAGGTGCCGCCGAAACCCCATGCATCGAAACTCTGCACGTAGAGGCTTTCGACGACGGCCCCGCCAGCATCGATGTAATCGGCCAGGATGTTGCCGAAAGCGGCGGCGTCCAGTCCGGCGGCGCCCCACTGGGTGTTGTTGCCGATCACCACCACCCCGTAAGGAACCAGGTCATTGAGCACGGGCGTACCGTCGGCGTTGTCCCATACCGTGACATCCAGATCCTCGTAAGCGGAGAGATCGTTCACCAGCTGGCTGATATCGCCCAGGCTGCTGTCGGGACTGACCAGCAGGACGGCGCATGAATCGCACGGCCCGCCGCTGGTGACCACGGTCACGGTGGCGGCAGCACTGTCCGCGTCGCCAAAACTGTTGCTGACACGCACCCAGTAGGTGGTGGTGGCGGTCAGGGCCGGTGTCTGGTAACTGCTGCTGTCGGCGCCTACGGGAGTGGACGTATCTCCGGTCGAACCCTGATACCACTGATAATGGAGCGGCGGCGTGCCGGTGGCGCTGACGGCCAGCAGGGTACTGTCGCCGCTGCAGATGGTGACATTCTGGGGCGACGTGACGATGGACGGCGGCGTTTCCGTCACCGTACCGCTCCGTTTCAAAATTACGCCTTCCTGCCCCACGGCCCAGCCGTCGTTGACGAAATGCACCCAGCGCAGCCACTGGCCGGTGCCGCTGGTCTCGGGGGCCCAGTTCACCCCGCCGTCGGTGGTGGCCAGGATGGTGCCGCCGTCACCCACGATCCAGCCGTTGAGGGCGTCGATGAAATGGACCTTGTCCAGGTCCTCCGCCGTATTGCTGGTCTGGGGATTCCAGGTGCCGCCGCCGTTGGTGGTGTGCAGGATGGTCCCGCTGGTTCCGGCGATCCAGCCGGTGTTGGCGTCCAGCATGATGATGCCGCGGAGGCCCTCCGTCGTGCCCGACGCCTGGTCCGTAAAGGTCGGACTCGCCCCCAGCGCGTTGGTGATCTTGATGATCTTGCCATTGGTGCCGACAGCCCAGCCCGTATTGGTGTCGACGAAAAAGACATCCAGCAGCACGGTGGAGGAAACGTTTGTCCAGTACTGCTGGGAGAGGCTGTTGTCGGGATTGAACGTGTAGCGGACCTGCCAGTACGCCTGCATGGAGGCCAGGGTATCGCGGCCCACTCCCCAGGCCGTGCTCTCGCTCAGGGGGAACAGCCGGTAAAGGACCGGGACGGAGCCGCTCCAGGTCACCTTGTCCCAGCTGCTGCCGCCGTTGCGGGTGCGCACGACGCACTGGGGACCGCCGGCCCAGCCCACGTTGGCATCGAGAAAGCGGACCGCCTGGAAGCCCTTGTCGGCGGTCAGGCCGCTGACGGTCACCGGTGTCCAGGTCACCCCGCCGTCGAGGGTGTGGAGCAGCGTATTCTCGGTGCCCACCGCCCAGCCCTCGTTGTCGGAGGTGAAATGGACGCAGCGCAGGTCATGGGTGGTGCCACTGGTTTGCGCGGTCCAGGTCCCGTTGGCCAGTCCCGCGGCGTCCGGTTCCGCCAGCTTCCCGGTCATGGCTGGGTCGGGGCGGTGCCGGACCGCCGTTTCATCATGACCGGCCCCAGACCGGCCGGTGGGCACAGACAGGGCCGGCACCATCAAGACGAATAGCAGCAAACAGCCAATCAAACCAACAGAATAACCGCGATGTTCTTTCATGGCAAGCCTCTCCTTCATTTGCGAATCCGGTGACGGTTGATAAACAATTCGGCCACACACGCACTGTTCACACAGTTCCGGGTCGGGATGATTTCGATCGGTTCCGGCCAGGAGACCAGCTAATGATTCGCACAGGAAAAAAATCAACTGAATTAGAGGCAGCATAGCACGCGCCGCCCTGAGAGGTCAATGGCGCAGATGCAGGTTTCGTGGGGAGGATTTCCGGACGGACGCGGGAGTAAATACATTTTTTACTGGAGCATACCAAGAAAAGGCCGGGCTTTATGTACCGGTCAGGCGAGGTCGTGAATGTCACCGGACTTTCGCCGCGGATTCTTCCGGCCTGTGGCCAGCTTGTGACGGACTTCCCGTTTCACCCGGGCGGCCAGCACGGCGTCGTGATCGGCCAGGAACGCCCGTACCACCGGCGCGTTGAAGACCGCCAGCTTGCGCAGCGCCCAGGAAAGGGCCTTGACCACCATGTCGTCGGAGTCGTCGGCCAGCAGGCGGCAGACGGCCAGGGTTCGTTCCGGGTCACCGTGACCGCCTTGATTCGGTGTGTTCAAAACCACGGTGGCGGCCAGGGCGGCCCGGCGCCACCAGCGGTCGGGCGACCGCGCCCACTCATGAATCAGCGCGTCGGGGATCTGGCGGCGCAGCCAGGCGGCGCCGGCCAGCAGACCGGCGAAGGCGTCCACATCCCCCCAGCCGGCCATGCCCTGCCCGAATTCCGCCAGCTCGGCCGCGCCGACGCGGGCCATGGCCCGCTCGTCGCGGTTGATCAGCTCGAAGCCGATCCAGGCCTCTCCCCGCCGCTTCAGCTCCCGGGCCAGCGGGATGAATAACTCCGGCGGCGCCCCTTTCAGGCGCTGCGAGTGACGGCGGCGGATGGCCCGCATATGGGGGACGTTGGCGAGGGGCAACTCCTGGATCTGTCGGGCGATTTCGTCGGCCAGGGCGGCCGCGTCCCATTCTTCCGCCATGCTCCCCTCCGCGAAGATCTTCTCTCCGCGCTTTTCTCCCCCATAGACCATCCGGTGCTGTGATCCGCCGGCGCCGGACTACTGCCCCTTGACCACCAGCTGATCGGCGTTCACCTTGACGACACCGGGCGTGCTTTTCAGGTCAGCGATGACCTGACGCCGGATTTCCCGGGACTTTACCTCACCGAACAGGGTAACCACCCCTTCATCGAAACTCATGCTGATGGACGCTCCGTCCGAGGCCTGCTGGATTTTGCCGAGCAGGATCCGCTTGAACATCTTCTGGTCCTCGTCCGACATGACGTATTCCACTTCCGGCGCGCTTTCGTCCTTCTGCGGCCGGGGCGTGACCTGCTCCGGTTGGGCCAGCCGGCGCTGATAGGCTTCGGCTACCGCTTCCCGCTGCTCGGCCAGTTGCTCCTGACGCAGCCGCTCACGCCGTTCCTGCTCGGCCTCCGCGGCGGCCCGCTTCCGCCTGGCTTCGGCGGCCAGTTTCTCGGCATCCTGGTCCAGGGATTTCAGAAATTCGTTGTCGGGTTTTTTGTCGCCTGAATCGGAAGTACAGGCGCCGCCGAGGGCGACGATCAGCCCCAGCAGGATGGATCGCAACCAGTGGGTTCGCATATCAAAGCTACTCCTTAATCCACAACGAACAGAATATCTCCCGTCAGCACCGTAGTGCCCTCGGCCGGTTCGATCCGGGTCAGCCGGCCTTCCCGGGGAGCCGTGATGGCGTTCTCCATTTTCATGGCCTCCAGGTAGAGGACCGTTTCCCCCTCTTCCACCCTATCGCCTTCGTTTTTGAGAACCCGGGCGATAAGGCCGGGCATGAAGGCCCGCACCATCCCCTCCTTGACCAGCGGCACGGCCGGCCGGCTGGTAAGGAGCTTGCCGGCCTGGATCTCCATCACGGGAAAGATCTCGTTTTCGATCTTGACGGCCACCAGCACGCCGCGCTCGTCGCGGATCATCTCCACATCATACGGTACCCCGTCGATGAGAATGGTGGAGATGCCCTGCTCCTTGCTCCACGACAGGATCCGCGTTTCATAGCGGTGATAGCCGCATTCCACCATCATTTCCTGGTCGGGATTGGGGTAGATATCGTCCAGCAGGATCTGGAAATTCTTGTTGCTCACACAGACTCGGTATTTCATGGGGCTCTCCGTTACAACGAACGGCGGTTGATGAGATCCAGCCGGCCGGACATGTTCCAGACGTTGAATTCACGCCGGCGCCGTTTGTAGGAAGGCGTGCGCTGGTGCCCGATGATCTCTTGGTCCATGGCAGCCACGATGGCGGCCACCTCCAGGTGCTTGCGGTTGCGGTCGTTACCCTGGAGGTAATCCTTGGCCTTGAAATCGATCTTGAGCTTGCCCTCCTGGAAATCCTTGGAGGATACGACCCGGCGCAGAAACGGGATGTTGGTGTGAATGCCCTTGAGACGGATGGCATCCAGGGCAAAGCGCAGCTTGGCCAGTGCTTCGTCGCGGGTGCCGGCGAAGCAGTTCAGCTTCAGGATCATGGGATCGTAGTAAATATCCACCCGATGGCCTTTCTGAACGCTGGACAGCACACTGTAACCGAATCCGCCGGGCAGGTAGTATTCGGAAATGACACCGGCCGAGGGCCGAAAATCGTTCATGGGATCCTCGGCGTTGATGCGGCACTCGATGGCGTGGAGCCGCGGATGCGCGCCCATGGCCTCCAGCCGCAGCTTTTCGCCGGCGGCAATGCGGAACTGCTCCTTGATTACTTCCACGCCGTAACGGAGCTCCGTCAGGGCGTACTCCACCTGGATCCGCGGATTGATTTCCATGAAATACCACCGGTTGCGGCTGTCCACCAGAAACTCCACCGAACAGCAGCCGGTGAATTCGATGCTGCGCACCAGGTCCAGCGCCGCCTCGGCCAGTTCGTGCACCAACTCCGGCGACACCTGGGCGGAAGGCGTTTCGGATAAAATCTTCTGAAAGCGGCGCTGGATGACGCATTCCCGTTCGCCGAGATGGATCACTTGCCCCGCTTCATCGGCCAGCACCGTGATTTCGACATGTGTCGCCTTGCGGATATACTCCTCGAGATAGAATGGGGCCCGCGGGCCCTGGATCTCCTGCTCGCGTCCCAACCGGCGGTAATAGTCGACCAGGTCTTCCTTGCGGTAGGCCTTGGCGATGAAACGGGCGCCGCTGCCCAGCACCGGCTTGATCAGCACCGGATAGCCGATGGCCTGGGCGGCGCTGACGAGGTCATCCTCGTCCTTGACAGGCTTGGAGTGTTTGGGCACCCGCAGGCCGAGGCCGGCGGCCTTTTCCAGCAGGGCCAGCTTGTTGCGGCAGAGCTTCAGCACTTCCGGAGCGGGTCCGACGAAAGTCAGATTCCGGTCGCGGCAGGCGATAGCCAGCTCGGGCGATTCAGACAGAAAACCGTAGCCCGGATAGATGGCGTCGGCGGCGGCAATCTCGGCCGCTTCCACGATGCGCTCGATGGACGCGTAGTTGTGGGTCGGTCGCTCGCCCGGCAGGCGCACCACTTTTTCCGCATAGCGGATGTGCAGTGCGTTCTCGTCCGCTTCTGAATATACGGCCACCGGTGTGAGTCCCATTTCCCGAATGCAGCGGATGGCGTTCAGCGCGATTTCGCCCCGGTTGGCCACCAGTATCTTTTTCATGCCTTGTTTCACCTCATTTAGAGCGGGATGTTGCCGTGCCGGCGATACGGCTTCAGGGAACGCTTGCCCTGGAGGGATTCCAGCGCGGCGATGAGCCGGACTCTCGTCAGGTGGGGGGAAATGATCTCGTCGATGAAGCCGTATTCCGACGGCAGCTTGGGATTGGCGAATTTCTTGCGGTAGTCGTCAAGCAGCTCCGTGCGACGGCGGTTGGAATCGTCGGCGCTGGCCAGTTCCCTCCGGAAAATGATATTAATGGCCCCTTCCGGACCCATGACAGCGATCTCCGCCGAGGGCCAGGCATAATTCAGATCGGCACCGATGTGCTTGGAATTCATCACGATGTAGGCCCCACCATACGCTTTGCGCGTCACCACCGTCACCCGCGGCACGGTGGCCTCTGAGAAGGCATACATCAATTTGGCGCCGTGACGGATGATCCCGCCCACCTCCTGGCTTTTTCCCGGCAGGAAACCGGGCACGTCCACGAGGACGACCAGAGGGATGTTGAAGGCGTCGCAGAAGCGGATGAAGCGGGCGCCCTTGACGGAGGCGTCGATGTCCACGCAGCCGGCGAAAAACTTCGGGTTGTTGCCGACGATGCCCACCGTGCGGCCGTTAAGACGGGCATAGCCCACCGTCAGTTGCGGCGCGAAATGTTCCTGAACCTCGAAGTATTCCCGGTCGTCGACGATCACCCGGATGACGTCCTTCATGTCATACGCCTTGATGGCGTCCAGCGGTACGAGGTCATACAGCTCATCGCACAGACGCTGCGGATCATCGCTCGTCTCCACCGTCGGCGGGTTCTCCATGTTATTGGCCGGCAGATAGCTCAGCAGGGTTTTGACTTTCTGAAGCGCTTCCTCCTCGTCGTCCGTCATGAAATGGGCCACGCCGCTCTTGGAATTGTGGGTCAGGGCGGAACCCAGTTCATCGAAGGTGACTTCCTCTTTGGTCACCGCCTTGATGACATCGGGACCTGTGATAAACATGTGGCTGGTACCCTTGACCATGAACACGAAATCCTGGATGCCCGGGGAGTAGACCGCTCCGCCGGCGCAGGGACCCATGACCACGGCAATCTGCGGCACCACGCCCGAAGCGGCGGTATTGCGGTAGAAAATCTCTCCGTAACCGGCCAGGCTCAGCACGCCCTCCTGGATGCGGGCGCCGCCGCTGTCGTTGAGACCAATGCACGGTGCGCCGTTGCGGAGGGCCAGATCCATAACCTTGCAAATCTTTTCCGAACACTTCTTGCCCAAGGAGCCGCCCAGCACGGTAAAATCCTGGGCGTACACATAGACCAGCCGGCCGTTGATTGTCCCGTAGCCGGTCACCACGCCGTCACCGGGGTAAACCTGTTTTTCCATGCCAAAATCCCGGCAGGTGTGCTGGACGAACATGTCCAGCTCATGGAAGGAACCGGGGTCCAGCATGATTTCCAGTCTTTCCCGTGCAGTAAACTTCCCTTTTTCATGTTGTTTATCGATTTTTTCCTGACCGCCGCCCAGCTTGGCGGCTTCGGCCAATTCCTCGAATTCCCGCGTCTTTTCACGCAGTGACGACATGGGCTACTCCTCCGGAAAGATTGCGCCGTGGCAATATACCATCCGCCTGCTCGTTTTTTCAATGAAATTCTCCCTTTCCGGCAACTGGTGGAGAGGAACCGACATCCAATGAAAATATTGGACGGGACGCTGTCATCTTCACCAATGGCCTTACATAGCGTCATTTAAGGTTTGACAGCTTGTATGAGCTGTGCTACTTTTGAAGTCAATTCTAAATAATTTAAATGCGGGAGGTTCTCATGCAGATCACAGAAAAGACCGTCAAAGAAGTGGTTGTACTTTCCATTCGCGGGAAAATACTGATGGGTGAAGATATTGCCATCAAGAAAAAAATCGATGAACTGGTGGAACAGGGACGTCACAAGGTCGTCGTGGATTTGGCGGAAGTCCCATATATCGACAGTTCCGGCCTCGGTGAGTTGATCCGCTGCTATACCACCGTCAAACGCGCCGGCGGCAGCTTGAAACTGGCCAACCTGACCCAGAAAATTGTGGATCTGCTGACGATTACCAAGTTGGTCACCGTCTTCGAGTATTACAACAGCGTGGACGAAGCCATCAACAGTTTCTGATCCTGCATCCAAAACTCAGAACCCGGGCCGGACCCGGGTTCTCCTTTATTTCCATACAAAAAAACGTTGTCGCTTATTGGTTTTCCGATCGGTGTCGAACGCGCTGGATGGCTGCCCTCACTTCATCCGTGGCGGACATTTCCGCGGCCCGCTCGTAAAAACGCCGCGCCTGGGTATTCTTTTCCAGTTTCTCCATTACATAGCCAGTGTAGTAAAAGTAGCGGTATGAATCGGCCGCCGATTCCAACGGCAGCAGGACATCGGCCGCCGCCTGCCAGTTTTTGAGGCCGATTTCCGCCAGGCCCAGGTTGAGTTTCAGCGCCGGATCATAGGGGTCCTGGGCCACCACCTCGGAGAAGAGCTGGCGGGCCCGGTTATAGTCGCGGTTTTTCAGGGCCCTTTCCCCCTGAGCCGCCTTCAGCCGCAGCAGATAGCGACCGGCTTCGGTCAGGGTGGGATCCAGCTGCTGGGCTTTGTTCAGAGCCTGGGCTGCCTTGTCGTTCTGCTCCGTTTTGTAGTAGCTGATACCGAGCAGCAGCCAGTCGGCACCCTTGCCGGCGCTCAGGGCGAAGGCCTCCATCATGGCGTCGGCCGCGGCCGCGTATTTCTTTTGCTCGAACAGCACATAGGACCGGATCTTGTAAAAGGAGAACCGGTCACTGCGCCGCTTGCCGTCAAGCAGCAGGGTCTCCTTCTCGGCGAGCACGGCGGCGGCCTTGTCCGGCTGGGCCAGGTTATAGTAGCTTTCCGCCAATCCCAGATAGACCGCCGGCTCGGTGCTCTTCAGCGCCCGTGCTTTTTCGAAGGCGCGCACTGCCTTGTCGTACTCCTTCAGATGGTAGTAGCAGAGCCCCACCAGGCGATGGCCGAATTCCCAGTCGGGATTCTCGTTCACCACCGGCGTGATTTCCTGCAGCGCCTCCCGGAACTGCTCCCGCTTGAACAGGGAGACGGCCTTGTTGAAGTCGGCGGCCAACCAGATCCCGGCGGCCAGGCACAATATGACGATCGGGACGGTTTTCCTTCTCATTCCCCGAAATAGTCCTTCCATAATTCCAGATCCGTCTGGGTCGGAATGGATATATTCTTCACCTTGAGTAATTTGAGCAGGTCCAGGATCTCGACGGTCCGGCCGTACGGCGCGCTGGGATCCGTCCGGATGATGACCGGTTTCTTGCCGGCTGTCTCCTCCATCTTTCCCTGGATATAACCGGCCAACTCCTCCAGGCTGCGGACCGGTGCGCCATCGATGGTGAGTCCACCGCCGCTGCGAATGTAGATGTAAATGGACTCCCGCGGCTGGATGTCGGTGATGGGTTCGTTCTTGGGCAGTCCGTACTCAATCCCCCGGGTGGCCGTGAACACGGTGGTCAGCATGAAGAAAATGATGAGCATGAAGGCGATATCCGCCATGGACGCCGTGGGAATGACCGAAGGAATCCGGGATCGCTTGAAATACGGGTTCATCGCGGAGCCTCCTGATACTTCTGCTCCGTGAGCAGCGAGACGTTGGTGGCGTTGTTCTCGATGAGAATTTCGTATATCCGGTTGAAATTCTCGTACGGCGTTTGGGTGTCACACTTGATGATGAATTGCCGGCCGGGGAACCGGGTGACGATGTCGGCGATGGAATCGCGCAGCTCCTGCTCGCTGGTCATGCGGACGCTCTTTTCCACCCCGTCGGATACCCAGATCTCGTTCTCCGCGGTGATGGCCACGATGGCGGCGTCTTTCTGAACATCCTGCTGAATGAGGGATTCGGGCAGGTCCACCGTGGTACCGTCCAGGCTGAAAGTAGTCGCGTACATGAAAAAGATGATGAGCAGGAACGCGATGTCCGCCATGGACGCCGTGGGAATCACCGGACTTAATCGCTGGGCGCGGTAACGCATGATTATTTTCTGGCCTCCTCAAGCTCGGAGAACGTTTCCAGCAACATGGCCGATGTCGTCTCCATGCGCAGGGCGAAATTGTTCACCTGGTTGGTGAGGTAGTTGTACGCCGCCTGAACCGGAAAGGCGATGGCCAGACCGGTGGCGGTGGTGATGAGGGCCTGGGAGATACCGGCGGCCAGCAGTTTCGGATTGCCGAAGCCGATCTCGGCCAGGACGTCGAATGAATCGATCATACCGGTGACGGTTCCCAGGAAGCCAAGAATAGGAGCGATATTGGCGATGGTGGCCAGGATCCAGAGCCCGCGCTCGAGTTTGGAAATTTCATGCAGGGAAACGCTTTCGATGGCCCGCAGCACCTCTTCGTGTGGTCGGCCGAAGCGCAGCAGGCCGGCCTTCTGGATATCGGAGACGGGTCCGCGGGTCTCGTTGGTGACTTTGATGGCCCCTTCAAGGTCATTGTCCAGCAGCCGGTCCCGCACCCGGCCAAAGATTTCCTGGGGAGAGCTGGACATCCGGTGGAAATAGATCAGCCGTTCGATGATGAAGATCAGCCCGAGGATGGAGCAAAGCAGCAGCGGCCACATGACCCAGCCGCCGTCGATGAAGATATCCACGAGTGGACCAAAAATTGCGAGAATCACATTTGCCTCCCGTTCAAAGTTCTTGCACCAGGCACAACCACTACACAGACGTCAAAAATTGCAGAATAGTTCTGCCAACGAACAAATAATCATCTTACCCACCGTCACCGATGATGTCAACTGCGGCCGAACTCACTTGGATGCCGCGAGGGCGCCCTCAATTTCGGACAAAATCCCCGCGGCGGCCCGGGCTGGATCCCCGGCCCGTGTTACCGGGCGGCCGATGACCAGGGCGTCGGCCCCGGCATGAATGGCGGCAGCCGGGGTCATGATCCGGGCCTGATCATCGCGGCCGCTCCCCGACGGACGAATACCCGGAGTGACGATGAACACATCGGGGAACAGCGCCCGCAGGGCAGCCGCCTCCTGGGCCGAGGCCACCAGGCCCCGCAGACCGGCGCGGTATGCCTGACCGGCCAGCAACTCCACCTGGGAGCGGGGATCGCCCAGCATGCCAATGCCGTGCAAATCCACGTCCGACAGGCTCGTAAGCACCGTCACGCCCAGCATGGTGGGAGGGGTCAGGCCCTGTTCGGCGCAGAATTCCGCCAGTCCCGCCTGGCAAGCGGCCAGCGCCTGCTGCCCGTTGCTGCAATGGACGGTGAAATAGCGCACGCCGAGGCCGGCAATCTGCCGGGCGGCCGCCAGTATCGTGTTGGGGATGTCATGCAGCTTCAGATCCAGAAATACGCCGACGCCCTGATCCACGAGCCATCGTACCAGGTCCGGCCCTTCCTTGACGAAAAGCTGCAAACCAATCTTGAACACCCCGACGGCAGATGCCGTGAGTTTCACCAGTTCGCCGGCGGCGGCGGCCGAATCCACATCCAGGGCGACGATCAAACGATCCCGGGCAGTCAGTTTGTGGGCGGTCATCCGTTCTCCTTCCCCGAAATAGGACACTCATTGTACTCGTTCAAGAGTGAAAAGTTTGTTTTTTCGGTGTATTTCCTGTTTCAGGACGTCTCCCGACGGAGGAACGCCCCGATGAAGTTTTCCAGGCGGGTGATACCGCGCGCGGCGCAAAAATCCGCCATCCCCGCGACGATCTGCCGAGCAGCGTCAGGCCGGATGAAATTGGCCGTCCCCACCTGGACGGCCACGGCGCCCAGGGCCATGTATTCCAGGGCATCCGTAGCATTCATGATGCCGCCGATGCCGATGACGGGGATGTCCACATCGCGGCATACTTCCCAGACCAGGCGCTGGGCCAGGGGTTTGATGGCCGGCCCGCTCAGGCCGCCCGTCAGGTTGGAGAGACGGGGCCGCATGGTGTCGAGGTCGATGGCGATCCCCACGAAGGTGTTCACCAGGGACACGGCATCGGCACCCGCCGCCCGGCAGGCGCGGGCGAAGGGCACGATATGGGTGACGTTGGGGGACAGCTTCACGATGAGCGGCATGTCGCCCATGACCCGCCGCACCGCCTCGGTGACGCGACCGGTCTGGGCCGGTTCGGTGGCGAAGTGAATGCCCCCCTCCTTGACGTTGGGACAGGAGACGTTGATCTCCACGGCGGCGATCCCCTCGGTGTGGGCCAACACCCGGCAAACTTCCGTGTACTCCTCGATGGTGTTACCGAGAGCGTTGGCGATGATGGGCGTGTCATATTGCCGCAGCGCGGGAAGTTTCGTTGTGACGAATTCCTCCACGCCGACATTCTGGAGACCGATGGCGTTGAGCATACCGGCCGCGGTTTCATAAATGCGCGGGGGAGCGTTGCCCGGGCGCGGCTGGAGACTCAGCCCCTTGACCACGATGGCGCCGAGGGCGTTCAGATCGAGATAATCGGCGAATTCCAATCCGTACCCGAATGTCCCGCTGGCGGTCATGACCGGATTTTTCAATCGCAGAGGCCCGATCTGAACAGATAAATCCATGGAAGATCCCTGTTATTTCCGGTGGTTACCCTGTTTGTCCTCGTGGGATGAGGGTTCGGGGGTCGGTTCCGGAGGTTTGCCGGGCGGCCGGACGGCCGGGGCTTCGGCGGGTTTGCTGTCCATGGAGATGTTGCCGTCGAAAGCCGCGCCTTCGTTCACCACGAACGACGGGCAGGTGATGTTGCCGATGACGACGGCCGTGGGCTTGAGAATGACCTTGCCCCGGGCGGTGATATCGCCCTTGACCTTGCCCATCACCGTCACCACTTCGGCCAGGATTTCGGCGTTGACCTCGCCGGTCTGGCCGACGGTCACGGCGTTGTCGATGTTGATTTTGCCCTGGACTTTACCTTCCACCGTGAGTTCTTCCTTGCCGCGGATCTCACCCTCGATTTCCACTCCGCGACCGATGGTGGAATGACCGCCGCTGCGTCGCGGCTCCTCGGTGGCGACCGGTCGAACGGGACGATTCATGATATTTTCCTCCGGTTGTGGATCTCCATTCCGATCCTTCTTGAACAATGCCATATTTACCCTCGCCGCTGCAGACTCTGAAGCAGAAATTGTATAGAAAAAGACCGGCGATGTAAATGTCGTTTCCGAAAAATCGGGAGGGCCTGGCGGCGGGTGCTCACCATTCCTCCCGCAACCACGCCGCACACGCCTGTTCGAATTCCGCCGGGGCGACGGCGGATTTCCGGAGGCTTCGCCAGCGGTCCAGCCGGCGGATATAGCGCGACATTCGCCGGGTCCGCCGAGCCAATTCGGCCAGGTCGGCCGAAGCGCCGGCGTAGCGGTGCGTGTCCTCCAGAAAGCCGGCCAACCGGTGAAAGGCCCGCAGCTGTTCCCGCAGGTTTTCGGGCGAAGCGAACTCGGCTTCCATGGGGTACCAGACGCCCAGGTATTCATCCAGCAGGTCCGGCGTCAGCATTTTCAGAACCGTATCCGGAGTGGATTCCGGAAAACGACGCGGCAGGTAGAAATCCACAAAAAAGGCCAGATGCTTGCAGATTTCGCCGCCCCGCCGGCGTGACTCGCCATGGCGCCGCAGCCAGCGATACATGTCTTCCAGCAACTCCCACACCTTCCCATCGTCAGGTCGCGGAGGGGGCAAATTCATGACCGGCTTTCCTGCAGGCCGAGAACGCTGTTTACCAGTGGCGTGGGTATGGCTCCCACTCTCAGGAAGCGGGGCGGATCCTCCACGAACGAAACAATGGTGGAGGCTGTCTGCATGGCCGGCGGTCCGGCGTTAACGATACAGGGCACTTTGCCGGAGAAATGGGTGATGATGGTGTCTATGTCCAGCAGCGGACTCTCGCCGGAAATGTTCACGCTGGTGGAAACGATGGGCACGTCCAGGTCGGCCAGGATCACGTTGAGCATGGGATAACCGGGCTGGCGCACCGCCAGGGAACGCCGTCCGCCCGTCAGCCAGGGTGAATATTCCCGGGTTACCGGTACGACGATGGTCAGCGGTCCCGGCCAGAAGCGTTCCATCAGCAGACGTGCACCCGGGGGCACTGGGATCTTCTCCCGCCGGAGCGTATCCATACCCGGCAGCAGCACCACCATGGGCTGGGGCTCGGGCCGTGCCTTCAGGTCCTGAATGGTGCGCAGGGCGTCCTCGTCATCGAAACGGCAGTGGAATCCGTAGATGGTGTCCGTGGGTAGAATGCAGATACCGCCATCTCTCAGCCGGCCGGAAACGGCCTGCAGGTCGGCCCGGTCTGGGGATTGCGGGTTGATATGGATCATTCGGGTGTCCATTTATCCTCCACAACGAAACGCGTGCCCACCGGCGACGTCCAGGGCGTGCTCCAACAGCGGGGCCAGGGCCGCCAAACCCTCGGTGACGCCGCGTACACTGCCGGGCAGATTGATCACCAGCACGCCGTTGCGGACACCGGCGGTGGCCCGGCTCAGCATGGCCGTCGGCTTGTGCTTATAGCCCTCCAGCCGCAACAGCTCGCCGAAACCGGGCGCCTCCCGCTCCACTACCCGGCGGGTGGCCTCGGGTGTGATATCCCGGGGGCTCAAGCCCGTGCCTCCGGCGGTCAGAATCAGATGCACGCCCGATTCGTCGCATAGCGAACGCAGGAGATTGGCCAACGGCTCCATTTCATCGGGTACCACCAGCACCCTCTCGCAGATAAATCCCATTTCCTGAAGCAATTCCCGACAGCGGGGACCGGTTTCGTCACGGCGCTCGCCGCGGGCGCAGCTGTCACTGACCGTAACCACCACCGCTTCCCGGCGCCGGGGCGCCGCCTTCTTCGATCCAGGATTCCCCATCGTCATAATACTCCTTCTTCCAGATGGGCACCCGCTCCTTGAGCGCATCGATGAGCCGGCGACAAGCGCTGAACGCTTCACGGCGGTGGGCCGCGGCCACGCCGATGATCACCGCCGTTTCGCCGACGTCCAGGCGACCCAGCCGGTGGATGACCGCGATCCGACGGACGTCGGAGTCCCGGGCGACCTCCTCCGCCAGACTGGAAAGCTGTCGGCGGGCCATCTCCTCATAGGCCGAATACTCCAGGCAACGGACCCGCTTCCCTCGCGAATGGTCCCGGACCACCCCGTGAAACCAAACCTGCCCCCCGCAGTCGTCAGCGGTCAGGTGCCGGGCGACGGCGGCCGGATCGAGGGGCTGGTGGGTCAAATCGGTGAGAATCATGTCATCCTCCGCTGACCGGCGGGAAAAAGGCGATTTCATCCCCGTCGACCAGGACGTCGTCCGGCCGGGCGAACCGGTGGTTACGGGCCGACAGGATCCGTCCGGAATAGGCGCCCAGGGGCGGATATCCGTCACATAGTCGTTGCCACAAGCCGGCGATGGTCAGGCTTTTCTCTGCCGGGGAGAACACCAATTCCGAATGGCCCACCACATCCGCCACACCGGCAAAGAATTTGATGCGTATGTTCATGGCATGGACTCTGTCCCGGTCCCGCCGGCCGGGGCAAAAATGGCCAACGCCCCGAGGATTGTGGCCGAATGACTCGTCATGCCGGGCGGATCCGGAACCGGTTTACTTCTGACCGGTGCCGGCCTCGATCTTTTCTTTGGCCACGGCCTGGGCGGCGGCCAGGCGGGCGATGGGCACGCGGAACGGGGAACAGCTCACATAGTTCAGGCCGATCTGGTGACAAAATTCCACCGAGTTGGGTTCACCGCCGTGTTCGCCGCAGATACCGATCTTGAGGTTGGGCCGGGTGGCACGCCCTCTCTCGACGCCCATCTTCACCAGCTGACCGACGCCATCCCGGTCGATGACCTGGAACGGATCCTTGGGCAGAATGCCGTGTTCGAGGTAATAGCGGATGAACCGGCCGGCATCGTCGCGGGAATAGCCAAAGGTGGTCTGGGTCAGGTCATTGGTGCCGTAAGAGAAAAATTCCGCCACCTCGGCGATCTCGCCGGCCGTGAGGACGGCCCGGGGAATCTCGATCATGGTCCCGACGAGGAAGGGGACTTCCAGGCCCTGTTCCTTGAACACATCGCCGGCCACATCCATGACAATGTCGCGCTGGGAGCGCAATTCCGCCACCGTGCCGATGAGGGGCACCATGATTTCCGGCTGGACATCCACCCCTTCCTTCCTGGCTTCACAGGCGGCCTCGAGGATGGCCCGGGCCTGCATGCGCGTGATCTCCGGGTAGGTAATACCCAGCCGGCAACCACGATGTCCCAGCATGGGATTGAGCTCATGGAGTTCCTCCACCCGCTCCAAAAGATCCTCTTTCTCTCGAATCTTTTCCGGATCGGCCTTGCGCTCCTTGAGCAGGGCCAGTTCCACCATCAGCTCCTCGCGCCCGGGCAGGAACTCATGCAGCGGCGGATCCAGCAGGCGAACGGTCACCGGATAGCCGTCCATCACCCGGAAGATGCCCCGGAAATCCTCGCGCTGCATGGGTAACAGCTTCTCCAAGGCTTTCTCCCGCTCCACCGTTGTTTCGGCCAGGATCATTTTCTGCATGAAGGACAGGCGGTCCGGGGCGAAAAACATGTGTTCGGTCCGGCACAGACCGATGCCCTCGGCGCCAAAATCACGCGCCACCTGGGCATCGCGCGGAATGTCGGCGTTGGTGCGGACACCCAGCCGGCGGATCTTGTCGGTGATGAGCATAAACCGGCCGAAATCGCCGCTGGTCAGATCCGGGTCGATGGTATTGAGTTCGCCCAGATAGACTTCGCCCTTGGTGCCATCCAGGGAAATAAAATCACCTTCCATCAGGGTACGGCCGTCCCGCAGCTCCACCACCTTGCGCTCCTCGTCCACGCGGATATCACTGCTGCCGGCGACACAGGGCGTACCCATGCCGCGAGCTACCACGGCCGCATGCGACGTCATGCCGCCCCGGGCGGTTAGAATGCCCTTGGAAACCTCCATGCCGTGAATGTCGTCGGGATTGGTTTCGATCCGCACCAGGATGACTTTTTTGCCGTTTTCGGCCATTCGGACGGCATCCTGGGACGTGAAGGCGATCTGGCCCACCGCCGCGCCGGGCGAAGCCGGCAGACCGGTGGCCATAACGGTGAAATCGTTTTTGCTGTCGAACACCGGGTGCAGCAATTGATCCAGCTGCTGCGGCTCCACCATCAGCACGGCCTGGTACTCGTTCACCAATCCTTCGTCCAGCATGTCGCAGGCGATCTTGACGGCCGCAGCGCCGGTGCGCTTGCCGTTGCGGGTCTGCAGCATGTACAGCTTGCCTTCCTGGATGGTGAACTCGTAATCCTGCATGTCGTTGTAGTGCCGCTCCAGCCTGTCGCTGATCTCGCACAGTTGCTCGTAGGCCGCCGGCATGACCTTCTTCATCTCCTCCAGCTTCAGCGGAGTGCGGGTGCCGGCCACCACGTCCTCCCCCTGGGCGTTGGACAGAAATTCACCGTAGAATTCCCGCGCCCCGGTGGCGGGGTTACGCGTGAAGCCGACGCCGGAACCCGAATTCTGGCCCATATTACCGAAGACCATGGTCTGCACGTTGACCCCGGTTCCCAGGTCGTGGGGGATATCGTTCATCTGGCGATATTTGATGGCCCGCTCGTTGTTCCAGGACTCGAACACGGCGTTGATGGCCATGTTCAGCTGGGTCCGGGCGTCCTGGGGGAAGTTGCGGCCGGATTTGTTCTGGACGTGGGTGCGGAACTTCTCGATCATCTCCTGATAATCGGCGGCGGTGAAGTCCGTGTCCAGCTCGATGCCCCGCTCTTCCTTCATGCGATCGATGATGCGCTCGAACTCATGTTTGGGTACGTCCATGACCACATCGGCGAACATCTGGATGAAACGGCGATAGCAGTCATAGGCAAACCGCGGATTGTTCGTCTTCTTCTCCAGGCCGTGGACGGTCCGGTCATTAAGACCGAGATTGAGGACGGTGTCCATCATGCCGGGCATGGAGAATTTCGCGCCGGATCGGACGGAAACCAGCAGCGGATTTTCCTCGTCTCCCAGTTCCTGGCCCAGTGTTTCTTCCAGATGGGCCAGGGCCGCATCGATCTGCGCCTGGATCTCCTCGCTCAGCGAACGGTTGTTTTCGTAATAAGCGATACAGGCGTCGGTGGAAATGGTGAAACCGGGCGGCACCGGCAGGCCGGCGTTGGTCATCTCGGCCAGTCCGGCACCCTTGCCGCCCAGGACGTCCTTCATTTTGCCGTGACCTTCGGCGTGGCCGTTACCGAAGAAATAGACGAATTTTTTGTTGGTCATGGTCCTCTCCTTATTATTTTCAATAGGTTACATTATTGCTTGATGATTGCCCATCCGTGGGCCCTGACTCTTCTGGTCCCCAAAGAGAACACAGAACAGACCCACAGGTCATCGACGGATGGGTTGCCATATCGGGCGGCGGAGTCGGCATCCGCCGGCGGTTCGGTCCTGCATGGTCGCCGGAACCGATCAGTCGTAATAATAATCCAGCCCCAGATGGGTGATCTGTTCCTCGCCCTTTAGATAACGCAAGGTGTTTTTCAGTTTCGTCTTCTGGATGAAAAGATCGTGTTCGGGGTACAATCCCCGGGCGTGCTGCGGACTCTTGAAAAAGAAGGACAACCATTCCTGGATGCCGTACATGCCGCTCCGTTTGGCCAGATCCATAAACAGGGCCAGATCCAGCACGATGGGCGCCGCCAGAATGCTGTCGCGACACAGAAAATCGATCTTGATCTGCATGGGATAGCCCATCCAGCCGAAGATGTCAATGTTGTCCCAGCCCTCTTTGTTGTCGCCGCGGGGCGGGTAATAGTTGATGCGGACCTTGTGGTACAGGCGGCCGTACAAATTGGGATACAGGTCAGGCTGCAGGATCTGCTCCAGTACCGACAGCTTGCTGGTTTCCTTGGTTTTGAAGGACTCGGGGTCATCCAGTACTTCCCCGTCGCGATTGCCGAGGATGTTGGTGGAAAACCAGCCCTCGACGCCCAGCAACCGGGCTTTCAGCCCCGGCGCCAGGATGGTCTTCATCAGGGTTTGTCCGGTTTTGAAATCCTTGCCGGCGATGGGCGTTCTGTTTTCCTTGGCCAGATCCACCATGGCCGGGATATCGCCGCTCAGGTTGGGCGCCCCGTTGGCATAAGGGATGCCCATCTTGACGGCGGCGTAGGCATAGATCATGCTGGACGGGATCCGCTCGTCATTGCGACGGAGTCCTTCCTCCAGCGCCTCGATGGATTGATGTACGTCCCCTTCGCCCATGTAGATCTCGGTGGAGCCGCACCAAATCATCACCAGCCCCTGGCAGTGGTTTTCTTCCTTGAAGCGGCGGATATCATCCATCACCATCTGGGCCAGGTCCCACTTGGAGGTGGCCTTCTTGACGTTGGGACCATCCAGATTTTTGACATAGCGCCGGTCGAAGACGGCGGGCATGGGACGAACAGCGTTCAGTTCCTCGCGCAACGGCTCCAGGTGCTCGCGCTGAAGCACGCCGGCCTTCAGGGCGGCCTCGTAGGCGTTGTCCTCGAAAATATCCCAGCCGCCGAACACCAAGTCGGACAAACCGGCCAGCTCCACAAATTCTTTGATCAACGGAATTTTTTTCTCCGTCCGCTTGCCGATGCGGATGGTTCCCATCTGGCTAAGGGAGCCGATGGGTTCGGTCAGATTCTTCCGGGCGCTGAACGCACCGGCGATAAACGTCGTGGCGACGGCGCCGAGACCGGGCATGAGCACGCCGAGTTTACCGGATGGAGGAGCAATTTTGGCACCTTTTTCAATCATAGGATGACCCCTTTCTTGAGTTTCCAATACATACAACCACGCTTATTCCATGACGAACTGCGAGAAATCGCAGAAACTGTCGAAAATTCGGCTCACCCGCTCCAGCAGGCGCAGCCGGTTGTCACACACCGCCGGATCGGGATGCATCACCAGCACCTCGTCAAAAAAGACGTCCACCGGCCGTGAAAACTGCTCGATATGCCCCAACGCCTCCCCGTACCGTTGCGCGGCGATGGCCCCAGCCACGGCTCCAGCCAGCTTTTCGGCCACGGCAAACAGCTGCTTCTCCTCCTCCTGCTGAAAGAGATCCGGTCGGGGAGCTTCCCGGACCCGGCCGTCCGCTTCCTTGGCCAGGATGTTCTTGATGCGCTTCTGGGCGGTGAAAATGGACTGAAACGCCGCCACTTGACGGATGGCCACCAGGGCCTCCAACCGTCGCCGGCCGTCCACCGGTCGATATACGGCACGGGTCAACACCGCGTTGATTTCGTCATAACGGAAACCATCGTTCTGGTAAAAAAACCGCAACCGCGCCGCCAGGAATTCCTGCAGTGTGCCGAACAGTTCCGCAGGCTGTACCGTCAGGCGATCCCGGAGCAGATCGGCCGCTGTGTCCAGCAGCCGCCGCAGGTCGAAATCCAGGCCATGATGAAGGCAGATGCGGTACAGGGCGGCCGCCTGGCGGCGCAGACCGAAGGGATCCTTGGACCCTGAGGGCACATGCCCGATGCCGAACATGCCCACCAGGTTGTCGGTCTTGTCGGTCAGGGCCAGCAGTGCGCCGCCCGGCGTCTCCGGTGGCGGGTCGTCCAGGCCTTCGGGCCGGTAATGCTCGTAAATAACCTGCCAGACTTCCGTCGGCCGGCCCTCCTCCCGGGCGTAGAGGCCGCCCATGATGCCCTGCAGTTCCGTCAGCTCTTTGACCATCTCCGTCACCAGGTCCGTCTTGCACAGGCGGGCGGCCTGAACGAGCCCTTCCCGGGCTTCCGGCGCCAGCGAGTGCGTCTCGGCGAGACAATCTGCCAGGGCGGCGAGCCGGTCACTTTTTTCCAGATAGTTGCCCAGAGTCTCCTGGAACAGGACACCGGCCAGCTGGCGGCGGCGCTCTTCCAGCGACACTTTCCGGTCGCCGTTCCAGAAAAACTCGGCGTCCACCAACCGGGCCCGGAGCACACGCTCATGCCCCAGCCGGATCAGTCCCTCAGAATCGTCGGCCATGTTGGTCACGGCCAGGAAGGTGGGCGCCAGGGCGCCGTCGGTGCGGGTCATGGCAAAATATTTCTGGTGCTTGCGCATGACGGTGATGAGCACCTCGCGAGGAATGCCCAGGAAGCGCTCCTCGAATCCGCCGCGGATCACCGTGGGAAATTCATTGAGATAGACCACTTCGGCCAGCAACGCATCGTCGGGCCACACCTGACAGCCGGTCTCTTTCTCCCGGCTCTGGATTTCCGTTACGATTTTGGCGCGGCGTTCCTCGGGCGAGACGATGACGAAGTTATCCCGCAGCCGTTGGACGTATTCGGCGAAGTTCTTCACCTGGATCTGCGGAGCGCCGAGAAAACGGTGCCCGAAGGTCCGGTCGCCGGCGGTGACGCCGGCCAGGGTGAAGGGAATGATTTCCCCGCCCAGAATGGCCAGCAGCGAGCGGACGGGGCGCACGAAGCGGAATCGGTCCGGACGCCAGTACATGGTCTTGGGGAAGGGGACGGCCCCGATGAGTTCCGGCAGGATTTCGGCCAACACGTCCCGGGCGGGTCGGCCGGCCACGCGGCGGTGCAGGCCGATGTATTCGCCCTTGTCAGTGGTGATAACCGCCAGTGCCTGCGGCGTCACGCCCTGCTTGCGGGCGAAGCCCTCGGCCGCCTTGGTGAACCGGCCCTCTGCGTCACAGGCGATGGCTGTGGGCGGACCGGTGACGACTTCATCCCGATCCGGCTGGCGCTCCGGCATGTCGGGCGCGTGCAGCACCAACCGCCGCGGTGTGGCCAGCACGCGCGGTCGCTGGATGGGCAGATGATGCTCGACCAGAATGGCCGACAGGCGGTCGGCCAGGAAATCCAGCGCGTCGGGGATCATCCAGGCGGGAATTTCTTCGCAACCGATTTCCAGCAGGAATTCCTTAGCCATGATGGGTCTCCTCCGCCGGGGCGGGTGCCAGGAAAGGAAAACCGAGCTCCTCCCGTTTCTGCACATACAGCCGGGCGATGGCGCAGGCCAGCTTCCGCACGCGACCGATGATCTGGACGCGCTGGGTGACGCTGATGGCGCCCCGGGCATCCAGCAGATTGAAGGTGTGGGAACAGCGCAGGCAATAGTCGTAGGCCGGCAGGGGCAGTCCGCGCTCCATCAGGCGAGAGGCCTCTTTTTCGTAAAGTTCGAACAGTTGCCGGAGCATGGCCACATCCGCTTCCTCGAAATTGTAGCGGGAAAATTCCACCTCTTCCCAGTACCGGATGTCGCCGTAGCTTCGTCCCGCCTGCCAGGGCAGATCGTAGATACTGTCTGAACCCACGATGAAGGTGCAGATCCGCTCCAGGCCGTAAGTGATTTCACAGGAGATGGGATCCAGATCCAGGCCGCCGGCCTGCTGAAAGTAGGTGAACTGGGAGATCTCCAGTCCATCCAGCAGGACCTGCCAGCCCACGCCCCAGGCGCCCAGGGTGGGAGCTTCCCAGTTGTCCTCCTCAAAACGGAAATCATGCTGGCGCAGATCAATGCCCAAGGCGGCCAGGCTCTGCACATATTGATCCTGAACGTCGTCCGGCGACGGTTTGAGAATGACCTGGAACTGCAGATGCTTGTACACCCGGTTGGGATTGTCGCCGTATCGTCCGTCGGCGGGGCGGCGTGAAGGCATGACATAGCCCACCCGGTAAGGTTCGGGACCCAGCACACGGAGGAAGGTTTCGGGATGCATGGTGCCGGCGCCCATTTCCACGTCGTACGGTTGCTGGATGACACAATTCCGGGAACTCCAGAACTGCTGCAACCGGAAAATGATCTCCTGCAAATTCAGCAAAAGCACCCCCGCCTGTTGGTTTTCAAAGCCGCCTACTATATCAGAAATCGGGTGGGAAAGGAACAGAAAAGTCCGCCGGCTGGAGCGGGTGTGGCGGTGCCCCGGATCAGGGCGGAATCCTTTTCGGGGCGTCGGGAAATCAGGTGTCCTCAACGTGGATCATGGAACGGAAGTGGTTGTACCGTTCCCGGATCTCCGGCAACGTCAGCTCCCGGATGCGCTCGACGGAAAATCGTTCCACGCTGAACGACGCCATAACCGTCCCGTAGAGCACGGCGCGGCGCATCTCCGCCGTGCTGAAACGACCCACTCCGGCCAGATAGCCCATCAAACCGCCGGCAAAGCAATCGCCGGCGCCCGTGGGATCGGCCAGCTCCTGGAGGGGAAACGCCGGCGTGATAAAATAGTCGTCGCCCATGTACACCAGGGCGCCGTATTCGCCGCGTTTCACGATGACGATTTGCGGCCCCAGCCCGGCGATCCAGCGAGAGGCGCGGATGATGTTGTATTCGTCGGCCAGCATGCGCGCCTCTTCCTCGTTGATGAGAAGCACATCCACCCGCTGCAGGACCTGCGCCAGTTCCCGCGGCCGGCTTTCGATCCAGAAATTCATGGTATCGAGAGCCACCAGCCGCGGTCCGTTCACCTGGTCGAGGACGTGATTCTGCAGCTCGGGGTCGATATTGCCGAGAAAGACGTATGGCATGTTGCGTTGATCGATCCCCACCTGCGGCCGGAAGTCGGCGAACACGTTCAGCTCGGTGACCAGAGTCCGGCGCTCGTTCAGATTTTGGCTATATTCACCGGCCCAGAAAAACGATTTTCCGGCCACCCGTTGCACGGCAGTGACATCGATCCCTTTTTCGTAGAAGGGCCGGAAATGCTCATCTCCGAAATCCTCCCCCACTACCGCCACCAGGGAGACGTCGGTAAAATAGCTGGCCGCCAACCCGGCATAGGTGGCCGAACCGCCCAGGACCCGCTCCGCCGTCCCGAAGGGGGTGCGAATGCTGTCAAAGGCCATAGAACCCACAATCAGCAAACTCATGCGACCGTCTCCCTTCGCCGCGCTCTATTCCACGGTCTCACGGCCGGGCAGGTAACGGCCGATGAGCAGGTCGAGTCGTTCCCGGGCCACACTGCTGACGGCATCCGGCTGGGTGATGATGGCCGTGGCCAGGGCATGCTGGCAAGCACAGTCCCGGTCCTCGGGCAGGATCTTGACGGTTTCTTTGAGAATTTTCTGGGCCGTCTCGTTGTTGCGGTTCAGGTATTCCAACAGCATCTCCACATTCACGGCCTCCACTTCTTCGTGCCAGCAGTCGTAGTCGGTGACCATGGCGATGGTGACGTAGCAGATTTCCGCCTCGCGGGCCAGCTTGGCTTCCTGGAGGTTGGTCATACCGATGATGTCCATGCCCCAGCTGCGGTACAGGTTGCTCTCCGCCCGGGTGGAAAAGGCCGGCCCCTCCATGCAGACGTAGGTCCCGCCGCTCTTGACGGGCACGGAGGCATTCTCCGCCCCCCGCCGGACGAAATCGGCCAGTCCGGCGCAGACAGGATCGCCGAAGGCAATGTGCGCGGCGATGCCGTCACCGAAAAACGTGGAAAGCCGCAGGCGGGTACGGTCCAGAAACTGGTCGGGCAGGATCACGTCCATGGGCTTGTGTTCGAGTTTCAATGATCCCACGGCGCTGATGGACAGAATCTGGCGCACACCCAACTTCTTGAATCCGTAGATATTGGCCCGGTAATTGATTTCCGACGGCAGGTAGCGGTGACCCCGACCATGGCGCGGCATAAAGGCCACCCGCTTCTTGCCCAGAGTGCCCAGGATGTAGTTGTCACTGGGAGCGCCGAAGGGGGTTTCGATCTTGATCTCCTCGATATCGGTCAGTTCCTTCATTTTGTAAAGGCCGCTGCCGCCCAGGATGCCGATGGGAATATAATTCATGAATTGCCTCCTTTGGGGTAGAAAACCGGTTCAGGAAATTACGCGGACTGGCACAGTTCCAGCAGGATTCCCCCTGTGGCCGCCGGATGAACGAAGGCGATCCGCTTGCCGCCGGCGCCGGTCAGGGGTTCTTCGTTGATGAGACGCACGCCGCGGGCCTTCAGATTGGCCAGCACGGCTTCGATATCAGCCACGGCCACGGCGATGTGATGAATCCCGGGCGCTTTCTTCTCCATGAATTTGGCGATGGGTGAAGCGGGAGAGGTCGGTTCCAGCAGCTCGATATGCGTCTGCCCCAGGGGCAGCATGGCCACCCGGACCTTTTGGTCGGGTACTTCCTCTATTTCATGCACGGCCAGGCCCAGAGAATCGCGATAAAAAGCCAGGGCCTCTTCCAGCGAGGTCACCGCAATACCGATATGATCCACATGTGTCAACAAGAGATGACTCCTTTCTGCCTCAAAATAGAACAAGGTCATCCCTTATATCACAAGCCCGCTGCGGATTCAATCACCGAGTGCGGCGGCGGATCAGCGGACCAGACGGTAAAAGATACCCCGCTCCCTGATTTCCGGTCGGACCTGTTTTTCACTTTCCAGCACATCCAGGTATTTGTTCAGCTCCGTCAACCGCAGCCCCAGGGCCGCGCACAGGTCATCGGCCGTGCAGGGCCGGCGGGCCACGGTTTCCAGGATCGCGCTTTCCAGGTCTTCGCGATAGGCGCCGATGTCCCGCCGGTGGCGATAGCGGCTGATGATCTCCACCGCCGGATGCCGCAGCCGGGCGACGACCGCTTCGAGCTGGGCCGGTGTGGCGGCCTTGACCCATTCCTCCGTGCCGGGGCGGTCCGCCGTATTCAACTGCACCCGCTCGGGTGCGATGCGGTCGATGGCCGCCTGCAGGGCGTCCAGCTCCTCGGTGGTGGTATTGTGGGGTGGCAGGATAAAGATCTCCAGCCAACATCGCCCCGGCCAGTCCCGGCAAAATTCCACCAAACCGTCGATGATTCGTTCCACCGAGACTTCCGGGTGAGGCCGGTTAATGGCCTGCAGGGTGGCCGGCCGGGCCGAATCGAGGGAAGGCAGGATCAGATCGACGGGACGAGCGTCCGCGCGGACATCAGGGCGAAAGAAGAGGGTGGAATTGGTCAGCAGGGCCAAGGGAACGTCGAAGTGGTCCTTGATATGCCGTGCGATAAGCCCCATGTCCCGATGCAGCGTGGGTTCGCCCGATCCGGAAAAAGTGATGGTATCGGGTGCCGGCGAAGAAGCCATGAATGCATCCAGCTCCCGGATCACCTCCGCCGTGGGGACATAGGCCTGGCGGTCCATGGTCAGGCGGGTGGTCGGACCGCATTCGCAATACACGCAGTCCATGGTGCAAACTTTGTGGGGCACCAGATCTACACCCAGGGAGATTCCCAGACGACGCGAGGGCACCGGTCCGAACAAATAGCGATAATTCATGTCACATCCTGGCTCGTGGATTTTCACGACGGTATCTGGCCAATTCATGAAACAGTTCTTTTTCCCGGGCCGACAGGTTGGTGGGCAAGACCACCCGAATGGTTACGATCTGGTCGCCCGCGAGATGATGGCCTATGGCGGGCAGGCCCTTGCCCCGCAAGCGCAGAATCTTGCCGTTCTCCGTCTCCGGCGGGATGCGCATTTTCACCTTACCGGTGACGGTGGGCACCTCGATCTCTGCGCCCAGCACCGCCTCGAACACCGTCACAGGGATTTCACAGACGATGTTGCGTCCGTCCAGCCGGAACAGGGAATCGTTCCGGATCCGGATCCGCAGGTACAAATCGCCGCGGGCCTGACCACCGGCGGCCATCCCGCCTTTCCCGCGCAGGCGCAGCCGGGCGCCGTTGTGGATCCCGGCGGGAATCTTCACATCGATGTGCTCCGGCCGCCGCACCCGACCCTGGCCGGAACAGGCGGGGCAAATCCCGGCGGATACCATTCCCCGGCCGCCACACTGTGGGCACAGATTCTCCTGGTGGATGGTCACCTGCTTGTGGGCGCCCGTCATGGCCTCGCGGATGGAGATCTCCAGTTCGGCGTTGAGGTCCGCCGGGCGCGTCCGGGTCGTCGGCCCCTGGGACCGGGAGAACAGATCCTCGGCACCGCCGAACAGATCCCCCCCGCCGCCGAAAAAGGCCTTGAAGAAATCGCTGAAACCGGTGAATCTGGTTCGCCCGGCCGAAGCCCCGCCGCTATGAGTATAGGTCCGGAACTGGGAAAAATCGAAGGGCGCGCCCTGCCCCTGGAAATCGAAGTTCTTGTATTTGTCCCAGTTGGCGCCCAGCTGATCGTATTTCTTCCGTTTCTCCGGGTCGCTCAGCACCTGGTAGGCTTCGTTGATGTCCTTGAAGCGGGCTTCGGCCTGGGGATTGTCCTTGTTCATGTCGGGATGGTATTTCCGGGCCAGCTGCCGGTAGGCCTTCTTGATGGCCGCCGCGTCGGCGTTTTTGGGAACGCCCAGTATCTGGTAATAATCCTTGTATTCCATGACGTCAACTCCATGGAGGAGCCTGTCGCGCCGTACCGGTTCAGCCGGATGTGAATCACCGGAGCGGTGGCTTCGACGGGACTGATGGTGTCCTCCCGGTCGATTATAGCACTATCGGACGCGGTGCGAAATGGCCTGTTCCCGCCGCCGTTCACAACCGGCAACCAACTTCGGCCCGCCGGATGGACTGGCGCCGGTACCACCGGTCGCGATTTCCACTCTCCTCGCCCCGGGTTGATGCAACGCCGATGCCAACCAAAACCAGATCTATCGCATTCATTCCCGGTGAATTATGGAACAGGATCCAGTTGAATGGAGAAAAACTCTCCACTTTTTCAGCCATACCGGAAGGAATCCGGAACAAAAGCGGGCCGTCAGAATTCCCGCAACACATCGATGCCCGACGGCGCCTGGAACCGAAAAAGCCTGCCGGAGAGCGAATCGCGGAGACGGATGTTGCTGAACCGATAGACATGAACCGTACCGTTGTTTTCGTACAACGTCAGCTTTTCCAGAAGATAATCCGGCCCGGACACATGCAGCACCACCTTGTCGAATGGTGTGCGTGGCTCTTTCTGGGTCAGAAGGAAAATATACTGGCCCGGTGCCGCCGCAATGGTTTCCACCGCGAAAGACTCGGGCAACCGGTTCCGATCGCCCAGCAGGAACGCCAGGGGCGATTCGGCGATTTCGGCGGGTTCCAGTTCCTGGATCAAGACTTGGCGATCCACCGGTGTATACAGAATATATTCGCGATCCCGTAAAATGAAGAGTTTTTCCTCTGGATCCCGGTACTCCCAGCGCATGGATGCCGGCCGCTGCAACCACAAGATACCCGTGGCGGTCTCCTCGCCGAACGTGGTAGTCACCTCTTGCCGGAAATCGGCTTCCAGGGCCTGGATGGACCAGAAATGATCCAGAAATTGCCGGAAAGCCGGCGATTCCTCCGCCGGCAATAGCCCGGTGCACATCCAGGCCAGGCCCAGGGCGCACGCAAATCGGCCGAAGCATCGCCGGATCCGGGCGCGGGGATTCATGGCCAGTCCCTGTCTCATCGGGCCGTCTCCTCGCCCCGAAAAAGGTTCAAGAGTACGAGTCCGGCGCCGACGCAGATAAAGGTATCGGCCAGATTGAAGGTCGGCCAGGTAAAGACACCCAGGTAGAAATCGAGAAAATCCACCACCGAACCGGTCAGCAATCGGTTGAACATGTTGCCCAGGATCCCGCCGGCAATGAGGGCCAGACCCAAACGGGCCCCGGCAGTCAGCGGATCGTGCCGCCACATCAGCCAGACGACGTACCCCAGTGCCAGCACGCCCACCAGCGTCAGCAGGATCACCTTCCACTCGCTTTCCACGTCGGCGAACATGCTGAAGGCGATGCCGGGATTGGTGGTGTACGTCAGGCTGAAAAAGCCTTGGATGACATGCACCGGCTCGTGCAGCCGGAGATTCTTGACCACGTAATCCTTGGTGGCGACATCCGCCAGGAAAAACAGGGCGACCAGCAAAAACCAGATTCGGAGTTTCATGATAAAGGGGATGCGGGGGCGGCCACCCACCACAGGGCCGCCGCCCGGGATGCTCAATCTTTGACCTTGGGGGTGGACAGGTAACCCTGGATCTTGTTCTTTTCCACTTTGGAGATGACCAGCTCATAGTGCTTGCGGTAGCCCATCTTGTAAAAATTGATGGGTACGTTGGCCACACCTTTCTTCTTCATTTTCTGATCATCGTAGAAAACTTCCACCTCGTATTCCTGCTTGCTGTCCTTGGTCTTTTTGAGGCGGACGCCGACGTCGCTGACGCGGATAATGCCCATCTTCTTGTCCAGTTGGAACACATGGTAATTGCGATCCAGGGAGGTCTTCAGATTGATCAGCGAATCCCGGGTATCGTCAAGAATGTTTTTGGTGGCATTGATATTGACGATATTGCTTTCGATCAGCTGCCGCTGTTCCTCGATGGTTTTGGCCTGCTCGGTGACCTTTTCGTTGAGGGTTTCCACCTTGGTGTCCACCTGCTTGACGTTAGTATCCACATCCGTCAGGTTGTTTTTCAGGGTGCCCACATCCGTCGAGAGATTCTGGGCCTGCATCTCCACGGTCTTGACCTCTTCCCGATCGGCCTTGCGGGTGATATCCTGTCGAATTCTCTCCACGGCCCGGTTCTGCTGGATGCCGAGTTCCGTGAGGGCCTGGCCGGTCTTGTTGATCTCGGCGGCCAGCACGTCTTCAGTCTTGTACAGTGTCTCCTCCATTTGGTCGAGACGGGTATCGGTGGCGTCCATTCCCTCGTCCAGGGTGGCCAGGTGGTCCTGCTGGGCCGATATCTCCGTATGCAGATACAAAATGTAGGCCAGCAAACCGAGGATACAGACGAACAGGATCGTCGGCAGAATCCAGTGGGTCTTGCCCCCTTCGGAAGCCTTGCTTTTCCGAAGGGCTTTTTCCAGTGGACCGGTTTTGTCCAGGGTGCGGAACATGGGATCGTTCACCGGCGGCGGCGGGGGATTAATGGGAGTTTGAGTCATGACTGCGCATTCCTCCACAATAAATTTCCATCCAATTCTAATCTCTTTTTACAAAATTCAAAGAAAAAAACACGGAACCGGATGCTATAATGACGGGTCAAATAAAAGGTAAATGGTTGGAATATGACCTTAAAAGTAATTCTCCGCTACATTGTTTTACCCCTGCTGGCCATCTCCCTCATCGTTTTTCTCGTTTTTCGGAAACCCATCATCCAGTCGCTGACCTTCGATCATCATTTCGACCGCATGGTCCAGCATTACGGCCGGGTGGCCATCGTGGACTTCGGCGAGAAGATCGTGGCCATGGGCCAGGATGCGGAAGAGCCGTTGATCGAAAAGGTCGAATCGCCGCGCACCACCGATGTGGAAAAGCGGCTGGCCATGCTCCTGCTGGGCATGATCCAGAGTGAGAAAGCCGAGTCCATCCTCTTGCGGAACCTGGAAGCCTCCGATGCCGATCTGCGTCTGGGAGCGGTACAGGGATTAAAGTACATGATGAAACCGGAATATGTATCCCGTATCGGCGCGCTGACAGGTGATCCGGTGGAACTGATCCGGGAAAATGTCGCCGCCGCCCTCGGCCAGGTGTACTCACCGGAAAGCATCCAGATCCTGCAGCATATCGTCCGCAACGAACGGGTTCGCACCATCTGGTACCGCGCCTGGCAGTCGTTGCGCCACATCCGGCCGGTGAACGGCGTCGTCACGGAGAAATTCCGGATCAACAAGGACCTGCAGATCATGCCCGCGGACGAGGAGAACAGCGAAGTCCTGTTCACTTACTACTTTGTGAAGGTCCACCAGGGGGGCGAGGACATGATCTTCAACCTGACCTGGTCGGACTGGCAGAAGCTGAAAATCGGTGACCGGCTGATCAAGGAGAGCCTCACCAGCGATTTCACGATCCTCTCCCCGGAAGAGGAGACGGCATGAATGCAACCCCCACCCCCCGTCATCCGCCCCATGACGCACAAAAAAAAATCCTGGGCATCAGCCGCCGGCAGATGTTCGCCGTTTACCTGTGCGGTGTGCTGACTTACCTGATCTGCACCTTCCTGCTGCCGCTGACCCACACGCCGGTTTGGAAAGATCTGACCTGGAAGGATGTACTGACGCTGGTCATGGTGCTGCTATCCTGGATTGGGCTGGCTGTTTACAACCGGCTCCATCCGGATGAGGAAATCCGGCTGAACCTCGGGGGAAACGACAACTCGCCGGCCTGATTCCACAACGGATCCGGCCGTACTCAATCCACGACAATTCGGGGAATGTGGGCCCCCAGACGGGCCACGATTTCATAATTGATGGTATGACAAAGGGCTGCCATCTCGTCGGCGGTGACGCTCTCTTCCCCTTGGCGTCCCAGCAGCACCACCTCGTCGTCCACGGCGGCGCCGGCAACATGGGTCACGTCCACCATGATCATGTTCATGCACACCCGGCCCAGCACCGGCGCTCGACGGCCCCGCACCAGGACATGGCCCTGGCTGGAAAGACGGCGGTCATAGCCGTCGTAGTAGCCGACGGGCACCACGGCCATTCGCAGCGGCTGGGTGGTGCGATAGGAACAGCCGTAACCGATGAAGGCGTCGGCCGGCACCGCTTTCACCTGGGCCAGCCTGGATTTCCAGCACAACACGGTCTTGAGGACAGGCGGCGCCTGATCCTTCAGGATGGTGGAGAGATACGTCTCCTTGGACGGCCACAGACCATAACCGCCGAGTCCGACGCGAACCAGGTCGAAATGTGTCTCCCCGAACAGGATGACCGCCGCCGAACAGGCGGTGTGCAATTGCGGTTGAAGACCCGTGGTTTCCTGGATCCGGCGGGCCATATTCCGGAACAGCTCCAGCTGCCGGCGGGCGTACCGGTGATCGGTGGTGTCCTCGATATTGGCGAAATGCATGCTCAGCCCGGCCAGGCGCAAAATGCCGCACCGGAGGATAATCTCCAGGACCGGGCCCAATTCCTCCTCCGTCACTCCCTGGCGATGGAGGCCGGTTTCCAGTTTGAGGTGAACGGCCACCTCGGTCCGGTGTGATTCGGCTTCGACGGCCAGGCGGTGGAGGGATTCGGCATGGTAAACCACCGGCGTCAATCGGTAGTGGATCACCGCCGCCAGCTGGTCCAGCGGGATGTACCCCAGCACCATGATCGGTGTCTCGATGCCGTCCTCGCGCAGCGCCACGGCCTCCTCGAGGCAATCCACCCCCAGCATGTCCACACCCTCGGCCACGGCCAGGTGAGCGACGGGTAGCAGGCCGTGACCGTAGGCATTGGCCTTGACCACCGCCATGAAGGCGCAGCCGGGTGGCAGCATGCGCCGGAATGTGGTGATGTTGTGCCGGTAGGCTTCACGACTGATTTCGATGTGTTGCCGGAATTCCTGAGTCATGGCTGGGTCCTTGTCCTGACGCAAGCAATGATTCTAATCAATGTGCCGGGAATTGTATAGCAAAAGGTTGATGAATTGAGAATCGGCGGCGCGGATGGTAAGATAGGGGCAACGGCGTCGGACCGGACGGGATGTCCGGTCCGGACGTCGAAGCTTTCGGCACCGCCGCCAGCGGTCGACCGGCGGTGTCCGTGTATGGGGAGAACGGTGTGGTGAGTGATCACTCAATCCGGAATCTGCTGGATGTGGAATCGGTGCTGGACAGCATACAGGACGCCATCTTTCTCATTGATATGGATATGCGGGTGGTGGACGCCAACCGCAATGCCCTGGATCTGCTGGGCTGCGCCCCTGACGACATCCGTGGCCGATCCTGCCGCGAGGTGGTCAATTGCCACGCCTGCCACCACAACTGCCCTTTCGGGCGTGTCACAGCCGACGGCAAGAGCGAGCGTCAGTTCAACATCGCCATGACGCTCCCCTCCCGGGAATCCCGCCGCATCTGCCTATATTCCCAACCTTTGCGCAGCCGAAACGGCGACATCATCGGCCTGGCTGAAAGCGTGCGGGACGTCGGCCATCTGAACAACCTGTTCGCCGAGCTAAACTCCCTCAACACACGGATGGCCGCCGAGAAAAACAGGGTCCGGGCCATTCTCGACTCCATCCCGGTGGGGGTCTACACCATAGATCCCGACTGGCGGATCACCAGCATCAACCGCAGCGCCCAGGAAATTACCGGCTACTCCGAGGCGGAAGCCGTGGGGAAATACTGCTACAAGATCCTCAACAGCAGCATCTGCTTCACCGCTTGCCCCCTGAAAGAGACACTGGAAACCGGCCAGGAGCGCCATGACGTCGAAGGCATCATCCGCAACCGCGCCGGCGAATCCCGCAAGCTGCTGTTCACCACCAGTGTGTTCCGCGGGCCGGGCGAACAGGTGTCCGGCGGCGTGGAAAGCATCCGTGACCTGGGCCTGCTCCAGCAGCTGCTGGAGAAACTGCCGGCCGAGCGCGGACTGGGCCGGCTGGTGGGCTCCGCCGAACAGATGATCCGTGTGTTCAACCTCCTGGATATTGTTAAAGACAGCGATTCCACCATCCTGCTCACCGGCGAGAGCGGCACCGGCAAAAACCTGGTGGCACAAGAGTTACACGCCCGCAGTAAACGCCACGGCTTCCCCTTCGTCAAAATCAGCTGTGCCGCCCTGGCGGAGACGCTGCTGGAGTCCGAACTTTTCGGTCACGTAAAAGGTGCCTTTACCGGGGCTACCCAGGACAAGGCCGGCAAGTTCGAAGCGGCCGACGGCGGCACCGTTTTCCTGGATGAAATCGGGGAAATTTCACCCCAGACCCAGATCAAGCTGCTTCGCTTTCTCCAGGAGCAGGAATTCGAGCGGGTGGGAGCCAACAAGACCATCCGGGTGGATGTGCGCATCATCGCCGCCACCAACCGCGATCTGCGGCAGATGGTGCGGGAGCGCAAGTTCCGCGAGGATCTTTACTATCGGCTGGCGGTGATCCCCGTTCATATCCCGCCGCTGCGGGAGCGCCGCGAGGATTTGCCGGCCCTGGTGGTTCACATCCTGGACAAGCTGTCCCGCCGGTTGGGGCAAGAGACCAAGGCCCTCTCCCCCGACGTCATGGACCTGTTCCGGAAGTACGCCTGGCCCGGCAATATCCGGGAGCTGGAGAACGCCCTGGAGCACGGTTTCGTCTGCTCGGCCGGCAAGATCATCACCACCGACAGCCTGCCCCAGCACATCCGTGAAGAAACCGCCGGCACCCCCTACCCGACACACTTGCTCCGACCGGCAGCCGGCGAGCGGGAGACGATCCTGGCCGCCCTCCGGCAGCACGATTGGCATATCCAGGACACCGCCGCCGCCCTGGACATGAACCGCACCACCCTCTGGCGCAAGATGAAAAAACATGACCTTCACAAATGACCGGCTTCTCCGGCCCGGCCGCCCATCGTCATCAGCGCCGGTAAGGCCCTGCCGTGCGCGGAGTGGACGATTTTCCTTGCCCGGCGGCAGTCCATGGTTTAAGCTGCTCCGTTATGCGACGTGGCCGAAAAATTGACTACCGGGGAGGAGCCAATCATGAGAACCATCGGTGTGCTGGGCGGCATGAGTTGGGAGTCGACGGTCACCTATTACCGGGTGATAAACGAGGCGGTCAAAAAGCGCCTGGGCGGCTGGCACTCGGCTCGAATGGTCTTGTACAGCGTTGATTTCGAGGAGATCCAGATCCTGCAGCACAAGGACGACTGGCCGGCCACCGCCGCCATCCTTCAGGCCGCCGCCCGCCGACTGGAAGCCGCCGGAGCCGAAGGACTGGTGCTGGCCACCAACACGATGCATAAAGTGGCGCCGGAAATCGAGGCGGCCATTTCCATCCCGCTGCTGCACATCGCCGATGCCGCTGCCCGACGCCTGGGCGAAGGAGGACATGAAACCATCGGCCTGCTGGGCACCCGGTTCACCATGGAACAGGATTTTTACGCGGCCCGGCTGCGGGCTAAGTTTGGCATCCGCACCCTGATTCCATCGGCCAACGACCGGGAGATCGTCCACCGGGTGATTTACCAGGAACTTTGCCTGGGACGGACCGAGGACGCCTCACGCCAGGAATACCAGCGTATCATCCATGGACTGCATGACCGCGGTGCCAGCGCCGTCATTCTGGGCTGCACGGAAATCGCCCTGCTGGTCCCGCCGGAAACATCCTCCATTCCCTTGCTGGACACGGCCCGTGTCCACGCCGAATATGCCGTGGAATGGTCCCTTGCCGAGGGTGAATGACCGGACATTCCCCCTCGATGACAATCATGGCCGGCTCGTCGCCGGACACCTGCCGGGCGGTGACTCGGCCGGTGCAACGCCACCACCGGCATATTCCGGCCGAGGAAAGAGAGACCGTATGTCCCCACCGACCGTCTTCCTGTTCTGCCTGGCGGGAATCGGCCTGCTGACCGCCAGCGTGCCGGCCCAGTTCAAAACCCGGCTGAAGCCGGAGACCGGGCAGGCATTCGAAGAGTATGTCTCCCGGTTCGAGAAAAACCAGCCACCGGCCGGTGAGGATTTTCTGTGGATCGATGGCCGGCCGGAATCGGTGCGCGTGCGGGCCCGCAACGGCGAGATCGTGCTGCACCATTACAAGGTGGACATAAAGGTGCCTGACGGCATGATCCACGACTGGCTCGGCAGTGTGTTCATCCCCGGCGCCGACGCCGGGGAGGTGGTGTCCCTGATCCGGAATTACGACATTCATGCCAAGCATTACGCCGAAGCGTTGGATTCGCGGCTGATCGAGAACAAGGAAAACACCGTGCGGGGTTTTCATCGCTTGCGCAAGAAAAAAGTCCTGACCGTGGTTCTGAACGCGGAATTCCTGATGAAGATCCATGCCTTCGAAGACGGCCGCTGGTACATCCCCTGTGTGAGTACCCGCATCACCGAGATCGCGGATCCGGGCAAACCCACGGAAAAGGAATTGCCGGTGGGTGAAGGTCGCGGCTTTCTGTGGCGGTTAAACTCCTACTGGTTTATCGAACAGGCCGAGGATGGCGTCTGGGCCGAATGCCGCTCCATCTCCCTGTCCCGGGATATTCCCTGGGTGCTCGGCTGGATCATCCGTCCCTTCGTGGAAAGCACTCCCCGCGAAACCCTCATCAGCGTGCTGGGCACGACGCGCGATCTTTGCGCGAAATAAAGAAGCGGACCGGCCGACCGGCGGCCCCGGGGCCGGGTTACACGACGATCTCACAGAAAAGACTGGCATCGGCTATCAGCTCAATGGTTCGCCTGACGCCGAGTCCGGTCGTCCAGGTGACAAATTCTCCCGGACTAACGGTGGTGGCGGTAAAGCCGTCCCGGCAGACGATGCGGCCGTCACCGGTGGCTGCGTCGTCGATGGGCCCCACCAGACCATGTTCGGCCTGGAGGCGGAACCAGGCCAGGCGGGCATCCCAGAATTGGGGAGCATAACTCGAAAACAGGACCCGCCCGCCCCGGCGGGTCAGTCTGACCGCTTGCCGGCAGAGGCGGTGCGGGTCGACGTGAAAGGCGGAGATCCCGTTCTGGATGCACACCACGAGGTCGAAGGACCCCGCGGCGAACCCGGTGTGGGCCGCATCCATACGGCAGAGGTCAATACCGGCCAGACCCTGCAGATAGTGCCGGGCATGCCGCAGGCTCTCCTCGGATGTATCGATTCCCGTCAGTCGGCCCCCCGCCGGGGCCAGTTCGCGCAGGACCCGGCCATAGCCGCAGCCCAGCTCCAGGGTCCGGCCACCGGGGATCAGCCGGGCGCGGACATGGTCGATCTCCGCGGCCAGGTAGCGCTGGACGGCCGGTGGGGCCAGTTCGTAGCATAATTTCAGCCGTTCGGCCGACAGCGTCGTCTCGTAATATCCCGTCATGTCATACTTCCACTGCCGCCAACCCCATGGGTTTCCTGCCATCGGCCATACATTGCATACCGGGAAAAACCGGAATGGACCGCGCCACACATCTGCCGTTGGTCAGCCATAGCGACATACTGCCATAAAATTCGAAGAACAGAGTACTCTTTTTCCTCCACCCGGTGAAGCAGGAGACGGCCCGGCCCCGAGTTGCGGGACAGTCACAGCGGCCGATGCACGATTCGCGGCGCCCGGAGAACGGATCTACAGCGCCAGGGAGTCCACGAACTTCTCGGCGTTGATGCACACGTCGTCCTCACCGATTTGATCGAAGGGATTTTCCAGGTGTTCCTGAATATTGTCCAGACTGACCAGAATCACGCTGAGGAGAACCGGCATGGCGTAATGCAGGTTGCCCGTGGAATCCTTGGCCATCTGGGCAAAATGCGGCCCATAGATGATGGGCAGGAGCACGATGAAAAAGTCGCTGAAGGCCCGCAGCGTCTTGGGCGTGCGGTACTGGTAGACATGCTTGATGCTCTCGAAGGCGATGAGCATTTTGCTCAGGTACTGGTTGCAGCGGGAGACCTCGCCCGATGCCAGGCCGTTCTGCCGCAGATCGTTGCGGATGAATCGGGACACCAGGGAAAACTGGCGGTAGACATCCTGCTCATTTTCCCGCATTTTCGACGGGGGATCCAGAAACAGCTGCCGGCAATGCATGAGCAGATCGCCCAGCAAGACCCGCACCTCACCCAGCACGCTCTCCGGTGGGTCTTCCAACCAGTCGCGGGCGGCGAAATAGATGGCCCGGCCGTGGGCCTTGATGGTCCCGTATTCGTCCAGGGCGTCCTCGCGGCGCTTGTAGGCGCCGCCGATGGAAAACACAATGGGGAAAACCACCGCCGTGGCGATGATGGTCAATGGGAGCTCGGCGGTGAGACTGAACCGCTCGCAAATGTAGGTGGACAAAATCGCCAGGGCAGTGATCAGCAGGGCCTTCAAATTGATGATCACCAAAATCTGCTTCAACCTCTTCAACATGCCAAGACTCCTTCATTCTAGAGGTTAAGGCCGGTTACGGCGCTGATTTGTCGGCCGTAACAGGAGGATATGCCACTATCCAGCCTCAGTAGGCCGGTCCTCGCTCCGGATTGTGATTCCGGCATGGTATGCCCGTCATCATCATCGCCTTATCCGGGCCGACAACCATGCCACCACCTGGCCGATTCCCTTTGCCCTGTTGTATATGCAAGCGCTGCCGAATATCGATGAACAGACTAGATGGCCATATTATATCATTTCCCTGCGCCGTGCTTCAGTCAAATCCAGGTCTTTTGCCCTGCCCGACGTTTCGATGATATCCTCACTCTTCTACCCCAGCACACGGGAAGGAAACCTCTCTCCGAAAAGACATTTCATGTTGACAGCAGGTAATCCATGCCGGATCGGCATTCTAGCCCGGATGCCAGCACCTTCTTTCCCGAGTCCTTTGATTGACGGCTTGTCGTCCCCATTTCGCCGGGTCTATCCCTTCTTGCGGCACATGATCTGTGATTTTTCACAGGGGATCTCACATTTTTCCGGATTCACAATATGCCTTTCAACCGATAAGATGAATGCAACCCTGAAGATCAACCCACTCACGGGAGGTAACGTCATGATGAGAATCAACGATTCCCATGTATCCAAACTGAAGCATCTGGCCGGCGATGAAAGCGCCACCCGATCGGCACAGCGTACGACCGTGCAACAGGGTGAAAAAAGCCTGGCCCAGGTGGCACAGCGCCTGAAGGTCGGCGAGAAGGCCCTGCATCAGGCCAACCCGCAAGTGACCGATCCCACCGCCCTGAAAGCCGGGCAGGAGCTGCGCCTGCCGGACATCCCGCCGACAAAACTGCCGGCGGAAGCGGTGGCGGCGGAAACGGCCGGTCCGTCCACCTCGGCCCGCGGTGAAACCACCTTGAAGGGCAACCTGGTTAAAACCGCCCTGTTCCATTCGCCGCAGCTTCGGCCGGAGATGCACGATCCGTCCGACATCGGCCGGATGGGGCCTTCCCTGAAAGATAACATTCCCCTGGACATCGATCAGGGTACCAACTTCCAGCGCCCCCCCTTGCCGCGCCCGCCAAACACACCGCCACCGCCGCCCGATGACAGCCGGCTGGGCATGGCCGGCCGGCTGCCGCACGCCGCCGATCCGGCCATGACGCCGCCCGAAGAGGAAGGCCCCGAAGCCTACCCCACGCCGGAACGGGGCGGAAAGGGGCCGGGCCGGCCGCCGCGGCCCGAAGAGGGTTCGGTCCGCCTGGCGGGCCAGTTTGGCCGGATCAATTACGCAGCCTCTGGGGAGATACCCGAAGAGGACATTCCGGCGTCCCCTTCCGTGGACGGCGAAACGGGCGGCCCCGACGGGCTGCCCACCCGGCCCCGCATCGAATACGGCATCGGCCACCAGGAGGTCCGGGTCAACACACCCTTCCCCACCGGTCCCGGTAATCCCGCCGCTTCCAGCCCGGTGGATCCCCCGCCCCCCGGCCCGTCGGAGCCCGATCCGCCCAAACCTGACCATCAGATGGCCGGCGGCATGATGAACCAGAACGCCTCGCGGTTGGCCGATCTGGCCCAGAGCGATCATCTCCGCGACAGGTTGAACACCATGAGGGGCGAAGAGGTGTCAGAGCAGGGCATTCGGCCTCAGCCGCCGCCCCCGCCGCCGCCGGATGAATAGAACCGTCTGAAGGGAGCGGCCCTGGCCTTCGCGCCGCTACCCCGTCTGTCGTCATCCCCACCGGCGATGGCACAACCGGGTACGTGGAAAAATCCACAGCAACATTCAGCGAACAAGGTCCTGCTCGACTGATCTGAGATCGCTTTCGCCGGGCAGGATGATCCGCAATGGCCATCCCGGACACCGCTGATCTCGAGTGGAGACGGCGTGCGATCCCAGCCGGGCGGATCATGTTGCACTGGTCTGCCGGAAGGAGGCGTTCCAAAACAACGCCTCGCCCGGCGGGCCATGGGTATCTCACGAAGTCGTTTTTGACTATTCCAACATGATCCGCCATTCTTTTCCGGAGGCATGTACCCTGATCTGTCCGGCCTGTTTCAACACCCGCTCCCGGTTGTCCGCTGTCACCACCAGGTTTTGGAAAGCGGATGACTCCGGTGTTTCCGGCACCGCCGGCCGGCTGTCCAGGGTGATGTTGGGTGGACCGGGCATGACCACCGTCACCTGCTTGCGCCGGGCATCCCAGTCGTTCTCTTCGAACAGGGCGCTGTCCTTGAGCTGGAACTGCCAGTTTTTCGTCTTCAGACTGTACACCCGATAGTGGCGGCACAGGGATTTGGTACCGCTGTCCATGAGCCACTTGCGCGCCGTGGACACGCGGGAGCGGGACACGCCGTTGGACGAAACGGCCAGCACCAGCCGCCAGCCCGGCTGTGCGTTGAACTCCGCCATGGCCGTTACATATTCCCGGCCGTAAGCCGCCAGCCGCTCCGCGGCCTTCGTCCGGAGTGCGGCGTGGTCATAGCGCTCCATGGTTTCGGGCAGCACCGCCGCCAGCTCGGTGGCCGACCAGCCGTAGTGCCGGGCCAGCTGCCGGTGAAAGGCGAAGGTGGCGCAGTCCGTTTCGAGCTCCTTTTTCCAGGCCACCCCCAGCTCGTCGAGGAGCAGCCCCAGGCCGCCGCCCAGCGGGTAGACCCGGTTCCGCGGCAGGTCCTCGGGCGACAGGGCGTCCTCCGCCAGCAGCTGAACCACGTTGCGGCGCACCTGTTCCACGGCCGGCAGTCCGCCCAGCGACGGCGACGGCACCGGGTCACCGGCCGTTGTCGGCGCGATGGATGGACGGACGCGGGCCACGCACTGCACCTCCACGTATTTGGCCGACCCTTCCTTGACCTCCAGGCCCTGCTCGAAACGGCCCAGCCAGTCGCCGGCGCGGGTCCAGCGCTCGATGCGGACCGCCGCGAACCGGCGGGCCAGCTCCCGGCCGGTTGCCCGGTCGTGGTTGTCCACCGCCGTCAGGATGTCCTTCAGCACGTGCAGCTCCAGGGCGGCCAGGGCGGCGCTCTCCACGTCGGTGAGGGGGTAGCGCTCCTCCCGCGCCCAGGGGATCTCGCCGAAGGCGGCGTTCTGATACTTGTGGAAGTTCTCGTGGACGATGTACGCCAGCAGGGCGGTGTCGACGGGCAACCCGTGCAGGGTGTCCTGTTCGAACAGGCCGTCGGGGATGCCCACCGCTGCCACCCGGGCCTCGCCCGCGGGCAGGTCGAAGACCAGCTGCCCCGCCAGGTCGCCGTATTTCCCGGAGTGGAAAAGGGCCTTTGTGCCGGGAGACGTCCAGCCGTCGGGCAGCGGCCCAAAGCCCTCTGCCGGACCCTCCGGGTTGACCAGCAGCGCCCAGCGGTCGGGCCGGTAGACCAGAAACGGCTGCCGCGCCAGGTCATAACCGGGCCAGACGGGCGCCTCGTCCCCCTGGAAAATCCGCACCGCCTCCTTCACGATGGTCTGCAACCGCCCGTCGATGCCATCGGCCGCCGGCGCGTTTGCTTCCGGCGAGTCCTGCACCGATTCCGCCCCGCACACACCCGCCCCGGCCGATGGCGCCACGCTTACAGCGGCGGTACTGGCGGCAGCTCCCATCACCAGTAAAACTCCCGTCATCAGGATCATTTTCATCAACCGCATGAATCATCTCCTTTGCAATTCATTCGTGGAACCGGGCGGGGAATCAGTCATCGACCACCGCCCGGCGCACGAAAATGAACAATGTCCATTCAGATCATGGATATATTTCTTCATACGGCTGATACAGGGTCAAGGTTCCTGCTATCCGCCATGCTTCAATGCCCGGGAGCAGAATGTGGGGGAATAGTAAAGACCTGAGACGCATTGGTCAGACATGGCCCCCGCCGGCCCATGGCCGACAGGGGTGATAGAAAGAGGGTCAGCAGGATCTCAACCGTACGTCAGGCCGATGCCGGCGCGGCGGCCAGGCGTTCCGTGCCCCGGCGCCGCAGGAAGGCGATGGCCAGCAGCAGCAGCGCCGCCAGAAAGGCGAAGCCGCCGATGCCGCCCAGTGCCCGCACCACCGCGCTGTCGCCGATGAGGTTGATCAGGGCGGAAAGATAGCCGACACCGTTCAGGATGAGTAGTGCGCCGGCGATCTTCAGCAGGACACCCCGGCGCAGCATCATGACACCGAACAGCACGGTGGGGATCCCCAGCAGGATGAACGGCAAGGCCCACAGGTTCGTCAACTGGGCGGCATGCCCCCCGGGCAGAAAAGGTCTCAGCAGCAGGGTCACGGCTTCCCGATACTCGGGCAGCTCATACAACCGGTTCAGCAGGGGCACCAGCGTCACCTGCAGGCCCGTGAACAGGTTGGTGAGGGCCAGGAAAACCGGCAGGCAAACCAGGCCGAGCAAGGCCGCCACCGGTGCCTCCGACCGGAAATAGTGATAGAGCGCGACGAAAATGGCGGTGATCAACAGAGAAAAAATCATGTTGACCACAAAAATGGCCGCGCCCTGCCCTTCCTGGGCCGTCCGGTCTTCCACCAGCTGGGCCACGGTTTCCGGCGGGCCCTCACGGGCGTCGGGATTGTTGAAAATGACCAGCCCGACGAACAGCCACAGGGCGAAGAACGCCAGGATGGAGAGGGACAACCAACCGATGATTCTGGGATTCATGATGATCCTCCTTGCGCAATTATGGAACGGTATCTGTTGAACAGCCTTCATGGACGGCTGTTCCGATGCACATCGCTACCGCAACGTACGGAACGCCGGCACCAAAGTTTGGGGCGATGGATGAACCGGGGGTAATTCCTGGTTAACCAGGGGAAATCCGGTGTTAAAAAATTTGTCTTTTTCCCGAAATGATCGTATAGTTCCGGGTGATGTCCATCATCTTCAAAACCAGGGTGTTAGAAAAGCTCAAGAGCCGGACGGCCATTCACGCATTCTGCTGGGTGGGCCTGTTTCTGCTCATGGCCGCGGATAACCTCCTGGACCCGCTTCACCTCTTCCACGCCGCCGTTTACGTTCTGCTGGCCATGCTGCCGGTCTACGCCCATTTCCTGGCCATCGACCACCTGTTCCTCGCCCGGCGCCGGCTGCTGTACGCCGGCGTGCTGGGGCTGATCATCGTGGCCGGCGGGGCGCTGGATTATCTCGTGCTCAGCAACCTGAGCCCATCCAAGGCCACTCCCCTCACCTATATGATGATGGTCCTGGTCCTGCTCGTCATCACCACCGGCCTGAAGTTCGGCGCGCGCGGCATCCGGCGGGAGCTGGACCTGCGCGAGCTGCAGACCCGGCACGCCCGCACGGAACTGGCCCTCCTCAAATCCCAGATCCATCCGCACTTTTTGTTCAACACCCTCAACAACCTGTTCGCGCTGGCCCGCAAGGAGCCGGGCGAACGGACCGCCGACGGCATCTCCCGGCTGGCCGACCTGATGCGCTACATGATCTACGAAACCGATGTGGAGCGTATCGAGCTGGCCCGGGAAGTGGAGCAGATCCGCAGTTTCATGGCGCTGCAGGAGCTCCGCTTTGCCCCTGAGGATGACATTCGCTTCGAACTGCAGGTGACGGGCGACGTGGCGAACGCCCGGATCGCGCCCATGCTGCTCATGCCCTTCGTGGAAAACGCGTTCAAGCACTCGGTCAGCCTGCAGCAGCCGGTCCGCGTGCGGATGGAGCTGGACGCAAGGGGGGATACGGTGCGCTTCGCCGTGAGAAACACGGTCAATCGACGGCGCCGGACCGACGACGGCCCGGGACTGGGGCTGGCCAACGTCCGGCGGCGGCTCGAACTGCTCTATCCCGGGAAGCATTCCCTCGAGACGGTCGAAGGCGAAGATGAATTCGCCGTGACCCTCGTGGTCCGCGACGGGGAGCGATAACCATGCTGCGGTGCATGATCATCGACGACGAACCCATGGCGGTGGACCTCCTGCGGGACTATGTCGGCCGGGTCCCCTTTCTGGAATTGACCGCCTCGTGCCGGGACGCCGTCACCGCTCTCGAGGAGTTGCAAGCCCGGCCGGTGGATCTGCTCTTTCTGGACATCGACATGCCCGATCTCTCCGGCCTCCAGCTGCTCACGTCATTACCCCATCAGCCGCTGGTCATCTTCACCACGGCCCATGCCGAATATGCCGTGGAAAGCTATGAGTACCAGGCAGTGGATTATCTCCTGAAACCCATCCGGTTCGAGCGTTTCCTGAAAGCCGTCAGCAAGGCGCAGGAGCGCCACCGGTCGGGGGCGGCGCCCCGGTCGGCCGAACCACCCGCCGGGCTGATCTTCATCAAGAGCGGCACCGACATCCACCCCGTGGACGTGAATGAACTCCTGTATGTGGAAGGCGCGGGCAATTACGTCAGTTTCGTCACCCCGGGAAAAACCGTGCTGGCCCTGATGAGCATGACGGCCGCCCTGGAGCTGTTGCCGGCGCGGTCGTTCGTGCGCATCCACCGTTCGTACATCGTGGCCGTCCGGCATATCGACCTCATCGAGACGGATCACGTCCGGATGGGCGACCGGCGCCTGCCCGTCGGCGAAAAATTCCGGAAAAACCTGAGCCGGCTGTACCACCGCGGCGACTGACGCCGCCCGGCGGAGGCGATCCGGGGACCCGGCGGGCCGGCCAGAGTGTCTCCATGTTCAGGATACGCTGCGACTCGACCGGAACGTCTGTCAGGGTTCTTCAGAAACTTCAGGCAGGCCGGGGGCGACGCGGAGGGTATGGCTTCGGGCCAGGCGGACCAGGCCCGGCGTCCCTTTCACCTTCTGGACGAACTTGCGGCGGGTCCAGTGGACGTCCACCAGGGGCGAATCGGCCGCCTCGGAGAAATGGGCGGCCACCGCCGCCGCTGCCCGCAAGTCGGCCGGCGGCGGGTCGTTCTTTTTCCCCCACTGCAGAATCACATGGGACCCGCGGTAGTCGCGCACATGGAACCAGATGTCATTGGGACCGGCCACCCGGAACGTCAGGCGATCGTTCTCCGTGGCGCTGCGTCCCACCAGAACCGGTATTCCGTTGGCGGTCTCGTAGCGGCGGAACTGGTAGGTACGAACCGCCTTTTTCTCCCGGACGGCCACGTCGGCGTGGCGGCGGCGGCCGGCCGGCACCCGGGCGGCCAGTTCGTCCAGCTCCGCCTCGCGCGTCGCCGCCGCCGCCTGTCGGGTCAGCCCCTCAAAGCGCGCGGCGCGCTGTCGGGCCGCAGCCAGCAGGCCGGGCAGCCGCTCCCGGGCGGCGCGGCTCTTGCGGTACTGCTGGAAGAACCGGCCGGCGTTCTCCTTGAGGGATCGTTCGGGATCCAGGGCGATGACGCGCTCCGTCGCTTCCGGCTCGTAGAAATCGGTGACGGTGACGGATTCTCCCTGGAAGCCCGCCCCGAACCGATGCAGGTTGGCCAGGATGAGCTCGCCCAGCCGCTGGGCCTCCTCGCCCCCCGCCGCCTGGAGCAACTGCTCCTCCAAGGAGAAGATCTTGCCCGAAGACTCCTGGGCGCAGGCGTCCAGCGCCGCTCGGATCCGCTCCCGCCGGCGGGTGAAATCCCGGAAGCGCCGGGCGTATTCCGCCCAGCGGCGGATGGGCGTCTCAATGTCGGGAAAAGAGTGGTCTTTCCACTCCCGGCAGCTTTCCAGCGGCCAGGCAGCCAGACGAAAATCATGGCGGGGATGAAGGCGGTATTCGTCCGCCGACCAGTCATGCCGTGTATACAGATGAAATGTCGACGCCGTGGCGTAAGCCTGCCCGGCCAGGTCCGCCAGCATGGCCGCCAGGCGGGTCGGATCGGCGTCGGGCACGCGGGCCAGCCCTTCTTCCACCAGGGTCGGGCTCAGGCCTTTCATTCGCCGCGGCAGGCTCTTGGGCAGGCGCGGGGGTTTTTCGTCGCGGATGAACGCCCGCAGGGTCGCCTCGTCAGCCGTCAGGCGGTCGGGTCGGGATGGCACCCCGAACGGCTCATCCGTCCGCCAGCGCGCGCCGTGGGCGGCCGTCACCGTTCCGTCCGGCGCCACCAGCCACAGCCCGGGAACGATGGGTCGCACCTCCACCACCAGCCGCCATGCGGCAGTCGCCGCCCCGAAGGCGAGGATCAGCAGCCGCTCGTCTGCGACCTTCTTCACTTCCCCCAGGGGCAATCCCAGCAGCCGCTCCGCCAGGAAATGGGCCTCGCTCCAGGCACCGATCGGCGGTGCCGGCCGCCGGGGCGGGGTCAATACCACAGGGAAATCGGGCTCCAGGCTCAGGTACAGATCAGGACCGGCCTCCTGCCAGGTGAGCCACACGTGGCGGGCGTCCGTCCATTGGGCCACGGCCAGGTGCCGGCCGGACAAATGCCGGTGCAGGTAGTTTCCCAGATGATGGAGGTGAAAATCTTCGAGCAAGCTCAGTCAACCCGGATCACGTCACTGTCGGTGAGGATGTCCTGCCAGCATTTGGCGTCAGGCCGCACAATCCCCCACAGCAGTCCGCAACCGAGCAGGACGGTGGCGGCGATAAAAACGGTGGTGCGCAGCAGGGCGGTCCCCAGGGGCAAGCGGTGTTTCCCGCCGGCGACGACCTGCAGCCCCACCAGCATCATGCCGATGGTGCGCCCGTTAAGATACAGGAAAAAGAAGCTGTACACATACAGCAGGAACACCAGCATTCCGGCCAACAGCCAGCCCATGCCCGTTGAAAAAGGATCGCGGCCCGTGAAGTAGGCGGTAATGGCCACCAGTCCCGCACTCATGACCAGGACCAGCACGAAATCGATGAGCCCGGCCAGAAAGCGGCTGACCAGGATGGTCCGGTCCGTCGCTGCGGCGTCACGCTTTCGGCCGGTGACGGTTTTCTCCTTTTTCTGATGGCGCTGCAGCAGTTCGCCGAGGGGCATGAAATAGTCCTCGGTCTGCAAATCTTCCGGTTCCTCCGCTCTTTTTTCGGAGGGCGCTTCCGGCAAAGTCGGAGCGGGGTTCTTGGTCAGATCGATCTCGTCAAAGGACGTGGCCAGGTCCGTCACGGCGTCCTCCGTCTGGATCTCCTGCGTGGAACCAGTGGATACTTTCCGGAACTGCTGGGCCAAATCGGCAAATTCCTGCTTCAGATTCTGCTTGATTTCTTCGCGGGGCGGATGGCTGACGCGGTGTGTCTCCGGACGCGGCGCCAACGGCAGGTCCGGCGGCGCCGGCTCCCGGGGTGGCAGATTCACGGTTACCGTCCCCCCCGGTTTGGCATCGCCGGAAACCTTATCCGGGCCGCTGAACCGTTCATCCAGCACCTTTTTTTCGGAGTTGGTTTCCATCCGCCGGTCGAAGTCGGCAGCGGCGGGGTCCTTTTTCAAATCCCGTTTCTGGAGATGCTGCTCGACTTTACGGGCCACTTCCTTCTTCCAGGACGGGATCTTCGGCGAGACCGGTCCGGTCTCGCTCGATTTTCCGCCCGGCTCCAAATTGAAAACAGAGGGGAATTTCAGCAGGCGTTGTTCGTCTTTCTTCTTCATCGCCGTCCCGTTTGACCTTTGATAATCCGCCCAAATTCAGTAGAATATTAACAGAACGCGCCAAGAGGGTCAAATGGAAATCCATCGCGTCTTCATTGTGGTATCGGCGCTAATCATTGTCTTTGTGGTGGCCGGTTTCCTCCTTTTCCGGAGCTATGACGTGGAATTTCTGGATTACGTGGTGATCCGCACCATTCTGGAAAAAATCGAACCCGGCCTCGACCCGGCCCAGGTTCAGCGACGATTTGACGAGTACCACCGCCGGCTCAAGTCCGGAGAAATTCCGCGTGAAAAGTATCGCGAAGCGGTGCTGGCGGCCGCCTCTCACATCGAGAAGGTGGAGGTGCTGCATACCGAGGACCTGCAGCGCATTTACGGATACTTCGAGGAAGGACGGTAGGGATGACGGACGCCAATCTGGCCATACTCCACATTCACCAGCTCCTGACTATGGCCGGGCCCGCCCGGCCCCGGGTCGGGGCGGAAATGAACGGCCTCGGCCTCATCGCCGATGGGGCGGTGATCCTCGGTGACGGACGCATCCGTTGGGTCGGACCCAGCTCTGCCGTTCCCGACGATCTGCGGCGGCAGTGCGACCGTATCGTCGATCTGGCCGGTCGGCCGCTGGTGGTCCTGCCCGGTTTCGTGGACTCCCACGCCCATCCGGCCTTTGCCGGCACGCGGGAGGAGGAGTACGAGCTGCGCATCCGCGGCGCGACCTACGAGGAAATCGCCGCCCGGGGCGGAGGCATCCTCAACAGCGCCCGCCGGGTAGCCCAGGCGTCCCGGGAGCAGATCACGGCCAATATCCTGCATTACGCCCCCCTGTTTCTGGCGCACGGCACGACCACCATCGAGGCCAAGAGCGGCTACGGGCTCAGCGTCGACGGCGAGCTGAAACTGCTGCGGGCCATCCGCGACGCCGGCGCGCACACTCCGCTGGAGATGGTGCCTACGTTTCTGGGAGCCCATGCCTATCCGGCGGAATACCGGGACGACCACCGCGGCTACCTCAACCTTATCATCCATGACATGCTGCCTCGGGTGGCCGCAGAGAAGCTGGCGGTGTTCTGCGACGTGTTCTGCGACCGTGGCTTTTTCTCGGTGGCGGAGACGGCGGAAATCCTGGAAGCCGCGGCCCGGTTCGGCTTGCGGCCGAAAATCCACGCCGACGAGTTGGCTCCGTTCGGTGCGGCCGAACTGGCGGCGCGACTTAACGCCGTAGGCGCTGATCACCTGGAAAAGATCAGCCCGGCGGGCATCCGCGCCATGGCCGATCAGCGCACCGTGGCCGGCCTGCTGCCGGGCACGGCTTTCAACCTGGCCCTGGAGCACTACCCGCCGGCGCGGGCGCTCATTGACGGCGGCGTCCCCGTCGCCCTGGCCACGGATTTTAACCCGGGCAGCTGTTTTACCCTCAACATGCAGCTCATCCTGGCCATCGCCTGCACGCAGATGAAAATGTCGCCGGCGGAGGCTTTGACGGCGGCCACCATCAACGGCGCCCATGCCCTGGACCAGGGGGACCGCCTCGGCTCCCTGGAACCGGGCAAGGCGGCCGATCTGGCCGTCATGGATTGCGCCGACTACCGCATCATCCCCTATTTTTTCGGAGTGAACCACTGCGTGGAAACCATCAAGGGCGGCCGGCCCATGAACGGTTTTGCCTTCCTGGCACCGACGGCAGATACAACCGGTTTCCGGTCCGCCCGGCCCGCGAGCGAATGAAACCCCGTTACTCCGTCATCATCCCAACCTTCAACGAAGAGGCGTGGATCGACGACACCCTGGCCCCCTGCGCGTCGGGCTGCCGGCCGTGGAGGTAATCGCGGCCGACGTCGGCAGCGAGGATGCCACCCGCATCCTCTCCTTCCCGGGTCGGGTCGTCACCGCGGCCCGCCGTTTGCGGCACCACGGCCTGGTACGCACCCAGCTGCGCAACGCCTGGCTCGTCTGGCTCTACCTGCGGGGCACGCCGCCCGATGAGCTGGCCCGCCGGTACAATCGCCCGCCCGGATAATCGAACGACATGACTGGTTGCTTTTGGGAGGGGGGTGAACACACTCAGGCGCGGGCCGGGACGGATCGCGACGTCGTCCAGTCGGCCTGCCATTCCATAGGCAGGCTGACCGTAAAGGTGGTGCCCTGTCCCGGCGTGCTCTCCACTTCGATGGTGCCGTGGTGCTGGCGCACAATCTGCAGGCAGGTGGGCAGGCCCAGACCGGCCTTGACCCGCTCCCCCTGGCGGGTGAAATTCGGTTCGAACAGCCGGGCCAGCCGGTCGGACGGGATCCCCTGACCCGTGTCGCGGAACTCGATGCGCGCCATGTCGTCCTCGCGACGGGTACGGATGGTAATGACACCCTCGCCGGCAATGGCCTGGATGGCGTTGGTCAGCAGATTCATGAACACCTGGTTGAGTTCGGCCGGGAAACAGGCCATTTCCGGAAGGTCGCCGTATTCGCGCACCAGGCGGATCCGGTCCTGCAGATGATTTTCCAGCAGCACGATGGTGTTTTCCAGGCACTGGTGGATATCGGTTTTCTGGAACACGGCCTCGTCCAGGCGAACAAACCGCTTCAGGCTGTTGACCAGGCGGGACACCCGCTCGCCCGCTTCCTGATTGACCCGGCCGGTGTTTTGGAGAATGTCGAGGGTTCGTTGCAGGCGGGGATTCGCCTTCAGTTCCGCCAGATCGGCCGATCCGTCCAGCAGACGGGACAGACTGGCGGCGCAGCGGCCGATGGCGTCGGCGGAACTGGTGATGGCACCCACGGGATTGTTCAGCTCGTGGACCACACCGGCGACCAGCGCCCCCATGGCCGCCAGCTTTTCGCTCTGGATCAGCTGCGTCTGGGCCTCGTGCAGCTCCTGCAGCAGTTTTTCCAGCTGTCGGTTCTTGTCCTGCAATTCCTCGTTCTTCAGACGAATCAGCTCCGCCTCCTTCTCCGACTGTTCGGTCTCGAAGCGGATCTGCAGGTTCTTTATGCGGGCGTTGGTCTCGTCGTTGAAGACCTGCTCCTTCAACTGGTGAAAACGCTGGTAGTGCTGCAGGGCCTTGGCTTTGTCCCCTTTCATTTCAAAGGCCTGGGACAACGCTTCATGGGCCTGGTAGAGCCGTGGTTTGACCTTGATTTCCGTGGACAGCACCAACGCTTTCTGCAAAAAACCCAGGGCCTTGTCCGTATCGTTTTGCCGCAGAAAGAGCCGGCCGATATTGATCAGGCTCATGGTCTGGGCCTGCTTGTTGCCGGCGGAAATCCGGAGCTGCAAGCTCTTGAGGTGATAGAGGAGGGCCGGCTCGTATTCCGCCCGCTCCACTAAAATCTGACCGAGATCATGGAGGGCGCGGGCCTCGCCGATGATGTTGCCGACACCCTCGAACAACCGCAGGCTGCGGAAAAAAAAGCGGTGGGCCGTATCGAACTCATGACGGGACTGATGGACCCGTCCGATCCCGTTGTGCGCCCAGGCGGCCCCAACCCGGTCCCCGGTCTCCCCGAACAGGCGCGAGGCCCGCTCCAGGTAATCCAGGGCTCGCGGCAAATCGCCCATCTCCTGAAAACCACCGGCGGCCGCGTACAGATTCCAGGCCTCCAGTCGACGATTGCCCATGGCCTGGTTCATTTTCAGTCCCTGAAAAGCCAGGGCGAAGGCCTCATCGAAGTTGCCCAGGTTCTGCTGGGCGATAGCCATGATGGTCAGGGCGAAAGCCTGAAGATCTTTCTCCTCGGCCTTCTCAGCCAAGTCGTAGGCTTGCTGGAGGTTTTCGCGGGCGGTCTCGAAATCCGACATCATGAACTGGGCGAAGCCGAGCATGGTCATGCCGTGGATCCGGCCGCGGGTGTAGTCCAGACGTTCGGCCAGGGTTTCGGCCCGAGAGATGAGCTCAAGGCTGTCACGCGGCATGCTGATGGCGATCCTCTCCGCCAGTTCCAGCATGCGATCCACCTTTACAGGCGATTCCGGCTGTATCTGCTCCAGTGAGGCCAGCTGTTGCTGGATATGCATCTGCTCGTTCGACATAACGGCACACCGTTGATCAATGTTTTTGGATGACCTGCCACCGGGGCGGGTTCCTGAAAATCCCGCATCCCGGCAGCACTTCACCCCGCGGACCGTCGTTCGCCGGTCTCCGGAGAACGGCGCCGGGTGCCATGGAACCGGCACGGTCGGCCGAAAAAAAGTACCGCCAAAACGACGGCCGTTTTGGCGGTGTCAGGTTGTCCGGTTTATCTGTGCTTCCGGTCCCGGGAGGCGGCCCGGAGAACTGCTTCCCCGGGAAATGAACAGAAACAACGAGGTTGAATGGAAAAAACGGCTATTCCAGCTCGTTATCGGATTCCTCAAAGCGGCGGTCACGCCGGGGGGCCCTTTCCCGGGCCTCATTCACCCGCAGCGTTCGTCCGCCGAAGTCCGTACCGTTCAGGGCGGCGATGGCCGCTTCCGCCGGCTCGTCATCCATTTCCACGAAGCCGAATCCCCGCGGACGTCCCGTGTCGCGATCGAAAATCAGGTCGACGTCATGAACTTCACCATACCGCTCAAACAGCTCACCGATCTCTTCCTTAGTGGCGCGGAACGGCAGGTTCCCAACATAAATTCTCTTACCCATCGAACTTCACTCCTGTAATGGTTAATATGGATTCCGTCCAGGCCGCGGCGACCGCCGGATACACTCCCGCAAATCATTCCCCGAACCAGAAAACCACCATTGTCTTCCCGTCGGGGTGGAAGTTTTATACATCGGAATCCTCAAAAATACAAGCGCTTTCCGGTCACAACCGCTCCATCCGGACCTCGATCTGAGTAATTTCCCGTGCCGGGAATTCCTCCCATACCAAATAGTCGCCGGTCATGGTAGGATAACAACCGATACGGCGGCAACCTACAGACAGCCGATACCATCATACGTGATATCACAATCAATCCCTTCGCGGGAGGAGAAATGATCCCCAATCAATCCAAGAGTATGTTGATGCTGATTCTGACTGTTATGGCCGGGATTTTTCTGACCATCGTTCCGGCGGAATCCACAGCCGGTCTGACCGTCCAGGTCCGGGACCGCGACGGAGTGATCCCCAACGCCACGGTGGTGCTGACCCATCTGGACACCGGCGCGGCCGGCCGGCAGGTCACGGATGACCAGGGCCTGGCCCGCTTCAGCGGACAGGTTCCCGGTCTCCATCACCTCATGGTCACCTACCGGGGTTTCGCCGACTATATCCGTGACGATATCCGCCTCACCGCGGGCGACATTCTGGAATTGGACGTCACTCTGACCCTGGCGGAGTTCTCCGACACCATCACCGTCACCACCGCCAACCGCCGCGTGGAACTGTTGCGCAATGTGCCCGAGCCGACGACGGTCATCGGCGAGGCCGAGATCGAGGACACGGGCGCCCGCACGGCCAAGGACGTCCTGAGCGAGCAGGCGGGCAGCGGCGTGCTGGTGAGCACCGGCGGCGGCCAGGGTCATGTCTCCATCAACGGCATCCCCAACAGCGGCGTGCTGGTGCTGGTGGACGGGCGGCGCCTGCTGGGCAAGAACGGCCTGGGCGACCTGAACCTGGAAGACCTCACCATGCAGCCGTTCGAGCGCATCGAGGTGGTCAAGGGCGCCGGGTCGGCCCTCTACGGCTCCGATGCCCTGGGCGGTGTCATCAATTTCATCACCAAAAAACCGACCACCGCCGGCTATGCCGACCAGTTCAATTTCTCCTACGGCTCCTACCAGGACACCCAGATCGGCAACTCCTTCAGTCTCAGCCGTGGCGGCTTCAGCGGCATCGTCAACGCCTCCTACCGCTACTACGAGGGTTTCGATCTGGATCCCGAGAATCCCCAGACCATCGGCCAGCCGGAGAGCCGTTTCACCAACGTCAGCACCAATCTGGAGCAGAAATTCGGCGACCGGATCATCCTGCGCGGCTTCGCCGAGTACGCCCTCCGCCAGATCGACAATTACTTCTTCACCGGCGCCACCCAGATCGGTGAGGAAGTGTACAATTCGGTGCGGGATATCGCCCGCTGGACCGTATCACCCGAAGCCGAGTTCATCATCACCGAATCCACGGTGCTTAGCCTGCGCTACACCCACTCCCGCTACGACCGGGAAGAAACCCGCAAATATGAGGACCGGATCGAACCTATCCAGCCCTGGCAGGAATACAACAACGAGCTGAACGTCATCGGCCGCCAGACCTGGCGCCTGCTGAACCAGGAACAGCTGCTGCAGGTGGGTTACGAGTTCCGCAACGAAAAGATGGATCGCGAAAACCTGAACATCGGCGGCACGTCTGAGGCGGACCGCGACATCCACGTGGTCTGGGCCCAGAACGAGTTCAATGTGGCGCCCCGCTTCCGCTTCTCCCTCGGATTCCGTTACGACGACTACAGCGATTTCGGCGATGCATTCAGCCCCAAGGTAAGCGCCATGGTTGACTTCAACCGGCAGCACAGTATCCGTTTCAGTTACGGGCACGGTTTCCGCGCACCCAATTTCGGCGAGCTTTACCTCGACCTCGGCCCCTTTTTCCGCGGCAATCCGGCCCTGAAACCGGAGATATCCGACAACATCACCGCCGGTTACGTCTTCACCGGCTCCGCCGCCAACGTCTCCTTCGATTATTTCCACAACCGTATCCAGGACGGCATCGTTTTCGATTTCAGCCAGTTTCCCTTCGGCCCCATTTCCTACACCAACCTGCGGGAGTATACGGCCCGCGGCGTCAACAGCAGCGTGGACGTGAACCTGCCCTACGGGTTCACCCCATCCTTGGCCTACACTTTCGTCCAGCGGGAGGATCCCGACGGCGTGGAGGTGCGGAATTATCCCAAGCATTCCGCCTTCGCCAAGATCCTGTGGGCCAATCCGCGCTACGGCCTCCGCGCCAACCTGCGGGCCGACATCAACGGGGCGGTGGAATTCGAGGACGGCACCTCCCAACCGGCCTACCAGGTGTGGAAATTCCACGTCAGCAAGAAGTTGTGGACGGAAGGCGACTACACCATCTCCGCCTTCTTCCAGGTGGAAAACATCTTCGACGAGCGGGACGTGTTTCTGCGCGACGCGGCGGGCAACCCCATTCCCAACGACTTCCAGATCTGGCTGGCGCCGCGGACGTTCATGGTGGGCCTCTCCTTCGACCTGACGAGGTTCTGAGAATTCACTCCGGGCTGGGCAAGTCCGCCCGGTCCACTGCGTCCATGACATCCATGTTGTCCATGGCGGCCCATGATCACGTCAGCTTCGGGCAGGCCATCATTCTGCCGCCTGTCATCTCCGAAAGCGCTTTTTACCCGGCAACGATCATCTTTTTCCTGGCATTGACCGGTTTTGTGATATGAAAGATTCTTCAGACAAAACATGAAACCACCAACCTCAACGAGAGGAGCATCATGAACAGCCGGTTCTTTCATTATCTGAGCTATCTGAAATACGCCTTTTACGCCTGGGGCTGCGTGACCGCCCTGCCGGAACTCGTCCGGCGGTCCGAGCACGTGCTGGAGAACATCGGCTTCGGCGTGTTTCTCGTCGGCATGGGACTGGCGCTGGAAGGCTTCCAGGACAGCCGGCTGACCGCCCGGGAAATCCGGCAGTTCCGCCAGGCGCGCTGGTTTCGCCGCACCATTCTCTTTTCGACGGTCTCCTTCTGCCTGGCCGTCGTCGTGGCCGTTTTCCTGTTCCTCGCCGGGCTGGTTTACCCCGAGATGTCCGCCGCGCTGTACGCCAAAATCCGGGAGGTGGGCTACGGCGCGCTGGCCATAGGCGTGGGCGGTCTCTCCATGACCAGGCAGAAGTACGACCGGTTCGTCACCTTTCAGCGCCAGGAACCGGGACCCGGATCGGAATAGCGGCTTAACCCGGGCCGCCGCCGAGGACCGCGCCATGCTCTATCCGCTGCTGGATCTGTTTTTTTTCACCTTTCACACATCGCTCATCGCCTTCGTGCTCGGCGGCTGGCTCTGGCGCCGCACCCGCCAGCTGCACCTGCTGGTGGTGCTGGGGGTGGGCGCCTCCTGGTTCGGCCTGGGAATCTGGTACGGCTGGGGTTACTGCCCCTGCACCGAGTGGCACTGGCAGGTCCGCCGGGCGCTGGGTGACACCGACCTGCCCATTTCCTACGTGAAATTTTTGGCGGATACGCTCCTGGGGACCGACCTCAACGCCACCCTGGTGGACGGCCTCACCCTGGCCGCCTACCTGGCCGCCCTGGTGCTGGGCGTGGCCCTGAACATCCGCGACCGGCGCCGCTCTCACGCCGCGGCCGGCGATTCCGCCGGTGCCCGCCGGCGCGGCTGATCCGTCACCCCGCCCGTCACTCCCGCTTCAGGACGATCATGGTCAGGTCGTCGAACACATGACGCTCGCCGGCGAACTCCCGTACCTCGTCATAGATGCGCCGGTGGATCTCCCGCGCCGGCAGATGGCGGGAATGGCGCAGGGCCGCCAGCAGCCGTTCGAGGCCGAATTCCGCCTCCTGATCATCGGCCGTTTCGGTAACGCCGTCGGTGTAGAAAAAGAGGAGATCACCCGGCAGCAGCGAGACCGGCCGTTCCTCGTAGGCAGCGGCGTCGCTGAAGCCAAGGGGCAGACCGCCCTCCGTCAGATAGCCGACTGTATCGTCGGCCCGCAGCCAGACCGGATAGTTGTGGCCGCAGTTGGCGAAGGTGAAGACATGGTTCTTGGAATCGAGCACGCCGTAGAAGGCGGTGACGAAGTTCCCCTCCTCCAGGGATTCCGTCAGCAGTCGGTTGACCTTGCCGCAGATGGTGCTGATGGTGTAGTTGTTGCGGATCTCGGCGATGAGGGAGGCGCGGAAAGCGGCCATGATGAGGGAGGCCGGAATGCCCTTCCCCGAAACGTCGGCGATGGCGATGCCGGTGTGCTGGTCGATGATGCGGATGAAATCGAAGTAATCACCGCCCACCTCGCCCGAAGGGATGTTGATGCCCGAAATGTCGTAGCCGGCCAGTTGCGGGTCATGCTTGGGCAGGAAGGTGAGCTGGATCTGCCGGGCGACACTCAGCTGGGCCTGGATCTGCTGATTGCTCAGCATTTTCTCGTGCAGCACCGCCCGTTCCACCGAAATGGCCGCCTGGCCGGCCAGGGCGGTGAGCAGATTCAGGCTCCCCTCGTCGTAGGCGGCCCGCCGGTTTGATTCCAGGTTCATGACGCCCAGCACCCGGTTTTCGATCTTCAGAGGCACGACGATTTCCGAACGGGTTTCGTGATGGCAGTTCACATAAATCTTGTTTTCCGTCACATCGGGCACGATGATCGGTTCGCCCGTCTTGGCCACCCAGCCCACCAGGCCCCGGCCGAACTTGAGGGCCACGTCGAGGCCCTCCTCCTCACAGTAGCCTTCGGCATAGACGGTGTAGAGGCTCTCGCTGTCCTCTTCCAGCAGGTAGATGCCGCCTGCGTTGAAGCCGATGACATCCCGCACCGAGTGAAGGATCATTTTGAGGGATGAGTCCACGTCCAGACTGCTGGCCAGCTTCTTGCCCACCTCGAAGAGCAACTGCCGCTCCCGGGCCACGCGGCGGGTCTCACGGAACAGGTTGGCGTTATCGATGGCCACGGCGCAGGGGCTGGACAGGGTGGTCAGGAGGTCCAGATCGTTGTCGGTGAAATGGCCGCTCCGCTTGTTGACGGCCTCGATGACGCCGATGAGCTGGCCCCGCCCGAACAGGGGAACCATCAGCACAGAGCGGAAGCGGAGGCCGACGATGTCCTCGAAATCCTTGAGAAACCGCTCGTCGGTGGTCACATCGTTGACAATGACCGGTCTCTGCTGCTCGGCCGTCCAGCCGACGATGCCCTTCCCCTTGGGCAGCTTGAAATACTGCAGGGTTTCGTCCTCCCGCCGCCGGAAACGGGCGCGGATGTTGGCCACGTGGGGGTCGATGCGGTAGACCATGGCCGCCTCGGCATCCGTCGCCTCCAGGGTCAGGCACAGGATCTGCTTCATGAGCTCTTCGTATTCCAGGGTGGAATTGAGCATCTGAGCGGCATAGAAAAAGAGTTTTTCCATTTTCGTCTGCGCCGGCATGGATCCTCCCGGGGGCGGGTATTCACTGCAGCATTTCATTGTAGAAAGGTTGCGGCGGCAACGCAACAGCATTATGCCCGTCCTGGCCGCAATGGATGGGCACCATGGCCGGTCGCGGATCGATAAAATCGAACCCGGCCGCCTCGGCCGCTGTCTATTCTGGCAGACGCAATTTTATCGGATGGGGTACATCATGCGTTTTTTCAATCTGCTCATCATGTTTAGCCTGATTGTTTCCGTAGTCGGATTGGCCGACGACCGGAAGCCAGCCCCGCTCCCCTTGATGGTGGTGCTGCAGCAGGACCTCCGGCCCCAGGTGGACGAGAAGGAATTCGACGCCGGCTTCCGCTACCTCCTGCAGGAATTGCCACCTGACCGGACCGTGGAAATCTTCGTGTTCCGCCACGACAAGCTCTGGCGGGTCCTGGCGGGTTCCGGCACCGAGCTCACCTGGCCGCCGGCAAATTTCAGCTTCACCGAACGGTCGGCGGCGACACGACCCTACGCCGCCCTGCTCTCCCTGCTCCAGGCGCGCCGGACCGAGGCCCAGAGCATCCTGCTCATCAGCAACGGCGCCATGAGCGGCACGTCATCCGCGGCCGAGACGCCGCCGGCCCTGCCGCAGCTGGTGGAGTACTGCCGTACCCACCGCGTGCGCCTGGTGGGCGTGTATGCCGATGAGTTCGCCCCGGTGGCCTCCCTGCGCCAGGCGCAGTACCAGGACGCCTCCGCCATCTGCTCCGCCCGCAATCTGAGCCGGAGCAGCCGGCAGCTGTATCACGCCTCCCGGGAAGGCCTTGAACAGGATCCGACATCCTGTGACTGGTTTCGGGAAGCCATGCACGCCACCAACGGCGCAATTTACTACAAATTCGAGCGTTACCTGGATGTCTTCGCGGAAATCCTGAAAAAGGAAGAATTCTGAGGACCGGTCGAATTCCGCCGCCGCTTCCCGATGACGGATCGGCCCGGGGTTCGGCCGCCCGGCGGCAGGAGAGCATCCCCATGCCCAACCCTACCCTCACGCGCCGAACACGATCCCGATGGCCCCGGCTGGCCCTCCTCGGGCTGATGATAGCCGCCGGCTTGTGGCCCGCCGCCCGGGCCGCCGCCTACCACCGCGCCTGGGACGGCCTCGATCCCTTCCACCGACCCATGCCCGCCACCAACAGCTACGGTAGCGGCGACGCCGATAACGACGGCGCCCTCACCACCACCGACCTGGATCTGGTGTACGCCATGGCGGACGGCCATCTGCCGGCGTCCTTCCGGGCCGACGTCAACGCCGACGGCCGGGTGGATGGCGCCGACGCCGACCTGCTGGCCGGCGCCCTGGACGGCGGGCGCCTGCCCGGCGACTGGAACCGCCTCACCGGCCGGGCCGAGCGCCTGGACTGGCTGCGTCGCATCCTGGCCGTGGATCCCCTCAATGAGTTCTGCTACGATCCCGACTGGTTCGTCTGCACCCACTTCTCCACCCAGCTTCACATCCGGGCGGCCGGTTATGGCGAGGATCTGGGCTTCGGTTTTTTCGACGGCGGGCAGCCTCTCTACAACCTGCCCGTCTACATGGTGACCTCGTATGGCATCGGCCACGTCAGCAACGCCGTTCTGGTGGGGGACGATCCGCGGCAGATCGGCGACTGGGCCTTCATCGAACCCATCACCGATGAAATCACGCCCCTGGGCGACCATCATCTCATGACGGAGATCCGCATCCAGATCCCGACGCGGATCATGGTGGATCGCATCGAACGCCAAAATCTCATCATTTTTACCCACTACGAAACGGGCTGGGAGGCTTACGTCAACGAGAGCGCCATACAGCTGGACCGGCCACCGGCACCGCCACCCGTCGCCCACGGCTGGGACATCCGGCAACCGCACCTCCTGACCCGCGCCGGGGGCGACCTGCTGGCCGTGCGCCTGGGCGATGAGCCGGCCGGCCCCGCCGATATCCATTCCCTGGGCCTGGGCCCGCCGGCTCCGGCGGCCGGCCGCCCGTTCCTGGACGCGCCTGCCGCCCGGCGTTTGCTGGACACCGGCGAGACGGACGACGGGGCCTGGCTCCTCTGGGCCGGCCTGGCCGGCTGTACGCCCGGCCTGTTTCTGACCGGCCCCCTTCACGACGCGTCGGCGAAGGATGATTCGACCCGGGTGACGGACAGCAAGCGCCCCGGCCTGCTGGACGGCCGGCTGGTTATTCTGCCCGACGACACGCTGTGGGTCTTCTGGGCCGAGTACTACTGGCGCGACTACCTTCGTCCCACCGGCATCTACGGCCGGCACTGGGACGGCCTTACCTGGTCGGAGGAAATGTTTCTCTCCACCGGTGACGCGCTCACCGGCATTTCCGACCGCTGGCGCCACCTGCTGGACGCCTGTGTGGATCCCACCGGCCGGCTGCACCTGTTCTGGGCCACCATGGACGGCATCCGGCACCGCACCTGGGCGGACGACGGCTGGTCCAACGCCGCGACGGTGCCGGACACGGCCAACGCCAGTCCCGCCGTGGTGGCCGATGCCGCCGGTGATCTCCACCTCCTGGTGTGGGACCGGGCCGGGATCGGACCCGGCCCCACACCGGGTCGAATCTGGCATCGCCGGCGTGTGGCGGAGGAGTGGCAGGCCCCGGCGGAGGTGAGTGACGGCCCCACGGCCGGCTATCCGGCCTTGGCGGCCGACGGGAAAGGTGGCGTCTACACCGTTTGGCTGGAGTCGGTTGACGGCCGGTGGGCGCCGTGCTGGCGTCGCTGGCAGGATGGGACCTGGCAACCGCCGCATTGGCTGGAGATACCGCCCGGCACGACGGTGGCCGATCCGGACACGGCCGTGCTGGATACGGGCGTGCCCGCCTTTACCTGGCTGGAGGTGAGCGACGAGGCCTGCGCCGTTCGCCCCCTCCTCTGGTACGACCTCAACGAAGACGGCGTCATGGATGCCGGGGACCTGGCCACGCTGTCCGATCAGCTGACCGGCGCCGAATCCCCGCCGGCCGGCAGCGCCGTCACCCGGCCGCTGACCGTCCTCGATCTGCTGCGCCTGCGGCTGGCCCTCGCCGAATAAGCGAATTCTACCCCCAGCAAGTTCTGTTGAATTCAACCGATGTTTTCCCTACAATGGGGCTTCATGTTTGCGCCGCCCAATCCGCCCGGAGGAGTGCCACCATGGTCAGTGTCGAAACCCTGCTCACCTTCATCGTCTATCTGGTCTTCCTGATGATCATCGGCGCATACTTTTTCCGCCGCACCGGCGACATCGAGGGCTACCTGCTGGGCGGCCGCGGCCTGGGCAGCTGGGTCACCGCCCTGTCGGCCCAGGCCAGCGACATGAGCGGCTGGCTGCTCATGGGCCTACCCGGCGCCATTTACGTCGGCGGACTGATGCAGAGCTGGATCGCCATCGGCCTGGCCATCGGCACCTTCTTCAACTGGTATCTGGTGTCGGCCCGGCTGCGCGTCTACACCCACAACACCCGCGCCCTGACCCTGTCCACCTTTTTCGAGGAACGCTTCAAGGACCCCACCGGCCTGCTGCGCGTCATCTCGGCGGCCATCACCATCTTCTTTTTTACCATTTACTCCTCGTCGGGCCTGGTGGCCTCGGGCAAGCTGTTCGAGTCCATGTTCCAGGTGGACTACCATGTGGCCGTCCTCATCGGCGGGACGGTCATTGTCGGCTACACCTTCCTGGGTGGCTTCCTGGCCGTCTGCTGGACCGATTTCGTGCAGGGCAGCCTCATGTTTTTCGCCATCCTGGTGGTGCCGGTGCTGGCCTACACCCACATCGGATCCGATCCGGCGGTGGTGACCCGGGCCATGGCCGCCAACGAAATCGCCGGTGGCCTTCTGCCCGCGGTCTTCGACCTGACCGCCGTGCTGGGCATCGTTTCGGCCGCGGCCTGGGGACTGGGCTATTTCGGCCAGCCCCATATCCTGGCCCGCTTCATGGGCATCCGGTCCATCCGCGCCCTGCCACGGGCCATGACCATCGCCATGATCTGGGTGGTCCTTTCCCTGGGCGGCGCCGTGGCCGTGGGCCTGCTGGCGGTGCCCATGTATCCCGGCCTGGCCTGGGGGAACAACGAGAAAGTCTTCATTTACATGATCCAGGACCTGTTCAACCCCTGGCTGGGCGGTATCCTGCTGGCGGCCATCCTGTCGGCCATCATGTCCACCATCGACTCGCAGCTGCTGGTCTCCTCGTCCACCCTGACGGAAGACTTCTACAAGCGCGTCCTGCGCCGCCAGCCGGGCGACCGCGAGCTCATGTGGATGGGGCGGGTGTGCGTGCTGGTCATCGCCGTCGTGGCGCTGGCCCTGGCCATGGATCCCGAGAACACCGTCCTCGGGCTGGTGGCCTACGCCTGGGGTGGCTTCGGCGCGGCGTTCGGACCGTTGGTGCTGGCCGCCCTCTATTCGCGCCGCACCACCTGGCAAGCGGCGCTGGCCGGCATGCTGGCCGGTACGGCCGTCCTCATCGCCTGGAAGCTGCTGGGCTGGGACACCTTCCTGTACGAGATCGTGCCCGGTTTCATCGCCAACCTGCTGACCATACTCGGGATGAATTGTCTGATCCGGCCGCAGGACGATGCCATCGGGCAGGAATTCACGGCAGTGGTGGCCGAAGTCCGGGCGCGCTGACGGGAACGGCACCGACGTCCAGCAACGGTCATTTCATGTTTTGGAGGAGGGAGCGGCTGGTGTCAGACAGGGCCTTCAGGATGTTGCTTATCGTTTGCATGAGCTGCTTCGATTTTTGGAGGTTTGACTGTAAATTCAGTTGCTCCATTTGCGTCACATCATCAATCTCATTCTTGAGTCGCTCCAAATCACCGATCTGCGCATCCAACTCCACGGAGCTCATGGCCACCCGTTCCTTGGGGCCCAACCGGGTGATCTGAAGCACATCGTCCGATCCAGGTGGCCGCGGGAACCGCACGTCGATCTTGGTTTTGCCGTCCGACTCCTCCCCCGTGGCGGCCGCCGACTGTTCCTGCAGTTCCTGCAGATAGTCGCCGTACGCTTCGGCGATCTCGTTCATCGACTGCAGTTTTTCCAGGGCGTATTTCTTGTCCTTGTTTACCTCCTCGACGGACTCTTTCATCGCGCCGAACAGGGCCGCCATAGGATCTGCCCCGGCAGCGCTCGAGAAGTGGGCCGTCAACTCACTGAAGACGGCCGCTTCCATTTCGCTTTGCTGGCTACCCCCCGCCGGTTGTTCATCCTGGACCATCTTTTCCCATTGGCTTCTTGCCGACTCCAGCACGGCCTGATGCGCCTGCATTTCCGCCTGACCGGCCCCGCTGGCCTTTGCGAAATGGGTCAACGCTCTCGTTGCCAGCTGCTCCAGCCGCGCCGGTTCGGGCTTGGTCTTCAGTTCGCGGACGATTCTTTCGGCCGTCATGGAGGTGTCCGGACGGGCGGCCGGATTCAACCGGGCCATTTTGAACCTGGCTGTCATGGATTCGGTCAGCTCGGGGGTATCCGCCGCCGGTCCCCCGGCGACAACGTCCGGCCTGGACGGACCCGTTGCCGGTGCAGGGTCCAGGATCGTCGCCCGGCCGGCGTGCTCCTGAACCTTGTCCGGAAACCGCTCCGCCTGCGACGGCGCGGCCGGCGGGGTTTTGTCGGCTGGTGTATTTTCCTTGCTCTCCGCACGGATATCGGCCGGCGGGATCGGCGGACGGAAGCCGCCATCCTGTATTTTAGTCATGATGAAAACCTCACGCCGGGTATATTATAAATATTATCGGTTGAAAGCCGGAAAAGTTTCGTTTTTGTACACTGTTCGAGAACCATCGAATGTCGGCCCTCGCAGCGGCCGTCGTCTGACCGGACATGAGCTCGTGACCGCGGCTGTCCCCAAAGGCGGCTGGAAAACACATAAAGCCAATGTAAATAAGGTGTAATACTCCGTTCCATCTATCAACATGCAAAAAAAGAATGCCTGCCCAAAACTTTCTACGAAAATATTCGTATTAACTCTTGACAGCCTGCTCCACGAGGAGTAGGATGAAAATACGAAAGCTTTCGTAGTTAGAATCAGCCGCCTCGCTGTGAAGCGGCCACCCCGGCCCCGGCGACGGCCGGACCGGATTGAAGAAGACGACAGTAACAGTGTGATAAACAAGGTGTAGTGAAACGAGGGAAGCCATGAAAACCAAGCCATTGCAACCGACGGAGGCCGAACTGGACGTACTGCGGATCCTCTGGGAACACGGGCCGTCCACCGTGCGCTTCGTCCACGAGCGGTTGCGCCGGCACAAGGACGTGGGCTATACCACCACCCTCAAAATCATGCAGATCATGACGGATAAGGGCATGCTGGAGCGGGACACCCGCCGGCGGCAGCACGTCTACGCGACCCTGTACCAGGAAAGCGAGACCCAGCAGATGCTGCTGGACCGGCTGCTGGAAAGCGCCTTCGGCGGCTCGGCCGCCAAACTGGTCATGCAGGCGCTGGATCCCCAGCGCACCTCACCGGCGGAACTGCGGCAGATCCGCCGATTGCTCGATGACATGGAAAAGGAGCGGTCATGAACATCCTGGCGGATATCCTTCCGGCGACCATCGTGCAGGCTCTGGGCTGGACCCTCATCCATTCCCTGTGGCACGGTGTGGTGCTGGCCGCCGCCCTGGGCCTGCTGCTGCGGCTGACGAGAGCCGAACAGTGCCGGCTGCGCTATGCCCTCGCCATAGCCGCCCTGGGGCTGTTTCTCTTGCTGGCCGGCGGTACCTTCCTGTTCCAGCTGGCGCCGCCCGCCGGCAGCCAGGGCTGGCCATCGCCAACCACCGGTCCGCTGCCGCTGACCGGTGTGGGGCCGGCCCCCTGGGGTCCGCCGCCGGATTCCGCCATCCACATGTCGCCCGCCGGCGGCCCAACGGCCGCTCCGGAGGGGATGCTGCCCCATTATTTCCCCCTGTTCATCAGCGGCTGGTGGCTGGGCGTCCTGATCCTCTCCGTCCGGCTGACGGGCGGCTGGCTGGTCAACCGGCGGCTCCGGACCCACCAAGTACGGGCTTTGCCACCGGCCTGGCAGGAGAAAGTGGCCCGGTTGCACCAGCGGCTGGAGATGCCGCGGGCCACCGCCGTCCTGGTATCCCTGCGGGCGCAGGTGCCCCTGGTCATCGGCCACCTGAAACCGGTCATCCTCCTGCCGGCCGCCGTGCTGACCGGATTGCCGGCCGAACAGGTGGAAGCCGTGCTGGCCCATGAACTGGCCCATGTGCGCCGTCTCGATCCGTTGGTCAACCTGCTCCAGTCCATGGCCGAGATCCTGTTTTTCTACCATCCGGCCGTCTGGTGGATGTCATCCGTCATCCGCCGTGAGCGGGAGCATTGCTGCGACGAGCTGGCCGTGGGCGCCTGCGAGAATCCCCTGTTGCTGGCCCGCGCCCTGGTGAATCTGCAGCAGCAATCATTTCGTCTTCCTCAACCCGGTCTGACCGTCGTCGGCGGCAGAAATCAACTCTACCGGAGGATTCTGCTCATGACTACGTCTCCCCATCCATCGGCGGCGCTGTCCGCCCGCATGTCGTTCATCGTCATCGTGGCCCTCACCGTCATGATGTTCACCGCCTGGATGAATATCCCTGTGGTCGCCCATCCGGCGGCACACGCCGCCGTGTCCGCCGTGCCCGCAGAAGGAACTCCCGACGTAACCACCCAAAAGGAGATCACTTCCCAGGTCATTACCTTTCAACGACCGGCGGCGAACGGGACCGAAACATTCGTGGTCTCTCTGAAAAACGGTCGCATCGACCAGGTCAAACGGAACGGCCAGGTGCTGTCCGCCGCCGAGATCGCGGCGCTCCAACCCTGGCTGGACAAAACCGTAAAACAGGCCCTTTCGGCCAAACCGCCGGCACCCCCGGCCGCACCCGCTCCGCCTGAACCGGTGGCACTCCCGGCCTCAACACCCCCGGCCGCCGAGGCCCCGGCCCCAGCGGCTCTCCCGGTGCCCCGTGTGCCATCCGCGGAAACACCGGCCGGGGCGGAACCGGCTGCACCACCGGTCCCGCCGATGCAGGCGGAAGCACCCCAACCGCCGGCCCCACCCGCCCCGGAGAAGCCGGCCCGGGCAACGAGTCCTCCGCCTCCGCCGCCGGCTGTAATGGCTCCTCCGGCCCCACCCGTGCCGCCGGCCAAAACCGGGGATTGGGACGAACGGCAGGCAGAAAAGCGGGAGCGCGACGCCCGGGAAGCCGAGCGTGAGGTGCGGGAAACCGAACGGATCGAGCGGGAGGCTAGACGCGAACCCGAGCGTGAGGTGCGGGAAACCGAACGGATCGAGCGGGAGGCTAGACGCGAAGCCGAGCGTGAGGTGCGGGAAACCGAACGGGTCGAACGTGAGGTCAAACAGGACGCCGAACAAAAAGCCCGCCAGGATGAACTGGCGAAACAGAAGGAAATCCAGGCAAAACAGGAAGCGTTGCACGCCGCCCAGGCGGAGCGTCAGCACCAGATCCAGGCCGAGCTGAAAGAAAAACAGGCCGCCCTGGAGAAGGAGTACGCCCGGGTGAAGGAACTCCAGGAAAAGATTCGGCAGAAACAGGAAAACCTCACCGATGAGGAAGCGCAGAAAAAACTGCAGCACCTGGAGCAGGAGCTGAAGGCACGGGCGGAGGAATTGGCGAAAAAGCGCCAGGCTATGGCCACCTATCATGTCCAGGTGGCGGAACAGCACACCCAGCAAATCCAGGAGCAAAAACACGTCGAAAAGCAAATGCAGCACCGCGTCCAGGAGATCGTAGAGCTGGAAACCAAGCTAAAGACGCTGGAAAAAGCTGTAAAGGAATCAAAAGGGCGGGAACAGGAAGCCCTCAAGAAAGAGATGGTCACTGTGCTGAAGAAGCTGGAGCAAGCCCACAAGGAAATCGGTTTCACCCGGCAGGAACTGGATAAGAAGACCACCTTTCTGCGGAACCTGCGCCGGCTCCTGGTGGACGAAAACGTGGTGGCCGACAACCAGACGGCCGAAATCGTGCTGGACGATGACGGGCTGGAAGTCAACGGCGAAATCCAGCCGGCCCGCCTCCACGAACACGCCCTGAAGTTGTACCAGCAGCATGTCGGGGAGCCGCTGCCCCGCCGCCTGCGTCTCCGCCTGGACAATGACAAATTCATCCTGCTGCCGCCGAAGTAAGCCGAACCATCCGCACGCCCCGCCGGCCGACACCCCAT
>JAFGRT010000075.1 GCA_016935015.1 Acidobacteriota bacterium | reverse complement strand
GACGGCGTTCGCGACACCGCGGTCGGATACATGGGAGGCACCAAGGAAAATCCTTCCTATAAGCAGGTTTGCACCGGCCATACCGGCCACGCCGAGGTCGTTCAGGTGGAATACGATCCGGCGGTGATTTCCTACGAACAATTACTGGAATCATTCTGGAAGATCCATGATCCGACGACGCCGAACCGGCAGGGACCGGATGTGGGGACCCAATACCGCTCGGTGGTGTTCTTCCATGATGAGGCGCAGGAACGAACCGCGCGGAAAGTCAAACAGCGCTTGCAGGCGGAGGGTGATTATTTCCGACCCATCGTCACGGAGATCGTCCCGGCGACGCCGTTCTGGCGGGCGGAGGAATATCACCAGCGTTACTATGAGAAAAACGGTGGCGTATCCTGCCACATCTCCTGATGGACGCCGGGTGAATCGCTCCGGCCGGGGCGATCTCCGGTGGCCCGTATTTTTTTGTGACATGGCTCTTATCCACCCGAAGCTGGGGGGGGATACGGGAGCACCAGCCGGTGAGTCCATCCGGCGGAGGTTTCATCCGTGGTGATCCGTCGGCGGGGGAGGGTGCCGGCGCATCCGGCGATCGAGATAGGCCTGGGCGGCGCAGGAGGAAGCATAATACGCCGGCCCGGCCATGACGCCCGCCACCTCGCGCAACAGCAGGCCGGTGGGGTAGCCGGTCCGGCCGCGCAGGGCATGGCAGGTAAGCCCCACGATATTCCAGCGCCACAGATAGTACAGTGACCGGAAGCCCCGTTCCCGCAGAAACCAGCGGGTGGAGAACGAGCCGGTACTAACCCCGTAGTTGAAGATGAGACGGGTCAGCTGCGACATTTTCCGCCGGTGGTCATGCCACACCATGGCGCGTGGGTTGTACACGATGGAGAAATCCGCTTTCAGCAGCCGGAAGAAAAAATCCACCTCTTCACCGGCTCGGCAGGGCGTGCCGGGACTCAGAGTCTGGGCGAAAAGGCCGATCCGGTCGAAGGCCTCCCGGCGAATGGCCATGCAGGCGCCGGTACCGGCATGGGAGCAGCGATAGAAAGGGTACGGCCGGCGGTATTCCCGTTCCGTATACCCCCGGCGCAAGCCGCCCATTTCGTATTCTTCCATGTGGGTTTCGAAATAATACTGGGCCGGTGTGGTGGTCTCCAGCGGCAAGGCCAGGCCGGTGACGCACATCACCCCGGGGTGACAGAAGCCGGCACGCAGCTGCTCCGACCATTCCGGATGAGCCACGGCGTCATCGTCAATAAAGAGTAAAATGTCGGCAGTCGAAGCACGGATTCCAAGATTTACCGCGCGGCTTTTTCCCGGCGGCGGACTCAACAGATACGGGATATCGTGGGCACGGCAAAATTCGCGGGTCTGGGAGGTGAGCGGATTGCTGTCCACCACCCGGAGCTTCACCGGTAGCTGCTGCTGCCGCAGCGATCCCACGACGCGCCTGAACTGGGCGGGGCGGTCGTGGGTGGCCAGAACGACTTCCAGCCGGGGAAGGGCCGTGACCTGGACCGATGGTTCGGTTGCGTCGGCACCGATTGCCGTCGGGGGGGGGGGCGCCTCGAGTGCATCGAACTCCCGCTGGGCCAGGTGGCGCAGCCAGCGGTCGGCGTACCAGCGGAAAAATTCGGCGCGGATCCGGGCGCCGAATACCGCCGGGTCGGGCGGCGCGGAAAATAGCGGCAAACCCAAAAGACCACACGGCTGCCCGTTCATGAAGATCCGGCAGTGCAGAAAGCGGGGAGCGACCGGCGACGCATCGATGACGGTTTCACCGGTGAACAAGTCATATCGTGCGGCGCCCATCGGTTCGACCGGCACGGGGAAATAGGGCGGCGCGGTCCATCCGGCGAAGGACCGCGCGGCCACGGCCAGAGCGGCCAGTTGTCGGGGAATACAGGGTGCCCTTTTGGTCGGGCTGGGCGTCTCCGCCGCCGGCGGTCGCTCCCTGTTGTCAGTCGGTTGCTGATGAATATCCCAGTGATGACGCCGGCCTCGCGAGTACCGGCCGGCGCAGGCGGCCAGGCGGCAGGCTGATGTCCAGGCGAGCCACGACGCCAGCGGCCGCCGGACGGCGAAGCGGATGGATGTGTCGGGTGCGTAAAAGAAACCGGCACGTTCCCGGGCGCCATGGAGCAGAAATTCTGTGAATCCTTCAACCAGGGAAGAGCCGGGATGGAGGACGACGCGCTGAAAGGGCAGCAGGCTGAGCCAGGTGTCGGGCCGGCAACAGAAGGCCAGTGAACGGTAGCGGAGTTGAGCGGTGATGAACGGATGCGGCCGTGTGATCTCTTCGGGGGGAATGAAACCCATGTGCGCCAGCGGCGTGACGGCGTGATGGATTTCCGCAAGCCGGTCAGCTGCGTCAACGGTCGCCCACCGGACGTTCGGGAAGACGATGTGGGCTCCTTCCCTGAAGCCCAGAGCAAACTGGGAAGAAAGCCGGAGAGGGGGTGTTTCGGAAACGTCACCGACGATGAAAAAAACCAGGTCGTCACCGACGATCTCTCGCAGTAAGCCGCCTACGGTCGACAAATCATATTTTTGACAAATTACTTCCGTGATATTCCCGGCGGCCTGTATGACCGGTGAAGCAGGCAAATGTCTCCCCAACCGGAACAGGATGGCGCGCTGGTGCATGAGTTCAGGGAGTGACCGCTCCGTTTTTTCTGTAACGATGGTGAAGAAAACCGGTGTGACGGGTGTTCCGGCGGCGGTATGTTGGGGATGGCGAATGGAGGGACATGGCGGCTGAACCATCAGCCGGGCCAGCCGTTGATCTGAAAGTTCCGGCAGGAGGAACTCAAAATCCGGCCGAGCAGCAAAGAATGACTCGTTGTGGAACTGCCAGCGATACACCTTTCCCGAAGCGGCGGTCACGGCCGCGGGCGCTTCCGGTCGACCGGGGATCAAACGGGCGGTCATGAACCCTCGATAATGAAGGTCCAGTACCATGTCCCGCAGCAATTTGTACGGCGGTTCCGGTGGATCTTTCGTTTTCCATGACAGGGTCTGGATGATTCCACCATGTCGCCATATCCGGACCCGAATTCCTCGCAGAGGGTACGGCGTTTCCCCCGGAATGATGCGCCCCGCATCCAGGTGCACATCGAAGGTCATCCATGATTTTTCATTGCCTGAATCCATACAATTGGAGCGGTTGCTCTACTTTTTCCCTTGGTGATAGACCGTTGGCTGAGTCTCGGGATGGATGCCGGTGGCCGGACGGCGTTTGTTCGCGAGCAGGGACCGGATCATTCCTTTCATGAAGCCGGCGCACCAGACGGTGAGGGACGGCCAGGCGAGGAGAGCGACGACCATTTTGGCGCACCTTGTCAGCCGGGAGCTGGTAAACAGCCGGCGGCACAAGCGGGCGTAGCGGAAGGGGATCAGGATCGGGATCAGAAAGGGTGAATGTCGGAGGAAAGAGCCGCGGACTTCCGGATATCCCGAGCGTACAAGGGAACTCCACCATCCAAGACGATAAAGATGGGGAAAAACTTCTCCGAACCGAGTCCGGTTCAGGTGCCTGACCTGCCACCGGTTGCTGAAGAAGAGAGGGTAGCCGAGTCGCCCGAGTTGATAAGAAAAGATGATGTCCTCACCCATGAAATAGTCTTCCTGGAAACCGGCTGTGGCCTCGTAGACGTCACGGCGGCACAGGAGACAATATGTTGATATAAAAGGCCGGCGACCAGCCGCATTGCAGGGAGAGAAATCCATGAATTCAAGCCAGAATTGCACGCTGCCGGCCCAGCTGTGCGGTGTGCCGTTGTCGATGGCGGCCGACATGACCGGATGTCCCGCCCCGAGCAGTTCGGCAAGCCAGATCCCCCAACCCGGAGCCGGCATGCAATCCGCATCCAGAAAAAGGATAAAATCGCTCTCCGTCGCCCGAGCGCCGGTGTTCCTGGCGGCACCGGGCGAAAGGCGCCGGGATGAGTTCATCACACGGACGGCCGCGAACCGGTGGCAGATATCGGTGACGGCAGGCCGACCGCCGCTTTCAACGACCAGGACTTCCCGAACCGCCGCCGGCAGTTCCCGAGTGAGGCGCTCCAGAACGGCCGCCAGCGTCCGTTCACTCCGATAAGAGGGAATGACGATGGTGACATTCGGCCGGTTGGCCGTGTCATTCTTCAATGTGGGCGGATCGTGGGCCAATGCATCCATCCAGGTGTCCATGAAATCCGGGCAACCCGGCTGCTGTTGTTGCAGCGGGGTCATTCTACCGGGTGATGGCAGAAAAATCAATGTATTTGGAGGTCGATCACAAGGTGGCCGGGGGCGGTTTTTTCTTGACGGACACCCTCCCGAAGTGTAAGATAGGGCAAATCGACCGACCGGTCGGTCGGGAAAAAAAGGTCATGTCCGACACTGCCAAAGAAAAAAAACGGGAAACCATCATCGCCGCAGCGCTGCAGGTGTTCCGGCGGAAGGGATTCAACGGGGCGACCATTGCCGAAATCGCCGTGGCGGCGGGCATCGGCAAGGGGACCGTCTACGAATATTTTCCGAGCAAGGCAATGCTGATTCATGAGGCTCTGCTGTTTCTGTTGCGGCATATCGAATCGATTATCTTCGGTATTGCCGTCCTGAGAATTCCTCCGGCCGACAAGCTGCGGCGGATGATCGACGCATTTTCCTTCCTGGAGCAGGAGGGGGCCATGGCGGAGCTCAATCTCTTGAGCGACTATTGGGCCGAGGCGTTTCGGCAGGGCGATTCAGCCAACATCTACACGCTGGAATTCAAGAAGTCGTACGAGAACGCCCGACGGTTGTTTATGGACGTTATCGAGGAGGGTATGGCCAAACAGGAATTTCGCTCCGATGTCCGTCCGGAGTTGCTGGCTGCAGCCATCGTCGGAATGCTGGATGGTCTTTTTTTGCAATGGTATCTGGACCGCGAGCGCGTCCCGTATGCCCGAGTGATCGACCATTTTTGCACCTGTCTGCTGCGGGGAATCCGGCCGCCCTCCCCCCCCGGCGAGATCGTCTGAAGGAAAAGGAGCTGCCGTGTACCTTCTTTCAAGTGGATTCCGGCGAACATTGATCTTCGTGCTGGCCTGCTGCGGAGCGCTTCTGGGGGCGGAGGAGACGGATGCCGACCGGTTGGTGGAAGGCGCCTTCGACTACTGGCGCGGCACGGCCTCCATCGCCACGGTGGAAATGACCATTCACCGCCCGGACTGGGAACGGACCATGACCATCAGGGCCTGGACCCGGGGGCAGGATGACAGCATTTTCACCCTTCTCGCCCCGCCCAAGGACGAGGGAAACGGCACCCTGCTGAAGGACGGTGAAATGTGGATGTACAATCCCAAGGTCAACCGTGTCATCAAACTGCCCCCCTCCATGATGTCCCAGGCGTGGATGGGCTCGGATTTTTCCAACAACGATCTGTCCAAGTCCAACACCCTGCTGACGGATTACACCCATGAAATTGTCGGCACCGAAGAGCACGAAGGGAAAAAGGTTTACGTGATCAAGTCCATGCCCAAGCCGCAAGCACCCGTGATCTGGGGAATGCAGAAAATGAAGGTCCGTGAGGATTACATCATGTTGCGGGAGGAGTTCTACGACGAGGAAATGCGTCTGGTCAAGTTCATGGATGCGAACACTATCCGGCCGGTCGACGGCAAGCTCTTCCCCATGGTGTGGATCATGCGCAAGGCGGACACCACGGGTGAATTCACCCGCCTGGACTATCTGGAACTGGCATTCGTGGAGGATCTGCCCGACCGGCTGTTCACCCTTTCGAGCCTGCGCAATCCCGGGAGGTAACCATTCATGTCTATCGACCGGAAGATGGCCTGGCGGAATATCTGGCGCAATCCACGGCGCTCCATTCTCACCATCTGTGCCATCGTTTTTGCGTGTACGTTGCTGATTTTCATGCTCTCGTTGCAATTTGGTTCCTACGATACCATGATCGATTTCACCGTCCGGATCCATACCGGATACCTGCAGATCCAGGCCAAGGATTATCAAAAAGACCGGGAAATCCGGCATGTCGTGCCGAAACCCGGTAAGGTGGGAGACGTACTGGCCGATATCCCCGAGGTAGAATCCTTCACCTACCGTGCCAACGCCTTCGCCCTGGTTTCCTCGGCGGAGCGCACCTACGGCGTGCTGGTCATCGGTATCGTTCCCGAGCGGGAAGCGCACGTGTCGACGCTGGAATCCATGATCCGGCAAGGTGAATATCTGACGCCGGAGGATGGTACCGGGGCGCTGGTGGGGAAAATGCTGGCCGACAATCTCAAGGTGGGCGTCGGCGATGAACTGGTGGTTCTTGGACAGGGGCGGGACGGTTCCGTAGCGGCCACTGTCCTGAACGTCAGGGGTATTTTCGCCTCGGGGCAGGAAGATTTTGACCGGTCTTCCATCCATATGCCGCTGTCGACATTTCAGGATGTGTTCAGCATGCGCGGGGCGGTGCATGAGGTCGTCATCATGGGCCGCAGCCTGGACAATCTGGCGGCAGTGAAGCACGACGTGTATGAACAGGTGAGGGATCTGGCCAACCATCACTCGCTGGTGGTGCTCGATTGGAAAGAACTGATGCCGGGTCTCTACCAGGGTATCCAGATGGATCTGGTGAGTGGCTTTATCTTCTATCTATTTCTGATCGTCGTGGTGGCCTTCAGCATATTGAACACCTTCCTGATGGCCATCCTAGAGCGGACCAAGGAGTTCGGGGTAATGATGGCCATGGGGACGACGCCGGGCCGGCTCATCCGGGTGCTCCTCATGGAATCCATGAGCATGACCCTGATCGGCATCGGTGCTGGCATCGTCTGCGGGATTTTGCTGACCGGGTATTTCCAGGTCCACGGCATTACCTTCCCCGATGCCGGTGAAATCCTGCAGAAGTTCGGCATACCCGACCGTATCTATCCGCAGTTGTCCTGGTTGTCCATTACCATCGGCCCGGCGGCCGTCTTCGTGATCACCTTCTTTACCGCCTTGTATCCGGCCCTGAAAGTCCGGCGCCTGCGTCCCGTGGAGGCGCTGGGCCATGCCTGACGGCAGAAGCGGATTCAGAAACGGAGAGTGAGGATGCATTTTCAGCTGGCCTGGCGCAATGTCTGGCGCAATCCCCGGCGCACGACCGTTATTCTCATCGCCGTGATTATCGGCGTGTGGAGCATGATTTTTCTCAACTCCCTTTCCCGCGGTTTTCTGGTGGATTTGGAAGAGAACGGCATCGCTACTCTCACCGGCCATATCCAGATTCTGGCGCCCCGCTATCATCAGGACCCGGTGGTGGATAACCGGATCGAACAGACGGCGGAGGTGCGACGGTTGTTGCAGGCGGAACTGCCTCCCGGCAGCGTATGGGCCGCCCGCGTTTGCGTGAACGCCATCGCCAGTAACGCCCGCCATTCCAGCGGCGTTACGCTGGTGGGTATCGAACCGGATAAAGAGGCGCGCTTGTCGTTTATCGGGGGGGCGGTTTCCCGGGGCGAGTACCTGGCGCCGGATGATGACATCGGCATCTTGGTGGGGCAGGCCTTGCTCGACAAATTCGAGACCAAACTGGGGAACAAGCTGGTGTTGATGTCCCAGGATACCGGGCGACAGATTGGATCCCGGGCATTCCGCATCCGCGGTGTTTTCCGGACGCAATTGGAGTTCACGGAAAAACAGTACGTGTTCGTGGTCCTGCCGGCTGCCCAGAAGATGCTGAAGATGGACGGGGCCGTGTCCCAGTACGCCGTGCTGCTACCCGACAGCGAGATGGTGGATACGGTGGCCGGACGATTGCAGCAGGCCGCGCCCGACGATCTGGAAGTCTGGACCTGGAAGGAACTACTCCCCTTGGTCAAGGCGTACCTGGGGATGATGGACGGATTTATCTTCATTTGGAATCTGGTGGTCTTTGTCGCCATGGGCTTCGGGCTGGTCAACACCGTCCTGATGGCGGTCTATGAGCGGATGCGGGAGTTCGGGCTGCTCAAGGCCCTGGGCATGCGGCCGGGCCGGATCCTTCAGGATGTGCTGATCGAAGGTTTTTATCTGTTGAGTCTTGGCCTGGTGATCGGCAATGTGCTGGGGTTCGTGTCCGTTTGGGCACTGGCCCAGACCGGGATCGACCTGTCGGCGGTGGCCGCGGGATCGGAATATTTCGGCATATCCCGGGTGGTGTACCCGGTGCTGGCGGCCAAGGACGTTATCATGGCCGATGTGACGGTATTTGTGCTGGGGCTGCTGGTCAGCGCGTATCCGGCCCTGAAGGCCGCCCGGTTCACCCCGGTGGAGGCACTGGGACGGACCTAGCGGCCCGGCCGCTGAGGATCGGCCGGACAAAGGAATCCCGGGGAAATGGGGTGATCATTGCAGGAGAGAAACATGAACATCGTGGTATGTGAAAACCTACGCAAGGTATATGAACAGGAGAAAGTAAAAGTCGAAGCGCTCAAAGGACTCGACCTCGATGTGGAGAAGGGGGAATTCACGGCCATCGCCGGCCCGTCCGGATCCGGCAAGACGACCTTGCTGAACCTGATCGGCGGCCTGGATGCCGCGACGTCGGGTGAGTTGAGGGTGGATGGTCAGGCCCTGGCTGAATTGAATCAGACGGAGTTGGCGGAGATGCGCCTGCGCAAGGTGGGCTTTATTTTTCAATCCTACAATCTGATCCCGGTTCTGTCGGCCCTGGAAAACGTGGAGTTCGTCATGCTGCTGCAGGGCATCCCGGCCAAGGAGCGGCGCGAACGGGCCCGCTCCATTCTGAAGGAAGTTGGTCTCGACGGCATGTTTCACCGTCGACCCAATGAGCTCTCCGGCGGTCAGCAGCAGCGGGTGGCGGTGGCCCGGGCCATCGTCTCCGATCCGGCCATTGTGCTGGCCGACGAACCCACAGCCAACCTGGATTCTGAGACGGGCGGCAGCTTGCTGGATATGATGCAGAAGCTGAACTGCGACAAGAAGGCTACCTTTATCTTTTCCACCCATGACAACATGGTGATGGAATATGCCCGCCGCCTGGTAGTGATCCGTGACGGTCGGGTGGTGGAGGACAAGCGGCGGCAATAATCCTGTCTACCGTCTGGTGATGCTGCAGGGGGCGCACGGGCGGTCGGGGAAGCCAGATAATCACATGATGGTCCGCAATCATCGGCATATTGGGTTTTTTGTCATTTTGTTCCTGGTGACCATGGTTTGCGGCGCGGAAAAGGACGCCGCACCGCCGCCGGAACCCGCGGAGAATACGCTTCTTGAGAAATCAACGGAAAAAACTGGGGCGATGGGGTGGTGGACCCGTCTCGACTGGCGCTGGGGGGGTCATCTGAAGGGCCGGGGCAGTATCCAGTGGCCGGCCGAAACGTCCTATTTCGCCGCGGAAAGCACCGATACACTGCGGGATGGCACGTTTGAGTTCCGGTTGAAAAACGAACTCTTCCTCGGTCGGCGCTTCAAACTGGAAACCCATTATGAATTCCTGCTGACGGGCGGTGATACCCGCCGCCGCAATTTCCAGCTGGCCGAGATAAATCCCCTGCTGGGAGCCTGGGCCCGCGCCCAAATCCAGCCGCCGGATGACCGGCGGCGCTTCCTGGACCTGATCGGCGTTATCCACGACGGCGAGGGACATATCCTCTACCATCGGCTGGACCGGCTGGCGCTCACCTGGCAGCCGGACTGGGGTTTCGTCCGCGTCGGCCGCCAGGCCGTCACCTGGGGGAACGGCATGCTCTTCAACCCGCTGGACCTGCTGAATCCGTTCGCGCCGACGGATGTGGAACGGGACTACAAGGTGGGGGATGACATGGTCTCGGTACAGATCCCGGCCGAGTGGGGCGATTTCCAGTTTCTGGCCGTTCCGCGACGGGATCCGGAGACCCGGGCCACGGGCTGGAACCAGTCATCGGTGGCGGTCAAATGGCACTTCAACGCCGGCACGACGGACCTGGACCTGCTGCTGGTTCGCCATTACCGGGATGTGGTCATCGGGGCCGGCAGTGTCGGCTACCTGGGCGCCGCCGCCTGGCGCCTGGATGCCACCTGGACCTTTCTCAACAGTGCCGCCCGCCGGGAGGGATTCCTTTCCCTGGTGGCCAACATGGACTATTCATGGGTCTGGTGGAAGAAGAACCTGTACGGCTATCTCGAGTTTCACTATAACGGCCTGGGCGCCGACGACTATTCGCTGGCAGCGTTGGACCCGGCGCTGCTGACCCGGGTGGAGCGCGGCGAGATGTTCACCGTCGGTCGCTTCTACCTGGACGGCATGATCCAGGCCGAGGTGCATCCGCTGGTCAATCTGTACGCCACGGCCATCGTGAACCTGGCCGATCCATCGGGGATCGTTCAGCCGCGGGCCGTCTGGAACGCCGGCCAGAACCTGCAGCTCACCTGTGGCGCCAATCTGGTCTTGGGTGACACCGGGACGGAATTCGGGGGTATTCCCATCCCGTTTACCGACAACACCACCCGGGCGCCGGCTGGAGTCTACATTTGGTTGACGTACTTCTTTTGAACCGATCGACAGAGGGCATGGCAACGTGGATGAAGATCGGCTCGCGAAAATGGCCTTACCCCACCGCCGGTCCTGACCAGAGGCGAGGGTGGGCCGGATTGCGGTGTTTCAGGAAACAGGTACTTCCTGACGGGTGATAATGGAAAATTGCGGCGGTTGTTCCAGGTGCTTCTTGACGGTACATTTTTCGGCGGAACGAATCACCGCTGTCTGATATTTGGCAGGGAAATCGGCCGGCAACAGGATTTCCAGTTCGATCCGGTCCAGCATGCCGGTGGCCGGATTGCGCTCCACGCGCTGCCGCAGGCGGATTCCTTCGGTCGGGATATTGTGACTTTGACAAAAGGAGAGAACGTAAATACCAGCACATGTTCCCAAGGAGGCCAGAAATAGCTCGAATGGTGTCGGTGCTTCATCTTCGCCCCCCCGTTCCTTCTTCTGGTCCGTCTGAATGATGAAATCCCGTACGTTGGCGTCCACACGCTTGCCGCCGGGAAAGAAAATCTCCATTTCCATACGCAAATATTCTCCTTTCAGCTTCAAAAATATAGGGATAGCAGCGCGGTGATCCCCCAGCGACCAGGTACTCCCTGCCTCGCCCGACCGGTCTTCATCCGCGCGGAATGTGCCGCCCCCCGGATGAATCGGTTAGGGTACCACAGGAACGGTCAGCCGCAGACAATATTTTCACCAGCGGCGATAATCTGTCACCGCGGCGATGACCGTAATAGACAAGGCTGGTGGCGAGAAGGCCGGTTGTCTAGCCGGTCGTTAGATGCCGAAGGATATAGATGACCCACGGCGGTACCCGGGTTTCATGAATCCAGATAAAAGGTTCGCTGCCGTCCGCCAGGGGGCGGTAGGTGGTCACCAGTTCCAGATTGGACGCGGCATAGATGGCACGATACTCCTCATCCGCGCAGAGGATATCCTCTACCGGCCGCTGGTCAGGAACGTCCTTCATCACAATCCGGACTTTCTGCCCGCTGACAGCGGTCCGGTTGCCCGGGAAGTCCCGCGTGGAGAAGGACGCCCACTCATGAACGTAGATTTCGGGTGCGGAAACAAGATTCACGATGACGCCGCCGGATTTCAGGCACCGCCCCAGCGTCCGGAAAAGGACCCTTTTCTTCTCCCTGGTCGGAATGTTGTCAAAGGTGAACGCGGCCAGAATCAGATCGAACACGGGCTGGTCGAAAGGGCCGGCGGTGCTGTCGGCCACCAGATGATAATCGCCGCCGGGATCCATTTTTCGGGCCTGGCGGATCATTTCGGCGGCGATATCCACCCCGGAGGTCTCAAAGCCGAGGTTTTGTAAAAAACGGGTCGATCGGCCGGCGCCGCAGCCGAAATCCAGGGCCCGTCGGCCAGTGACATGGCGTGCGAATATGGCCGGCAGGTCCCGAAAGGCCAGGTAGTACGTACCCGGAAACTCCAGTCCGGCGTAAGCGAGGGCGCGCAATTCATCATCGTAGACGTTGTTGAAATCCATTCGGCGCTCCTTGTCTGGTGAAAAGGGTGTGCCAGTTGTCGCCGCCGACCGGATGCCCCGGCGGCACAGGAATCCGGCCGGGGTGCGTGACGCTTCCTGCCCGTTCGAGACCAATGGCCGGTGCAGCAAGGCCGGCCGGTCACTCGTGGAGGATTCGTCATCGAGCCTCAACCAGCGACCGTCCTGCCACGGCTAAAGGGTGAACCAGGCACAAACAAATTCCAGCGGCTGCTTCGCTCCGTCCGCGCCCGCCTGTCAGCTGGCCACCTTCACCCGCACCATCCACCATGCGATGGAGCCGTCCCGTGAATAGCCGATTAAGGGGCTTTCCTGGTCACGGTAATCGGTAAAAACGGTTCGGTACATCTCATCGTCGAGCTCTTCCCTTATCTCGGTCGTCCCGGAATGCCGGAGGGCGCCGTGAACGCCAGAGCAATGGCCATCATCAGCACGCCCTTCCAATGACCTCCTGACCGGTTGTGTTTCCCGAAAAACTGTGCATGGCTTGTGCAGGCCGGCGGGCATTTGTTCCACTGTTTTTATGGAACAGAACAATCAGGCTCTCACAGTGGCGGCCCCTTGCGCCCGGCGGACGCCGTCGGCCCCCACCGCTCAGGCGCGGCTGACGTATTCGCCGGTGGCGGTATTGACGCGGATAATGTCACCTTCCTCCACGAAGGGGGGCACCTGGACCACCCGCCCTGTTTCCGTGGTCGCAGGTTTGGTGACGTTGGATACGGTGGCGTTGCGGATGGCCGGCGTGGTCTCCGTCACGGTCAGGTCCACGGTGGCGGGAATTTCAATGCCCACCGGCTTGCCGTCGAAAAAATCCACCGTGATGACTGTATCCGCCTTGAGGTAGTCTACGGCATCTCCGAGCCGTTCCCGATCGAGGTTGACCTGTTCGAATGTTTCATTGTTCATGAAATAGTAGTTTTCGCCATCCGAATACAGGTACGACATCTGTTGCGAATCCAGATAGGCTTTCTCCACCTTGTCGATGGAGCGGAAGCGCATGTCCCGTAAGGACCCGGTGGTTAGGTTTCGCAGTTTGGTTTGGACAAAACCCCGCAAGTTACCCGGCGTGGAATGATGAAAGTTGAGCACCTGGTAGAGGTCGCCCTCCAGATTCAGAATCATCCCTTTGCGGATTTCAGTGGCTGTAATCATGGCGGATGTTCCTCCTCAACGGAAAAATCCCGCGTGACCGGGATGCACTGCACGGCGGGAGATTGTCTCCGGTTTGGTTGCGGGTGTATCAAAGCGCCAGGCAAGACTCGGGCCGGCCCGCGGGCAGCGCGGGAAAGTATAGATCATATCCGTCAAAAATACATCATGAAAAAATGTGGACCGCAGTAAAAATCAGAGCGAAACAGATTATGATCTTGCTTTTTTTTCTGAGTGAGATTACATTAACTACTTCGTATCAAGGAACTACTGTATAGGGATGAGGAGCCTTTTTTCAAGGGCGGCGCTCCGATGAGGCCGTTGGTGCGGTGGTCGGGCGGCTTGGCGGATCCGCACCCGGACCAAAATCATGACTCTGTCGCATATCATGCCGGCTAGGTGACGTTTCTGCCATGCGCCAAGGCCGGAAAGAATCGCAAGGGGGCAATATGTCAAATCATGACGTGGACCAACAACGTGGGGAGCAAATGTTGCATGAGTCTTCGCTGGGGAATCGGCCAAACGCAGGCTTGTCGACCAAACCGGACGCCGGCACTCAGTCTTCACTCAGCGTGGAACGCCTGCAAATGGCGATCCATAGTGCCGGCCTGGCCTGGTGGGATCAGGATTTCTCAAGCGGACAAGTGATTCGCAGTGAAAACTGGGCGACCATGCTTGGTTATTCGCCTGACGAAATTCATCCTGAACTCCTGGCCTGGAAACGGCTGGTGCACCCTGATGACTTACCGCGGGTGGTGGAAACCGCCCACCATCACGAAGAAGGAAAGACAGACCATTTTGAGGTGGAACACCGGATGCGTTCCAGTAGCGGCGACTGGAAATGGATCCTCAACTGGGGCCGGGTGGTGACGCGCGACCCACAGGGGAAGCCGTTACGCGCTCTGGGAACCCATCTGGATATCACCCGCCGCAAACAAGCCGAACTACAGAATCTGGAATTGATCCGTAAACTGGAGACAGCGCTGACCGAAATCAAGACCCTGCGGGGCATTATCCCCATTTGCAGCCACTGCAAGAAGATTCGTGACGATCAAGGCTACTGGAAACAGCTGGAGGCCTACATCAGCGATCACAGCGAAGCGGAATTCAGTCACGGGATCTGCCCCGAATGCATCTCCAGATTATATCCGGATTATCTCAAAAATCCCTGAGTTGTCGCCAGGATGGCCAAGGGCGCAGGGACATCACGAAAACTGTCAGAGCGTCGGGAAGTTGACAGGATATGGCTCTGCGCTCAACGCCCAAGTTCGGCGGCGGTTTTCCCGCCGATGCCATACTCCTCCTTCTTCATTTCCGTCAGGATCACGCGGACGCTTTCCGGCGGCACCGACAGCGTTTCCACCACGGTCCGGGTGATATTGCGGATGAGCTCCACCTTGCGTTCGGACGTGCGCCCTTCCAGCAGGTAAACATTGACGATGGGCATATGAACTTCTCCTCGGCGGTCTAAAACGTTCTGGCGGTCAGGATAGCAGAACCGCCGGTAATTTACAGCCGTGTACGGCCGAATTCCGGCGAGGCATCAGCGATTATCCGGGGTGACGGTGTTGGGTAGTCCGGCCTGTCGGCAGATCCAGTCAGTGACAGAATGCAAAAAGTCGGGAACAAACGCCATGCCGCTTGCCGCCATCGTGGTGGTGAAATAATGCGTCGCGCCGGGGATGAGACGAATGTCGGCCGGGGACGACCCCGGGCGGTCAAAGGCCCTCTCCAGCAGCGGTTGGTGGATGGCGGGCGGAATGGCGGTGTCGGCGCCACCCAACAGAACCAGGGTCGGTACGGTCACCCGGCGGTAGGCGGGCGCCGGATCATAGGCAAAATTGCTGCGGCCGAAAGGCGTGGGGCCGAAGGACAGCAATCCGGCCCAGTCGCTGCCGTTGAAATAATCCTCAAAGGAGCCGGCACCTTGGAGTGCCGGCTCTGGTCTGTTTTCATATTCACGTTGGAGGATGGTCCTCATCTCCTGACGGAAAGGCTGCGGATCGGCACCCTGGGCGATGGCAGCAATGAATCGGCGATCCACTTCCAGTGCCTGTTCGATTTCAGGGCCCGATTTCCCCTTCCCCGACTCCGACAGACGACGGTAGGCCAGCCACTGTTCGGCCCCGGTGGTGGCCGGTGGTGTGAGCAGGACCAGAAAGCGGATCGGAGCGGCTTCCTCCGCGGCACGGGCAGCCAGCAGGGCGCCCAGACAGTGCCCGCACAAACCGATCCGTTGGGGATCGATCCGTTCCCGTTGGCGCAGGAACCGGATGGCTGCAGTAACGTCGGTGGCCAGTTCCGTCAACGGATAGTGCCAGGGAATTTCGCCGGTGGAACCGCCGACGCCTCGATCATCGAAACGGAGCACCGCCACGCCGCGGCGGACCAGGGCGGCGGCCATGATGCGGAAGGGAGCGAAGTCCCCGATCGAGGCGTCCCGATCGTCGGGCGCCCCGCCGGCCAGCAAGATGACGGCCGGGTGAGGTCCGTCTCCCATGGGTAGCGAGAGGGTTCCGGCCAGGGTGACGGTCGCATTCACCGGAATCCGGACGTCGTATTCCCGGGGGGATGGAGCAGGCCCCGCCGTCAGGATCGCCCCACACGCCATGGGAATACATAGCAGCATGATCATTTCCGGCCAGGATACGGGCATCGCCATGACTCCGGTCTCGAGTATGGCGTACGGAATTGGGCACGAGAAGTTTCAGATACCAGCCCCGGTGGCTGAGGGTCAAGGATGGATTCACAATACTCACGATATCGGCCGACGGTGGACGGGATTTCCGCCGGCGAGGGCCGATCCCTCAAAACAAAATGAGTGACGGGCCGGAAATGAGTGGAAAAATCATCATCCCCAGCAAATGGTTGAGAAGGAAGACCGCCTAAGGTAGAATAACCGTATTCACGGCGAGAGTATATCATGCACTTCAGGTTGGGCTGGATTTCCTTGATGCTGATGGTGGGAACGGTGGGGGCCGGAGTCGAACCTCCGGATGCACTGGAAGATCCGGCCCACGTCCGGGATTGGCAACGGGTGGACCGGCTGAATCAGCTGGCCCAGGAGAGCCTGGCCGAAAATCCGGTTCAAAGCGAAGGTTACTCCCGGGAGGCGCTGCGACTGGCCGAAGCCGCGTCCTATGAGGCCGGAACGCTGGCGGCGGCGCTTGCCATCGGTGAGGCCCTGTTCCGACGGCAAGAGTATCAGGCGGCGCATCCGTTTTTTACGCAGGCCAGCCGGATCGGAGAGCGAGCGCAAGCCCGACTGGCCTGGGCGCGGGCGCTGCGCCGGTCTGGCGACATCCAGTACCATTTGTGCAATTACGACCAGGCGTTGCCGCTGTATCTCCAGGCGCTGACGGTGCTGGATGATCTGGTCGAAAGCGGGGAGAATGCAGACCAGGCGCGTCTGGCCGGCGGACACCTTTACGCCATGCTGGGCAATCTGTTCCGCGAAATGGGCGACCTGGATTCCGCCCTGGATTACTACCAGCAGTCGCTGGCTGTATATCGTCAGGAAGGCTATTCACTCGGTGTGGCTGGCATGGCCAACAACTTGGGGAATATCTACCAGGAGGAGGGAAATCCGACCCTCGCACTGGCCCATTTTCAGCAGGCCCGGCAGACCGCTACCGAGCTGGATCATCCGTATCTGCTGACGGTGGCCATTTCCAATATGGGATCAGCCCACCTGGACTTGGGCGACTTCGATCGGGCTATCCATTTTTTTCATGAGTCCAACGAAATCTGCCGGCAGATCAATCGTCGGCAGGGTATGATGCATAATCTCGAGCATCTGGGGAACGCCTACCTTCAATTGGATCGGCATGACGACGCCGTGGCTTCCTACGGCGACGCCCTGGTGCTGGCGGAAGAGCTGGGCGATGTCAGCCGGCAGTCCGCCATCCACAAGTCGTTGGCCCAGTGCTTCGAGGAAATGGTTGTGTATGACCAGTCTCTCGAGCATTTCAAAAAGCACGCCGAGCTGCAGAACCGGATTCTGAACGAGAACTCGCTGGAGAAGGTCAGCCAGCTGCAGATCCAGTTCGAAACAGCCCGTCGGCAGAAGGAGATCGAGGCCCTGAAAAAGGACCAGATGCTGCAGGGGCAATCTCGCCAGGCATTCTACTGGGCATTGGTGTTGTCGCTGGCCATCATTCTGCTTCTGTACAATCGGTACCGTCTATGGTTGCGGTCCAACAAGGAGATTGAAAAGAAAAACCTGGAATTGACCGAGGCGTATCAAAAGGTCGAGCAGATCTCCCGGACCGACGCCCTGACCGGACTGCCCAACCGGCGCGAAATTCTGGCCCGCATCAAACACGAAATGGACCGCTTCGCCCGCAGTGTCGGGACCTTTGCCCTCATGATGGCCGACATCGATAATTTCAAGCAATTCAACGATGAGCACGGTCACGAATGCGGTGATTTTGTCCTGGTCAGTCTGGCTGATCATTTTCGCAGTCGCCTGCGTCAGCAAGACTGCGTGGGTCGATGGGGCGGCGACGAATTCATGTTCCTGCTGCCGGAGACCGAGGTGGAAGGGGCATGGGAAGTGGCGGAAAAAATTCGCTTGCAGCTGAACGAAACACCTTTCTATTACGGCGAAGAAAAATTGTATGTCCGCATCACGGCCGGTATCTGCGCCTTTCAGGCGGAATTCACCGCTGAGGAATGCCTCAAGCGGGCTGACGCCGCGCTCGTTCGAGGCAAGCGGGCTGGAAAGAACCGTGTCTGTCTGCCGGAAGATGTGGTCAGGTAATCGCCGCGCCGCCATGACGCCGCGGCGGCCAGGCCGGCCCGATGGCCGACGACGGTTGCCGGGATAATTGCCGCGGCCGGCGTACAGCGGATCGGGCGGATCGAGGCAACGCCGTCAGCAGACCCCACGGTGCCGTTTATCCGCTGCCTCGTCATCCAAGGCGGGGGGCGGTGTATCCATATCCTTGAGTTCAGGGGCGGCCATCCGCCGAAACTTCCGCTGGAATTTCTCCTTGGCGGCCAAGTAGCGGCATCCGAAAAACCCGAGGACGCGCCCTGGAGCCAGATAGCGACGGAAGATGCCACTGGTCAGGATGGCGTGGGGTGATTCGTAAAACACCAGTCGGGCCAGACCGAGAAAGAGGCCCGGCCGGGGACGACGCGGGTAGAGGAAGCGTTCGATGGTCAGTCGGGAAGACGCATCCAGCAGGGAGATGACTTTCAGGGCGATGCCGATCCAGAGCGCAGTGTCTTTAGAGAGGGCCAGGAACCGGGTCAGCCAGCCGGGCAGTTCGAAATTGACCTCCCAGCCCAGCAGAATCAACATTCCCGGCAGGATGATGGCCAGAGCGAAGGATTCGATCACCGAATAATTGGTGAGGCCGAATTGGGAAAAGCCATGCCGGGCGCACCAGCGGCGCTGTTCGGTGGTGGTGAGGACGGCCCCAAGGAATGGACGCTTAAGAACATGCTCAAACAGAAAGGTACCCGGGAAGAACATCCTTCGCCGCCAGTGGGTGTTTTCGGGTGCGTTCATGAATTGTTGTCAATTTGCCGCGGATGCGGGTCCTTCCGAATTTTCCCGGCAAAGGGGAAACAGGTATCCAGCGCCGTGGCCATCATCAGCCAATTATTTGGATGCAATCGGAATGGGACGTGTTTCAGGTGGCCGGATCGCGCCTGGTCTTTTTGACTTTGGGCGGGTGGGGTGAACCGAATTCGGGCCGGAATCATCATCGGCCGGTGGACGGCCCATGTCGAAAAGGGCGGGACCATGACGGGAGAGAGTAACGACGGTTGAAAATGTTTCTTGAGTTGGATGAGGATCCAGCCCACGCTGGATGGAACGTTATTGCGGTCGAAACAAACGCGCTGAAGTGCGGGACGTTCACCCGGTGTGATTGCGCCGCCGTGACCGTGTCACCGGGTACTGATGTTTCGGATGAGATGGGTCGCAGTGTTCCCGCAGATCCTGTTCAGGGCAGCCTTCTTCCCGCTGCCGCTGTTGGGGCCGCTGGTCGTCTTCCATGGGCATCTTCAAGACTTCGAATAATTTGCGAATGCGGCTTGGCCGGGTTTTCGTCACGGGATGCCCGTTTTCGCATACGGGCGCATCGATAATCTGTCATGTTTGGGCGATGCGGCCGGCAGGTGGCCGGCTTGAACTCATCGTTCGTAACGCCACCACAGAAATCCGGGCTGGAACTCGCCGCCGGTCAACCGGGACCGTCCCACCACTTTCCGGGCTTCCGCCAGATCATATGCCGAACGAAATTCCCGGTCCAGCAGGCCGATCCAGGAGCGGCGGATATCGGCAATGAAAAATAAGCCTTCCGGTTTCAGGACGCGGTGGATTTCGTTCAGCATCGACACCGGTTCGGCCACGATGTGCACCATATTGATATTGAGGGCCACATCGAAGGCGTTGTCGGGATAGGGGAGCTGTTCGGCATCCGCCTTTTCAAATACCACCCGGTCCTGGAGTCCGGCGGCGGCGGCCCCGGCCCGGGCCCGAGCCAGCAGCGGGTCGGACAGGTCGATCCCGGTCATCTCGCATGCGGGGAAGGTTTTGGCCAGGGCGAGGAGGGTGGTACCGAAGCCGCAGCCGACGTCGAGGATCCGTCCTTGCTGAACGTTGCGTTCCTTCAGTTTGCCGGTGTATTCCTGGCCGAACTTGAGGGCCATCTTCTGGTGCTTACGCGCGTAGCGATCAGCGAACGCTTCGTCTGCAAAAACCCGCGCTTGACGAGTTGCTTGGGGGGCCATGGTATGAATCACCTCCTTTGGTTACTCGGTCCGAAGGTTTACTAGGATCGGGCTGGGCGGGTACCGGCCAAGGCCGACCGTTTCCGCCACGGTTTGAGCACGGAAATCACCAGGGCGAACAGAATGGTGGTGAACTGAAACGTCCCCCAACTGCGCAGCAGATGAAGACGGGCAAGATATTCCGGTTGCGTGAGGGCGGCCAAACCCTGTTCGAAGGCTTGCGGGGCCAGGCTGTTGAGCCAGGGGCCCAGCAGGAACGTGCCGAACATGACACCGTAGATGTTTACTATCCACTTGGTTGTGATCCAGCGGTGCCTGAACCAGCCCCAGGGTGTGAGCGTGGCATACAGTATACCGGTCAGCAGCAGACCGACGGCACCGGGGATGATGACGTAATCGTCCACCAGGCGCATGGCCCGATTCACACCGTACAGCTCCATGCCATGGGCGGCCTCCAGGGTGAAGATCAGCAGCAACACGGCGAAAGCGCCCCCCACCCAAAGGGCCGCGAAAAACAAGTGGATTATTTTCAACCATTTATATCCGCGCGGACCCAACATAGCCATGGCGGCCTCCTGAGAAATTGTTCCTCCCATACTACTTGTTCGGGGGAGTTGGGTCCATGCCTTTTACCCCGGAGGGTTCGGTCGTGTATCGATGGAAGTTTTCCCAGGCGGTCATGCCGCCGATCAGGCTGAAGACATGGCGGTAACCGTGGGCTTTCAGGTAGCTGCCGGCGATATTGGAACGGTAACCGGAGCTGCAGACCAGGGTGATATGGCGCTCCGGGCGGATATCGATCCCTTCCCGAAGGAGACGGGAAACGGGTTTGTGCCGGGCCCTGGTCACATGGCCGGTGCGCCATTCCTCCTCGGTCCGGACGTCCAGCAGGAGATGATCGGGATACTTCTCCAATACGTGCTTGAGGCTCTGTACCGAAAGCTGCGGCAGATGCTCCAGCGGTTTGCCGGCAGCCGCCCAGGTGGATACACCGCGATCGATGTACCCGATGATGCGGTCGTAGCCGACCCGGCGAAATTGCTTGACGGCATGCCGGACGTCGACCTCATCGTGGGCAATGAGCACGAGTTCGCGGCCGGCGTCCACCACGGTGCCCAGCCAGTTGGCCGAGGCGGGGGCCAGGCCGATGTTCAGGGCGCCGGGAATGAAGGCCGCGCCGAAAGCCGTCGCCGGACGGATATCCACCAGGACAGCGCCATGCTCCCGGGCCTCCTCCACTTGGGGAGCGGCCAGTTTGCGGGGTTCCGTCAGGCCGGTCAACCGGGTGGCCGGCGTCCGGTTTTTATCCACGATGGCAATAAAGTTGGGCGGTCGCAGCTGGAAATCAGCGAGCATGATTTCCCGGAAACGCTGAAAATCCATCGCATTCAGCAGCGGATTGTGGCGGCGCTCGAACCCGAGGGTGGACATGGATTTGGCGCTCATACCCTTGCCGCAGAGGGAGCCTTCGCCGTGCGCCGGGTACACTTCGGTCCAGTCGGGGAACTGCCCCAGTTTTTCATAGAGGCTGTGATACAAGTTCCGGACCTGCTCCTCGAGCATGTCTTCTCCGGCCAGATCGGGTCGGCCGATATCGCCGACAAACAGCAGATCCCCGGTGAGAAGCAGCATGACCTCGTCGCTCCGGCTGTGGTCGGTGAGGCACAAGGTCACGGAATTGGGCGTGTGGCCCGGTGTTTCCAATACCTGAATTCCGGCGGAACCGAATCGGAAGCGATCGCCTTCGGCCAGCGGGCAATGATCGTATTCGGCCTGGACGCCGGGGTGCACGTGAATTCGGCCCCCGGTTCGCTCCGCCAGTTCAACGCTGCCCGTCAGGTGATCGGCATGCAAATGGGTGTCGAAAATGTGGGTGATCCGCATCTCGTTGGACTGGGCCGTGTCGATGTAGTGGTCGACGAAACGCTCTGGGTCCACGACACAGGCCACACCTGCGCCCGGGCAACCGATGAGGTAGGAATAACAACCCAGTCCCTCGACCCTGAATTGCCGGAAAAACATGATTACGCTCCCCTGCAAAAATAACGGCCGGTAAATGCTATTCGAAACGGCATCGTCACGACGGTGGTAACCGGATGTTCCTCGGGCCATCACCGGTGCGATGCTTTACTATATCATGCCGGCGCGGTGGTCTCAATTCCGACCTGATGGGACAGTCGGGCCGGAAAAAAACGCATGGCCGGCCTTTCGGCCCGGTCCCGGTTTGCCATCCCTTACCAAACCCGTTGGTAATTCCACCGATATTCGACTATAATCAGTACGATTCCCTTCCCCCAGGGCAGAACATGGAGAAGATCGGCAAGTACAACGTCATCGGTATCATCGGCAAAGGGGCCATGGGCGTCGTCTACAAGGGATTCGATCCCGTTTTGAGGCGGCTCGTGGCGATCAAGACCCTCTTTCCCCACCTGGTGAGCAGTGCCGAGCAACGCGCCCGGTTTCTGCGGGAGGCCGAAGCCCCGGCCCGGCTGGGCCACCCCAATATCGTCAATATTTTCGATCTAAATGAAGAGAACGATATTCCCTATATCGTCATGGAATTCCTTGTCGGTTTCGACCTGAAAACCTTTCGCAGTTCGGGCATCCGATTCAGCATCCCCCAGGTGATCAATCTGTTGCGCCAGACGGCCACCGGTCTGGAGTACGCCCATCGTCACGGCGTCATCCATCGGGATGTCAAGCCGGCCAACATCATTCTGGTGGAAAACGACACCGTCAAGCTGGTGGATTTCGGCGTGGCCAAGGTCGCCCAAAGCACGTTGCACACCGCCCATGGACGGTCACTCGGGACGCCGGCCTACATGAGTCCGGAGCAGGTGCGGGGGGAACCGGTCCAGGCGGCCACCGACCAGTTTTCGCTGGGTGTGGTGGCCTATGAATTGATCACCGGTGCCAATCCCTTCATGGCGGAGTCTCTACCGGCGTTGCTGACCCGCGTCAACCATTTCAATCCGCCGGAGCTTCGGGAGGTGAAGACGGATTGTCCACCGGAGTTGAGTCAAACCATCCAGCGCATGCTGGCCAAGAAAAAAGACGACCGCCTTTCCAGTCTGCTGGAATTCGTGAATGTACTGCGTCGTATCCAGCACCAGTATCCCCCCGCCGAGACGGTCCTGGAGCCGACCGTTCAACAGATGCGGGAACTGCGCAAGGGAAAATCCCCGGGGGATGTGACGGCAACGTCTCTGCCGGTACCGGGCCTTGACATGGAGAGCGGTGATATCGTCGCAAAGAAACCCACCACCGGATCAGGCGCCTTCGGCAGTGATGACCGAACCATTCCATTGCCGCCGGGCAGGGGCGGCAGGCATTCGGCGACCCCAGTCGCCGATCGAGAGACCGGTGTGGAAGCGCCTGGGTCCGGTGAACATGTCCGTTCGGTGGAGAAAACGTTCCTCATCACTCCGCAGCATCTGGTGGACGTGGCGCGTCAGATGGCCGCGGAGGAATCGGGAAAATCGCTGCGGACACCCACCCGGGAAAAAGCCCGCCGGCCGGAGGTCGACGCGGCCGCAGCCCCGAGTGAAACCATGGCCGAAACGCCGGCGAAACCGCCGTCTACATCGACCGAGAGCGTGGCGGAGATCCCCCTCGCCAAATCTGAACCAACGGTCGCCGAGGACCCTTTCGGCCGACCATTGGTAAAAGTGCCGCCCGTGGACACACCCTCGCGACGGGAAGAAGCGCCGTTTCTGTCTTCCTATGCTGGCCGCCGACCGGTCCGCAAGCGATCCAAGGTCTGGTTGTTCCTGCTTCCGCTGCTGATCATCCTGGTATTCGTCGTGTACATTTCGCCTCTGACGCGGGCCCTGACCGGGGTTGACGGCTGGACGGTGGAACCCAAAATCACCTTCCTGGTCCAACGGATCCGGACCCTTTTCGCCGATGAGTCGCCACCGACGCCACCTCCTCCCCGGGATGTCGAAAGACAATCTGCCGGGAATGGGGAGGTGACAGAAAAATCCCGTCAGGAACAACGGCTGGAGGAAGTGCTGGCCGAAATCCGTCGGGCGCTGGACGAGCGGAACGTTCTCCTGGCGCAAGTGAAGCTGGAAGAGGCCGACACCATCGATCTGCCGGGCGCCGGCGAGAAAATCGCCTTGTTACGGCAGGAATATGCGCGGGTATCCACTGAAATCGAGCAGGAGCAATCCATGGCCCGGGGCCGGCAACTGCTGGAAGAGAGCGACGGGCTTCTCCGCACGGGTGATTTGGCCGGCGCCGAGGCCAAACTGCAGGAATTTTCACCGGCCATGGCGGAGATGTTCGCCGACCCGGTCGCCGAGCTGCGCCGGCGCTTGCAGGAGCGTCGCTCGGAGTCTACCGCCAGACAGGAACAGCGACAGAATGCCCAGCGAGTGCAGCGCATTCTGGATGACGTGGACTATTACATTTCTCAGGGCAATTGGGAAATGGCCGATCGCAACCTGGCCCGAGCCGAATTCCTGGACCTTGCCGACTTTCGCGATCAGGTGGCCCGGCGACGGCAGCAAATCAATGACATGAAGAGTGGAAACGTGTCACCGCCCGTGTCCGTGGAGCGGGAGAAAATGGCCCGGCAGCTCATCCAGGAGATCGAACGCCTGATCAGCGAAGGACGCCTCGAGGAAGCAAAGTTAAAACTGGTGGCGGCCGAAAAAATGGGCGTGGCCAGTATCAGCCAGGATATCGAAAGGCTCATTGCCAAGATACGTTCTCTCCAAAAGAATTGATCCCATTCCACTCCTCTTTCCCCTGGCTTTTGATTGGCAGAAGGCTGAATTTTGCCCGGCCTTCGCGGGCAAGAAGATCCCTTGGAGCGGATGATGCAAGGACGGCGTCTCAGGTGAGATCGAGGGGATCGACGTCAAGAATGATTCGCTGGAAGGGGATGTTGTTTGCGGCGCATTCCTGTCGGAACTCTGACAGAAATTCGAACAGGTTTTCCGAATCCAGACACCGGATCAGGAGACTGTAGCGGTATTCATCCCGGATCTTTTCCAGCAAGGCGGGTGCCGGTCCCAGGATACGGAACTGTCGTGACCAGTCATGGCGGCGGATGATGGATCGCAGCAGGACGGCGCTGCGGGACGCCAGGCGGGCGGCCTTGTCATTGTCCTTGTCCCGAAAACCGAGATAGACCAGGCGGGCAAAGGGCGGATAGAAGAACTGGCGCCGAAAGAAAACCTCTGCCTGGTAAAACCGGGGGTAGTCCTGGGCGCGGGCCAGGCGCACGGCGTAATGGTTGGGATAGTAAGTCTGGAGATAGACCTCGCCCGGCGTGTCGCCACGGCCGCTGCGTCCGGCTACCTGGGTGAGCAGCTGGAACGTTCTCTCGGCGGAGCGGAAGTCGGGAATGCGCAGCGAGGTGTCGGTGGACAGCACCACCACCAGCGTCACTCCCGGGAAATCGTGCCCCTTGGCGATCATTTGCGTGCCCACCAACAAGTCGATCTGGCGTTGTTCGAATCGTTCCAGGATCTCTTTCATGCTGCCACGTTTGCGGGTAGTGTCGCGGTCGAAACGTTCCACCCGACGGCCGGGAAAGCGGGCACGGAAGAGCTGCTCCAGCTTCTCGGTACCGGTACCCAGGAAGTGAATGTAGCGGCTGCCACACTCGGCACACTCGTCGGGGCAGTTTTTCATGCCGCCGCAGTAATGGCAGAGCAGTTTTTTCTCCCGATGGTGATAGGTCATGGAGATGCTGCAATGGTCGCAGATGACTGTGGCCCCGCAACGGCGGCAAAGCAGCAGGGACGAGAAGCCCCGCCGGTTCAGCAGGACCATGACCTGTTCGCGGCTGCGCATCCGTTCCGCGATGGCACGGTGGACCTCTCCCGCCAATATAATGGATTTTCCGTGCCGTTCGAATTCCTGGGCCAGGTCAATCACTTTTACTTCCGGTAGTGGCCGGTTGAGAATGCGCTCGGGCAGCTCGAGCAACTCCATGTCGCTGGTTTCCGTGGCGGCGTGGTAGGATTCCAGGGCCGGGGTAGCCGAACCGAGAACCAGGACGGCGTCGTACATCCGGGTCAATTCCTTGGCTACCTCGCGGGCGTGGTAGCGGGGCGTCTCGCTCTGCTTGTAGGAACCGTCGTGCTCCTCGTCGATGATGACAAGGCCCAGTTCGGCCAGGGGGGCAAACAGGGCGGAACGTGTGCCGATGACCACCCGGGCCTCCCGGCGATGGATGCGGAACCACTGATCATGACGTTCGCCATCGGACAGCATGCTGTGCAGAATGGCCAGTTCATCCTGGAAGTGGGCCATGAAACGACGGGTCAGGATGGGCGTAAGGGCGATTTCGGGTACGAGAACCAAGGCCGTCCGGCCCTGGGTCAGTACCTTCTTGATGATCTCGATGTATACCTGGGTTTTGCCGCTGCCGGTGACGCCGAAGAGCAGGAAATGACCCGCCTGCCGGGCCTCGACGCCGGTCGATATCCGGCGGATGGCTTCGACCTGGGGCGGCGTAAGAACGTGGTTCTCCATCTCCGAGGGATCATAATCTAGGAAGGGGTCACGGTGGGATTCCTCGGTGAAGATCCGGATCAGCCCTTTTTTCTCCAGCGCCCGGGCGACGTCATGGGCGGTGTCTGATCCATGGATGGCCCGGGAAAGGGGCAGGGGGCCCTGGTGCGTGAGCATATAATGAAGCAGGGCCTGCTGCCGGGAAGGATAAGCGGTCGGATCGACGGTGTCGTCCCGTAACTCAATGAAGTAGACCCGGCGGAAGCCCGTGCGGGCACCCAGTACGACACTTTCCCGCTGGATGTGACCGTCTTTTTCCAAATTGGACAGCACCCGATCCAGATTCCGGGAGGTGATGGTTCGGCCGATTTCCTGACGGGTGATGGCCGTATGGCCGGCGATGAGTTTCAACACTTTTTCCGTGAAGCGGAGGGGTGGCCGGCTGCGGTTGAGATGTGTCCGCCCCGCCGCAGTGATGCGATAGGCGAATGTGGTGCCGACATAGGAACCGGGCGGGAAAAAGAGGCGCAGGCACTCGCCCGGCGGCGCGAAATAGTAACGGGCCAGCCACTGGGCCAGGTGGATTCGCGGCGCGTCCACCAGCGGCTTTTCGTCCACTAGGGAGATGATGCCCTTGCAGGTCACCCCCGCGGGTGGCTCGCTCGTGACGCCCAGCACCACACCGTTGGCATGGCTGCGGCCGATAGGCACCACCACCCGGCTGCCTGTCGCCAGCCGCCCGGCCATTTCCGGCGGCACGCCGTATGTGTAGGGCGTGTAAATAGGCGCCATCAAGGCGATTTCGGCATAGGCGGCGAAAAGGTCGGTCATTTCTGCCTGTTGGAAGCAGGAACCTTCAGTCCAAGAATATTCATGGCCAGTTTCAGGTCCGTCCAGGCCTTGAGTTTTTCTTCTTTTTGTCTGGCCGGGGGTTTGACCCGCAGGAGATACGAGGGGTGATAGGTGGCGATGAGGCGGGCCCCCTGGTACGGGATGATGCTGCCGCGCAAGGCTCCAAGAGAGGTTTTCCGGCCGAAGAGCAGGCAAGCGGCGGGACGTCCCAGACAGACGATCACTCTGGGCTGGATGATCTCGATCTGGCGAAACAGGAACGGCTGGCATGCCGCGATCTCATCCGTTTCCGGATCACGGTTGCCTGGCGGCCGGCACTTGACGATGTTGGCGATATAGACTTGGCTGCGGTCCAGGGACATGGCGCGGATCATGTCATCGAGCAGTTGTCCGGCTCGACCGACAAACGGCCGGCCGGTGCGATCCTCTTCCTGGCCGGGTCCTTCGCCGACGAACATCAGGCCGGCATCCGGATTCCCTTCGCCGAAGACGATATGCCGGCGGCCGTCACTCAGCTTGCACCGGGTGCATTCCCCCAGTTCTAACTGCTGCAGGCGCTCCAGAGCGGCGGCTTTTTCGGCGGCCGACATGGCCGGCAGACTCCATTCCGTTTCCGTAGCGGGCAATCCGGGGTCATCGGCGGCCCATTCATCGGCCGACGGGGACGAGGGCTTGATAACCTCCTGAACCGAGACCCCGACCGGCGCGTGCTCCCGAGAGGTGACGGGCGGCTCCCTGTCCGGAACATCATCGCTGGCTGGCGGGACCGGCGTTCGGGCGGCCCGCCATTCCCGTTCGCATGTCAGCAACCACTCGTGCCAGGTGTCGTGGAACGGTCCCCGCTGGCGGTCCGGTGGAAATGCAAGCCAGGATACGCCCAAATCATGGTAGCAACGGATGGCCTGAACCAGGCGCCGGGTCCATTTTTCATCCAGCGGTGAAAGGGGGCGGGTGGTCATTAATAAAGCAATCCCATCTCTTTCAGAATGTGGCTGTTGTTACGCCAGTCAGGTTCTGTCCGGACAAAGAGGCCCAGATAGACCCGCTGGCCGAGGAACGATTCGATATCCTGCCGCGCCTGTGTCCCGATCTGTTTGAGCAGGCCGCCCTGGCGACCGATGATGATCCCTTTCTGCGAACTTTTTTCCACGATGACGGAAGCTTCGATGTGGACCAGGTTATCCGTGGCCAGCCGCGAGGTGTCGTAGAGATCGATGATGACTCCGCTGACATAGGGAATCTCCTGCCGGGTCAGGGCCAGCACCTTTTCACGGATCAGTTCCGCGATCATGAACCGCTCGGGGAAGTCGGTGATGAACCCGGCGTCGTACAGCAGGCCGCCGGGCGGCAGTTGGCGAAAAATTTCGTCCAGTAGAACCGCGGAACCATCGCCGCTCAGAGCGCAGGTGGGGACGAAGGCGGCGTAGGCATGCTGCCCCCGATAGTGGTCGATGATCTCCAGGATCCGGCTCTTTTTAGTCACATCGATCTTGTTCAGCACCAGGATGGCCGGGGCCTTGATCTTTTTGACCACATCCAGCATGAACTGCTCACCCTTGCCGAAGGACTGGCTGATGTCGATGAGATGCAGCAGCAGATCGGCGCTGCGCATGGCCTCATATACCGATTGCACCATGCGGCGGTTCATCTCGAAACCCGGCTTGTGGAGACCTGGTGTGTCGAAAAAGATCACCTGTCCGCGTGGTTCGGTCAGGACGCCCAGTATTCGTTGCCGGGTGGTCTGCGGCTTGTCGGAGATGATGGAAATCTTGCTGCCCATCAGCTGATTGAGCAGGCTGGATTTGCCCACGTTCGGCCGACCGACGATGGCCACCATCCCGCTGCGGGTCGCTGGTATCGAGGCCGGCTGTTCGTCAGGATTTTGCGGTTTTTGGTTCATAATCACCTGCTCATGGGGTGGTCGTGGAGTCTGCAGTCAGCAATCGTTCGACTTCATCCAGGATAACGGCGGCTGCTTCTTCTTTGGATTTCCCTTCGATCTGCCGGGGCGTGGCGTCATGCCGGAAAAGGGTGAACGTGGTGGGGCTGTCCCCGAATCCGACATCGGCGCCCACCCGGTTGGCGACCATCAAGTGCGTGCCCTTGGCTTCCATTTTGCGGCGGGCGTTGGCGGCTATGTCATCCGTCTCCGCCGCGAATCCCACCACGATCTGCGAAGGACGGCGCGCCGCCTTCAGTTGTAACAAAATGTCCGCGGTGCGAACCAGTTCCAGGACAGTCGCACCTTCCGTTTTTTTGATTTTGGTTGTGCGGGCCTGCCGGGGCCGGTAGTCGGCCACGGCGGCGGCCATGATGATGACATCGGCCGCGGGCGCCCATTCCAGCACCGCCGCCGACATTTCCGCCGCGCTGCGTACCTGCCGGACCTGGTCACTATGGAATGGCCGGCCGGCGACGGGGCCGGTGACCAGCAATGTCCGTGCGCCGCGCCGGGCGGCGACCCGGGCCAGGGCGAAGCCCATGCGTCCGGATGACCGGTTGGAGATGAACCGCACCGGATCGATATCCTCGGCGGTGGGGCCGGCAGTGACCAGCACGGTGCGTCCTTTCAGGGAGGAGGGAGTGGTGACGGTGTAGATGGACTCCACGATCTGCTCCAGATCCGCCAGCCGACCCGCACCCTCTTCGCCGCAGGCCAGATAGCCGCTGTCCGGTGTAACCATGGTTGCTCCGCGTTCCTGTAGGATATCCAGATTCCGCCGGGTGGCCGGATGTTCCCACATGGCCGTGTTCATGGCCGGGGCGATGACCACCGGATTGCGGTTGCTGAGGTATAGGGTGGTCAGAAAATCGTCGGCGATGCCATGAGCGAATTTGGCCATGATATTGGCCGTGGCCGGTGACACACACAGGACCTGGGCCCGCCGGGCCAGGGTGATGTGCTCCACTTCCCACTGGCCGGCGCGCTGGAACATGTCGGTGATCACCGGGTGCCGCGAGATGGCCTCCACGACTAGAGGCGTCACGAATTCCGCTCCGTGGCGGGTCAGCACGGCCTGCACCTCGTGACCGTCCTGCTGGAGGCGGCGAATCAGTTCGATGGATTTGTAGGCCCCGATACAGCCGGTGATGCCCAGTGCGATGAACACCCTGATAGCCTCCACAATCATAATGGAACCGCCGACGGGTGAAGAGGATACGCGTTTCAGCGCCGGCGGCGGCGCCGGTCGGTCACAGGGCGGAGCGGGAGATCGGCAGCCTATTCTTCGGTCTCTTCCTGTTTGCGGCGTGAGAGCGTCTCTTCGTCGGGTAGATCCGTATCTTTTTCCGTTAGCAAGAAGGGAACTTTTTCCGCGTGCAATTCGTCCATGGCGCGATAGGTCGGCTTGGCATGAGCGGTCGACACGAGTGGCACGGCGCCCTGCTGCAACTGTTTGGCCCTTTCGGCCGCCAGCAAAACAAACAGGTACTTGCTGCTGACGTTATTGGGTAGCTTCAACATCGGCGTTATCTCCAAAGGTCGCAAGAATATTTTCCATGATCTGCCGGTTGTTTTCCCGGCGGCAGCGATTCGCTAGAATGATGGACTCAACCTGCCGGCAGGACGAGGCCAGGTCTTCATTGACAACGAAGTAGTCGTACATCTCGATATCGCCCATTTCCTGATAGGCGGTCCGCAATCGCCGGTGAATCTGCTCTTCGTCATCCAGGCCGCGGCCTCGGAGACGGCGAGCCAGCTCCGGGTAGGACGGCGGCGTGATGAAAATCAGTATAGCATTGTTTTTGATCTTTTTGACAATTTTGGCGCCTTGCACGTCGATGTCCAACAGGACATCGGTTCCGGCCGTCAGGTGCTTCTCCACAAAGCGACGCGAGGTGCCCTTGAGCTGACCGTATACTTCCGCCCATTCATAGAACTCGTTTCCGGACTGCATTTTCCGGAACGTTTCCGCATCGACGAAGAAGTAGTCTTTGCCATGAACCTCACCCTGCCGCGGCGGCCGGGTGGTGTAGGATACGGAGAACCGCAGGTCCGGTATTTCCGCCAATACCCGACGCACGATGGAGGTTTTGCCGGCCCCCGACGGGGCCGAGATCACGATGAGGTTGCCTGTTGGTTTCACGTACTCATCCTTGCTGTGATACCCGCGGAAAAGGATTGCGGTGGTCTTTCACCGAACGTGGACGTCGCTGCGCATGACGCCAGGCGGAACCCGCCTCAGAAAGTGTTTTACTATAGAGGAATTTGAGCAGATTGTAAAGATCTTTGCATCGTTGGTTTTCATCGTTGCCCGGACCAGCCCGTGCATCCGCGCCGGATGCCCGTCATCCAAAGGGTATGACGCAGATCGGGGATATCATCCAATCCATTATTCGTGAAACCGTACTTCTCTACAACGAAATGGCCATCTACCTTTTGTTGGGTTTCGCCGCCGGGGGGATCATTCATGCCTTCTTGCCCCAGGATCGGGTAAAAGCCAGCATCGGCCGTCGCGGATTCATGTCCGCCCTCAAGGCGTCTCTGCTGGGTGTGCCCCTGCCGTTGTGTTCATGCAGCGTCATTCCCACCTCACTGGCCTTGCATCGTTCAGGAGCCACGACGGGCGCCACCGTCTCTTTTCTGATCTCCACTCCGCAGACCGGATTGGACAGTATCGCCGTCACCTACAGCCTGCTGGGGCCGGTTTATGCCCTTTTCCGGCCGGTAGTGGCTTTTGTGACCGGGACGGTGGGGGGCCTCCTCACCGATTTTCGGAACGGCAAGACCCCACAGAACAGGGAGACAGACACCGCTCGGACGCCGCCGATGTCTCTGGGCGGCAAGTTTGCGCGGGCCTATGAATACGGTTTTCATCACCTGATCCGAGACCTTGCCCGCTGGATCGTCCTCGGTATTTTGCTGGGCGGAGCCATCACGGCCCTCGTCCCAGATCATTTTCTGGAACTGAGCGGTGGTAGTTTCATCTTTTCGTATGTGGGCGCCCTGCTGTTCAGTATCCCACTGTATGTGTGCGCCACTGGCTCCACGCCGGTGGCGGCGGCGCTGATTCTCAAAGGCTTGTCGCCGGGGGCGGCGTTTGTACTGCTCATGGCTGGACCGGCTACCAACGCCGCCGGCATTACCATGCTCTGGAAAACCATCGGCCGACGGGCGACGCTGGTCTATCTAGGTGTGATCGTCGCCGGCAGTGTCGGCGGAGGCATCGTCTTCGACCTTTTCCTGCGCTCCACCTTTCCACATGATCCAGCCGGCTGGCAGGAGGGGGGGAGTCCTTTTACCTTCACCCTGAAACTGGTGGGCTCCGGAGTGCTCCTGTTCTATCTCCTGCGCGCCCAGTGGTCGTTGTGGCGTCAACGCCGTCGGTAACCGCCGGCGAGAACCGGCCGGCCGAACCCGGAGGGTGGCGGGGATGCTTTGCGCCGGCTGGCGGTGTCGGGTGGAAGAGGCGGCCCGCTCCGTCGCCGGAGTTACCGGAGTGAGTGAAGATCCGGTGCGCGGCCGGCTGACAGGGGCGGATTCAGATGACCAGGAGTCGCTGCGTAGAGCCGTAGAGAGGGCCGGCTATCCGAACGCCTGCCTTTCTCGGGACGGATGTGATCGACCGAAAACAGCGTCAACGTGGGGGGCGTCCGTGGCAGCCTGTTCCGGCCATTCATCACAGGCACATTTCAGGCAGATCGGGCCAGAAGCCGACCGAACGTTTCGGGGGTTCCGGATCGTGGCGGTCCTTTTCTGCCAGGCAGCGATGGAGATGGTTCAGCAGATCGGCGGCGATCAGCCGTAACGCCTGGCCGGGCGTCCAGTGAAATCCTAGCTGGCGGCGCTGTTCGATCCACATCAGGGACGCGCTGATGCAGCGGTACACCTGATCGGTCTCGAAAGGGCAGCCGTATTTGGCATGGATGGCCGCCATGCGGTCCAGCAGGCTGTTGAGGGAGCGCAACAGATCCGCATCGATCCGGATGAGTTTCTGGTCGGGGCGGGGTGACGCCTCCGGCGAACTGCTAATCATCACATGGGAATCCACGATATCGGCAAGTCCCTCCGTGGAAGAGGGCGCGAAACCGCGGAGCCGTCTGATTGGTGGGGCGGCAACCGCCGCCTGCTTCAGTTGCCGATCGGGGTGACTCAGAAATTGGGTCATCTCGAAAATAAAATCCTTATTTTCTTTAGATTTATTGAAAAATCTTCGTTGGCTCATGATGGTAACCTGAAACAGTTAATGTAAAGGATGACGGCAAAATGAAAAAAGTTCGAACGAGTGTTCAGAAAGTGTGCATGGGTTGTCATCCTGCCCCCTCTGTTTACCGACGGCGGGGAATATTTCATGAGACCATCCACCGGACGACGAAGCCGATACAGGGCGCGACGCGGCGGACCTTTGTCGCCGAAATTCACAGGAAAAGTGCTTGATCAAGGGGCGCGGCTCGATTAGAATCGGCTTTTTACCATCGGCTGGATTCACCCAACCCACAGAGCGATTTTCGACGTGATGAAACAAGGGTTCCGGATTATTATTCTTCTTTTTCTGTTGCCATTTACGTCTGCCGGCTGGTACGCGGGTCTGCCGGACACGGCCCTATCGCCCGTCATGAAATCCCGGGTCACCGATCCGGCAGCGACCGATCTCTCGCCATCTCTGTATGTGGATCCCCTGGCGCAGGATTTCTCCCAAAATCCGCCGCTGCTGCAGCGGATCATCGCCGGTCCGCACGGGTATTTCCGTTTTATCAACATCATTTTCAGCCAGGAAATCTGCCGGCGTTTTCGGGAGGAGCTGCAGACGGCCCCGTCCTTTAACCTGCACGGGGATGCCCATCTGGAACAGTATGCCGTCACGGATCTGGGCCGCGGGCTGACGGATTTTGACGATTCTTCCGTCGGTCCGGCTCTGCTCGATCTGCTGCGCTTCGGCGTATCACTGCAACTGGCGTGCCGGGCGAAAGGCTGGGACCATGAAGCCGGGGAAATGTATGCGGAGTTCTTGCGAGGGTATCGCCATGCCCTGGAAGATCCGGCGATCCGGGCCGCGGAACCCGACGTGGCCGGTCGTATCCGGGCTGCTTTCGAACGGAATCCTCAAAAATATTACCGCTGGGTGGACTCTCTGATGCAGCCGTTACCCGAGGCAGAAGGAACTGCCCTGGCCACCGCCATGCAGCCCTATGTCCAGGTGATGCATGTCGGGAATCCCGACCTGCCGGAGGACTATTTCCGGCTGGTCCGGGCGGGCCGGTTGCTGATGGGGATCGGTAGCGCCATGGATCGCAAGTATCTGCTCCGCTGCCGGGGCGAGAGCGATGATCCGCTGGACGATGTGGTGCTGGAGGTCAAGGAGGTGCGGAACATCGGCGGCATTTCCTGCCTGACGCGCTTCCAAAACGCCGATCCCTTCCGTATCCTCGTCGGACAGGCCCGGATCGCCTATCAGCCGTTCCATCACCTCGGCTATTTCCGGTTTCAGGGGCTCACCTTCTGGGTCCATTCCTGGGTGGAAAATTACCGAGAAGTGAATATTGAGAGTTCTTTTCAGACGCCGGAGCAGTTGCGGCAGGTAGCCTATGATATCGGAGTCCAACTCGGGTGTGGCCACCCCAAGCAGATTGCCGATCCGCTGGATCTGCAGTTGCGCCATGCTCAGTTGCGCTGGTTGAAACAACATGAGGGGTTGATCCGGCGCGCCGGCGACGAGCTGGCGAACGAAGTCACCACTTGCTGGGAGAGATTCTGTCGCCGTGTTGAGGAAGAGAAAGAACGCCTACCCCTGCCACCCCATTGGCAGGCACCCGTGGGCCGGTCGGGTGAAAACGACTCATATTGAATCCCCGCCGGCCGCGGTGAAGCGACGGCATCCGCCCGGAGTCGCCTAGCGACCGGAGGCGGTGACCTCCGATTCGCTGAAAATTTTTTCCCGATCAAGCTCCAACCAATAATCCAGGGACAATCGCCGGACTTGCCGGAAATAGGCTGGAGTCAGGTTGCCGTATTGCTCGATGGTGTTCTGAATATCCTGACGGATGCGCCGGATGATCTCCGGATCAAGGATCAGGGTTACCTGCCGGTCCTGATTTCGGAACATGGCTGCCACCCGGGGGGAGTCTTCCTGCACGGTGATGGTTCCCCGGCCCAGGCTGGCGCCGGTGGCGACCTGCAATCCATCGTTCAGGCAGCTCAGCGGCGGCCGGCTGCCGGCAAAACTTTCCACCAGAATATCATCCACCGGGGCGTCCAGGATTTCCCGGGCACGGACCCCCATTTTGGCGCCGATGATGGAATAAATGCCCAGGTGCCGATGTAACTCGTTGGTCATGACGCAGGCCTTCCATTCTTCCACGCCGTGCCGTTCTAAAATGTTCTCCACATACGGCCGGACATCCGACTGAAACAGCTCGGGATGGATGGGAAATTCGTCGAGTACGACCACGGGTCTCTCCGCGAGGTGGGCGTCACGGGCGTGGCCCAGCAGTTGCACATAAACGGCGGGGATTTCCCTCGCCCGGAGATCGGTCAGACGGAACTGCCGGCCCGAACGGGTAAATGTAAACAAGTCAGGACGACTCAAATAGATCACGGCCAGTTCGTCCCAGATCCCGAAGTGATCAGTCTGCAATAGTGGTCGGACCGCCGCGCTCTCATGCAGCCGGACGAACCATTCCGCCGCCGGCGTGGGCAGGGGACGGATGTCTTCCAGCAGTGTTTTCATGGGCGGGAATTGGGCGTTCTCCGGTTGCCGTAAGGAGTATAGTCGGAGGCCGGCGGCATACACCGCCGCGGCGGCGGCGCTGTCACGGCGGGTGTTCCAGTCGGTCGGAGTTTCACCGGGTGAAGTGCCATACCAGACTACGCGGGAGATCCGATCCGCCAGTCGGGGTTCGAGCGCCAGCGCGTCGGCCAGATTGGTCAGGGGGCCGAGGCAAAGATAGAGCACCTGGTCCTCGCCGGAACGAAGCGTCTCCCTGATGGCGCCGGCGGCTGTTTCGCCGTCGACGGAGGCTGTCTTCGCCGGCAGGGGAATGGCCTTGACGGCGGCGTCGCGCCACGGGGGCGGCGGGGCCGTGCCGGTTTTGCCGGCCACCACGGTGATGCCCGCCACGTTCAGCCGGTCGGCCAGGTAGGCCACCAGCTGCGCGCCGCGGGTAGGCGGGTTCCCGCCGTCGGAAGTGACGATGAGACGGATGTCCACCCAGTCCGCGTTGAGGAGCATCAGCATGGCGCGCATATCGTCCAGGGCCATGTCCGTATCCACAATGAGTGGAATGCGGTAGGTGTGCGCGCCCAGGCCGAGGGACATGACGGTCAATAGCAGACCGATGAGTATCTGACGCTTCATGATGATTCCTTGCCAATATATTCAGCCCCGCGGGGCGGAGCCCGGTACTTCCCTCTATTTATCACCCGGATCGAAATGGATGCCGCGGGCATCGATGCCCTGAATGCGAAAAGTGGGATCGTTACGGAAACTGGCGAAGATGGCCATGAATGCCAGGGCGGCTTCGGCCATCAAGACCTTGTCCTGATACAAATCGTCCAGGTGCCGGTTGCGGGTGTCCCGGTCCTCGTGATCGAAGCGGTACTTGAACAGTCCATCGAGGCGATGGCGATCACCGGCGGGAGTGACATGGGAGATATGCCCGGCCCGGCAGTAAGTCATGACATCGTGGAGGACCTCCCGCTGCAGGTGTTTGTCCTGGAGATGATACTGAAACAGGTGGACAAGGTTGCGCTGGGCTTCGGCGATACTCGAACGGGCCAGAGTGTCGACGAGTAACCGGACCGTGTCGTCGAGGGTGTCCAGTTTCTCGCGGCGCAACAGGGAAAGAAAAACGGCATTCTTGAACAATTGGAACAGGCGGCGCGAGCCGTTGATTTTGCCCTGGCTGGGATGGGGGCTGTTGTCGGATCGGGATGAGTCGGATTGGGTGAACAGGATGGAAAATATCATCTCGTAACAGTCGGTCTGCGGGGAGATGCCCTGCAAATCCATGCGCAGATCCAGGGTGTTGTCCAGACGGTCGGCCAGCTTGGTGCGGACCACTTCCGGCATGTCCCGGCCATGAGACAACAAGCGGCCGAGATAATTGTAGTAAAGCTCGTCGGGGTGCCGGGTCAGGATGTCGATATGCGATTCCAGGCGAGGCTGTTCCTGCGCCGGCAGTCGCTCCAGCAGTCGCTGGTAATCGGCTTCGAGGGATTGCCAGACATCCGGTATATACTTGGCGGCCACGAGATCCTCTTGCTTGTCGTGAAGAAAGACCGTCAGGATCTCCAGCGGCGACAACCGGCGGATGGGCAGTTCCGCCGCGGCGGTGCTCATGTCCGTCCCGGCTACGGGCAGGGGCAGGGAGGCGGCCCGATGAGCGCGGGCCAGCAGGGCTGCGGTTCGGATGGGATGCAGCACGGCAAAAGGCCCCAGGCGGCGTTTGGTCTGTCCGTACGCGTGATTCAGATAATCCAGGGCCGCTTCCAGCGTCGCGGTCACCGGAGGCGAATAGCCCTCGCCTACCGTCAGTGCCAGCACACCTTGCCAGTTGATGGGCGTTCCGGAAAGCTGGTAATTGAGAGAAGCGGAAAGTCCGAGAAATTCTTGGATATGACGGATCATCTGTCCTGATTCCTCCCGGCACGGGTCTCTGGGGTGTCGAGCCGAGATGGGTGACGCCCGGGGTCAGTTTACTATTGTAACGGGAAACGTTCTCCCGGGCAATGATTTCCCTGGCGGAATGATGGACGATAAGCGGAAGTTCCATGATCAGGGAGTGCCTGTGCACGCCACCGGGGACGGGGAAATAGCCCGTGGAAAAAGGGCCTTGTCGCGGGCGAATCCCGGGCGCCGCCGCCGCATCCTATGTGCGGAGGTATAACCATGAATGCAAACACCGGCAGGTATCAGATAGCGGCCGTTTTTGGAAGACGTCGCCGAATCGTTGGACCGGTCCTGGCCATGTTGCTGCTGGTTTCGCTCTGGGGAGGGATGGTGATGGCGCAGTCGCCCCTTGATTATGGAGTGGAGGACATCGATGGCCAGCAAGTGGATCTCAAGCAATACAAGGGGAGTGTGGTCATGATCGTCAACACCGCCAGTCGTTGCGGCTTCACACCACAGTACGATGGTTTGCAGAAGCTGTATGAGACGTACAGGGCGCAAGGCTTCGTGATTCTCGGGTTCCCGTCCAATGACTTCATGGGGCAGGAGCCCGGCAGCAATGCGGAAATCAAGGAATTCTGCGCCGTCAACTACGGCGTGACGTTCCCCATGTTCGCCAAGATTTCCGTGAAGGGTGAGGCGGCTTCACCGCTCTATTCCTTCCTGACCGGGGAGGAAACCAATCCGCAGTTCGCCGGCAAGATCACTTGGAATTTCAACAAGTTTCTCATTGGTCGTGACGGCACTGTGATCGCCCGTTTCGACACCCGCACCCGTCCGCTGGATGAAAAGGTTACGGTGGCGGTGGAACAGGCCCTCGCCCGATAAGTCGCAGTGAATGGAGTGTTTTCCGCCGATTCCTGGATAAAGATCCGTCCGGTGGGCAACCGGACGGATCTCCCCACCGCCTGTTTTTTCTGTGTCCCCGCCTTGCTTCTTCCTGATTTTCAGTGGTATAACACAAGCCGTATAACAGTTGACCAAACCTGGATGATTCCAAAGGCCGGACGTCTTCGAACGATTCCGCACATCCATTCTGGGACGGCTGCACGACAGATAGCTCTGTTCCTCCATGGGTTGGGAAATGATGGAACACAGGAGAGAACGCACAGGCAGCGAACAGGTTCTGGCGATGGTACTGACCCTGCCGCCGCTGATCCTGTATTTTTGCACGCTGAACGACACCGGTTTCTGGATCGACGAGATCTATACCCTCGACGCGGTGGGCCGGTCCTTCGTCGACATGCTGGCGAATCGCCTCAAGGCAGGTCATGGTCCCCTGTATTTCAGTTTCTTGTGGGGCTGGGCCAGGATCTTCGGCGAATCGGAAATCAGCCTGCGCCTGCCGGCTTTGCTGGGTGGTCTGGCCACGGCGGGAGTGGCGGCCGGCCTGCTCCTGCGTCACTGCGGACGAAGGCTGTCCCTGACGGTGGCGGCGTTGGTTTTGCTCAATACCTCCCTGTTCCAGCTCTCGCGCACGGCACGCATGTACACCCCGGTCGCCCTGGTGGTGCTGTTGACCGCCTGGTGGGTGCTCACCCGCGAGGATCGGCCCGATCGCACGGCGACCCTGGTGCTGGCCGGTCTGACCGCCATCGCCTTTCACCTGCACTATTCGTCGGCGCTCTATATCGGCGGTCTGGCCGGCTATCTGTTCTTTCGCCCGCGACCGGCCTGGCGGCTACTGGCCGGGCTGGGTCTCGGTGGCGCGACGGTCCTGCCGTGGGTGATGGTTTTCCTGGTCTACCGGTCGCCCATCGACCCCGTCGCTTGGTTGCCGGCGGCCCGTGTGCAAACGGTGCTCTGTTATCCGTCAACCCTGGCGTATCCGTACTGGGGCAACGCCGTCGTCTGGCCGCTGGCGCTGGCGGTCGGCCTGCTCATCGCCGGTCTGGCCTGGCGTGGCATCCATGAACTCGGTGATGGCGGACGTTTGCTGGCATGGTTCTGGCTGCTGCCCTGGCCGGTGATGATCGGTCTGATGATGCTGGGCGTGGGAGATATCCTCTCTGTCCACCGCTATTTTCTGGTGTCCGCCATCGCCCAGCTTGCCCTGGTCACCGCCGGAATATTGTCATGGCGTCATCTGTGGCCCGCATTCGCCACGGCCGCATCGGCGGCCTGGATCGCCGCGCATGTGTTCGGCCTTGGTCATTCCCTGACGATTTATCCTGCACCCGACTGGCGGGCGGCGGCACACCATCTTTCCTCCGCCGGTGGAGAATCGGCGCCGATTCTCCTGCTGGCCCGTTTTCATGAGCCGTTCCGGCACTATTATACTGCCGGCACGATTCTGACCTATGACGAACTGGAAAAATCCATCGCGGAGACTCCCCGTCACGGCCTGGCGGAACGTATACCATGGCCGGCGGATAAACCCCTCTGGATCATCATCAGCAGACGCGTATACAAGCGTCGACCCAGGGAATTGTCTCGGCGGCTGTCCCCGGATCAGATCGTCGGGGAACTGTTGACCACCGCGCCTCTGCTGGACGCCGTCGAGGTGGGCGGTCTCAGAATATTGCATGTGGGACCACGCCAGAGCGCACAACCGGACGGACCGCCGGAGTAATGGCGGGTGCTGCCCGGCTGAAAAGCGGTTGCCGGGCGTCTCAAAGCCGATTATGATGACGTGAGGGAACTTGCCACGCCCGGTCGCACAAAGGGTGAATTCGCCACGCGAGACCTGAGATCACGGGAGAGGAGGGATGTTATGACTGTCCAGAAGGGTAAAGCGGACAACGCCAGGCTTTCGGGCGTCCTGACGAGCCTGGAGAGCGAAGGCCGGAACGGCGGCCTTACCCTCATCAAGCAGGAGGAAATCATCATCCTGCTGCTGCGGGAAGGCTGGATCGTCGGGCTGGAGTGCTTCCCGGCACGGATCGATACGCTGCTGGGCAACATGCTGCTGCTGCAGGACATGATCACTGCCGAAGATCTGCTCCGCGCCCGGGAAGCCGGTGCCAAATCGGGCGAACGGATCTGGAAGTCCCTCCTGGCCACCCAGGCCTGTGAGGAGAGTGAACTGCGCGAGACCATGCGTCACCTGGCGGGCCATATCAGTTTTACCCTGCTGCAGTGGGAAGATACCCGCTATGCCTTTCATCCTGAGCCCTTGCCCGAACTCAAGAATGCCGTGCTGGATCCCCTGCCGGTTTCGGATTTTCTGGAAGCCGGTCGTCGATACCAGGCGGAGTGGCGGTCGCTCATGGAGCAGATGCCCCCCGCCAACGCCCTCTTTGCGCCGGTGGCGGAAAAACCGGTGATTTTCCGTGCTCCGATGGAAAGCGGTTTGAAACCGAAGGATTTGTATGTCTACGAGAGAATTTCGGGTAAACGGACAATGGAACAATTGGTGCGGCGGGCCGGTATACCGTCGCTATGGGTGGCGCAGTCCATGGTCCGTCTGGCGGAGGAGGGATATATCGTCCAAATGGAACCGTCCGTCGACTCCGGTTCAGAACGGACGCCGGAAGATGACGCTGTCCTCGACCAAGGCTTCGGCGTTCACCTGGATCCCAGGCTGGACGAAATCCTCCAGGAAATGCTGGGCGGTGATCTGGCGGAAACGGAGCTGCCGCTGGCCATCAAGATGGCGTTTCAGTGTGGTGACGAAGACGACCTGCCGGAGCTGGAACTGGCGGAGGGCGTCGCGGTGTCCCCGGCCATGGCGGCGGATCAGCCGGTGCCGGATTTGGCCGGCCTGATCCGCAACTTTATGGTAACCAGCGCCTTTCTGATCTCGGCCTGCCTGTTCAGCGACGACGGCCGCCTGCTGGCCGAGGTAAAATCCGTTCAGGAGGAGCAGGACAATTGCCGCCGGATCGCCAACCTGATCTATTCCTTCTTACGCCGCTATCCTGCACCTGACCTGAACCGCATCATTCTCGATGAAAACGACCGTACCCTCATCGTTTCCCGCCTGGGCCGCGACCATTTTCTGTTGGTGGCGGCCGCCAAGGATGTCTACCTGGGGGCCATCAATATCGCCGTGAACAAGTTGGCCCAAGCTCTGATCGACAAGATGGCCGGATCCTCTTGATCTATCTGAAAAAAATGAATTATAGTCTGTAAAGGCGATGGGCATTATCCCGCAGGATGGCGACGGCCAGTTCCTCGGCGGCCGACGGGAGAAGTTCCTTCTGGTGAACACTCTCCTCCAGTACCGCCGCCACCGTTTCTCGTCCGAGACGAGCGCCCAGCCAGTATAGCTCGGGGACGGAATGCGCGTCCGACGAGAACAGGATCTTGGTGGCGGGGGCCAGTTCCAGCAGCCGGCGCAACGCCGAGCGCATGCCCGCCCGGCTGAGGAGGGGCACGACCAGGCCGAAATCCACGTACACCTGCGGGTATACCGCCGCCAGATAGGCGGCCTCGCGGCAGAAGGGCCAGCCGGCGTGGAGGATCACAATGGGGACATCCGCCCAGCGACGGTCCTCCAGCAGCGGACGCAAATGCAGCGGATTGGCCAGGCGCAGGTCAAGATCCGTGTCGCCGAGACCGGTGTGAAATTGGAGGGGGAATCCATGCCGCAGAGCGGCCGACAGGGCCAACTCGATGGCGAAATGGATCAGCGGCTGGTGCACCAACCGGACCCTCCGTCCGGCCGTCACGTCGCTTCGGATCCCTTCGAAACAGGCCGCCGTGCCGGCGGCGGATGCCGTCTGGAAATCGAGGCCGCCTCGATAGGCGGCGATGCTTTTGAAGGCGCATACATCGGGCGGCGGATTGTCCAGGGCGGCGGTCAGTCGTGTGTGAAAGTCGGAGAATGTGCGACTGGCGGCCAGGATGTCTTCGGCCAGCCGCTCCAGGCGCAGAATCCGGCGGACCGGAACGAACTGCCGGTGCCATTCCAGCGGCAGACTTTCGTCCGCCGGGAATCCGTCGTCCATGAGAATGAGCTGCAGGTTGGCATCCGTCAGGCAACGGCGGGTCAATTCCGTCCAGTCCAGCGAGCGGCGGCATCGGAGGACTGTGTCTTCACGGTCCTCGCAGGAAAGCAACCCGGCCAGCAGGGAGACACTCCGCCGGTAGGTCAGGCTGTGGCGCGTGTGTTCAACCTGGCGGGGATCGGTTGCTTCCGTCAGCGCGGCCGCTAACGGCAACCGGGCGGCGGCCTCGGCGGTCAGCAGGCTGTGGGCGTGCTGGTCCACGACGGGGAGGGTGGAGAGATCCATCAGTAGCGCTCCAGCAGCAGTTTGACCTCCTGCTCGATGTCGACGTCCTTCATCACTTCCCACTCCGCCCGGCGGATGGCCATAAAGACGTCGGCCAGCTCCGGCCCCAGGGCCTCGCGCAGCACCGGGTCGCCGCTCAGCCGTTGCACCGCCTCCGCCAGGTTGGTGGGCAGCAGATCCACGCCGAGCGTCCGCTGTTCCTGGTTGGACAGATCGGCCGGATCCACCATGACGGGACGACCCGGATCGAGACCCTGGCGGATGCCGTCCAGACCGGCGGCGATGACGGCGCCCACGGCCAGATAAGGGTTGGCCGATGCGTCGCTGGTCTTGAATTCCAGGTGGGTCGGGCTGGGTGGTTTCGGATTGGTGGGTACCCGGATGGCGGCCTCGCGGTTGTCCCAGCCCCAGGCCCGGAATGCGCCGCTCCACATGTGGGGGCGGATGCGGCGGTAGGAGTTGGGACTCGGCGTGGTGATGGCCATCAAGGCCGGCAAATGAGCCAGCAGCCCGGCGATGAATGCGCGGCCGGTGGCCGATAATTCGCCCGGCGTTGCTTCATCGGGCAGAATGTTCAGCCCGTTCCGCCACAGACTGAGATGCAGGTGACAGCCGTTGCCGGCGGTGTCAGGGAAAATCTTGGGCAGAAAAGAAGCTTTCAGTCCGTGACGGGCCGCCACACCACGGACCGTCATGCGGTAGGTCAACTGCCGGTCAGCGGCCAAGGCGGCCGGTTGATAGGTTGTAGTGATTTCCTGCTGGCCCGGTCCAGATTCGGGGTAGTACCGCTCCGGCTGGATATCTTGACGCAAAAGCGCATCCGTGATGTCATCGATGACCTCCCGGTTGATGTCAAAGGACGCGATTTCCGCGAAGACGGTCCTGTCGACGGATTCAGGACCCAGGGCACCTTCCCGCAGCAGATAAAATTCGTTTTCGAAAGCCAGATGGATTTCCAAATCGAATTCTGCGGCCCGCCGGATCATCCGGCGCAGGAAATGCCGCGGGCACAGCTTCCAGGGCTGCGCGCCGTCGTACATGTCGCCGATGACACAGGCGTGACCCGGGGCGTAGGGCGGGAAGCGCAGGGTACCCCAGTCCGGCCGCAGCCAGATTTCGCCCACGGCACTGATCCCAGTTTCGGGGACCACCGCATCGGCCATGACCGGTACGGCCTGCTGGGCGACGGAGATGCCGATGCCGTCGGTCAAGTGATCCGCGAGTGTGTGGATGTGGAAAGCCTTTCCGCGAATGATGTTGGCGTTGTCACACCAGATGATGCGGACCCACCGGGTATCCTTGTCTTTCAGCGATTGCATGATGTCCTGATTGGTCATGTTTCCTCCGGAGGGCGGCGGTTAGGGCCGCGCTGCAGGAAGTTGGAGAAAAGCGGCAAGCGTGGTGATCATTGTAATGAGGATCGTCAGGAAATGCAACGGCGGTTTGCGCGCACCGTCAGGCGCTGAAAAGAAAAAATCCCAGAGCCGGCGATGCCGATTCCGGGATCTGGAAAGCTCGGATGCGGAGTTGGGCGATGACCTATGTTGCGGCGAGCGGACGCCGCGATCGCCGCCTAGCGGAACTGTCGCATGAACACTTCCAGCTTGTCGTAGGCCGACTCGAGGGTGGCCATGTCGGGCAGGGTTACCACCCGGAAATGCTGGGTGCCCGGTTTCTGTCCGAAGCCGCTGCCGTGGACTACCAGTACGTGTTGTTCGCGGAGCAGACGAACCACGAATTCCTTGTCCGGAATGGGCACGTCCATTTTGGGGAACGCATAGAAAGCGCCCTCGGGTTTCACGCAGGAGAGGCCCGGGATGGCGTTGAGGCGCTCGATGGTGTAGTCGCGGCGCTGGGTGAGGCGCGCCACGACGTCGGGCAGGTGATCCTGGGGGCCTTCCAGCGCCGGGACGATGGCCGCCTGCATGGGGGCGCTGGCACACAACCGCGCCCGCACGAACTTGTGGACGGCCTCGTCGAAATCGGCCACCAGTTCCGCGGGGCCGCTGATGAAGGTCCAGCCCATGCGCCAGCCCGGGACCAGGTAGTTCTTGGACAATCCGCCGAAGGTGACGAAGGCCACGTCGTCGGCCAGGGAGGCGGTGCTGACGTGTTCCAGCCCGTCGAAGACCAGGCGGTCATAAATCTCGTCGGAGAACAAGACCAGCCGGTGTCGTCGGGCCAGGGCGATGACGTCCAGCAGGACCTCCTTGCGGTACAGGGCGCCGGTGGGATTGTTGGGATTGATCAGGCAGATGGCCCGGGTGTGGGCGTCGATCCTGGCCTCCATGTCGGCCACGTCCGGCTGCCAACCGTTTTCCTCGTCCAGGTAGTAAGGGCGGATCTCCGCCTCCAGTTTCTGCATGACGGCGGTGTAGAGCGGATACCCGGGGTAGGGCATCAGGACGTTTTCCCCCGGATTGACCAGGGCTGTCAGGCAAAGTTCGATCCCTTCGCTGGCGCCGATGGAGACGAACAGGGAGCGCAGGTTGGGGATCCGTTTCCGTTTCGCCTCCCGGTGCAGGGCCGCCTCGGCGTCGTCCATGGCGATGGAAGGCGCATAGCCGTTGTTCTGCTCCATCATGGAGCGATACACAGCCTCGATCATGTGCCGGGGGGTCTTGAAATCGTATTTGAGCGGATCGCCGATGTTGAGGGGCAGGACCCGGATCCCCTCCTTGCGCAGTTTCTCCGCTTCGACGGCGATGTCACGGATGGCATAAGCCACGTACTCCGTCCGCCGGGCGGGGGTGATGGTCGTAATACCCTGACTGCTGGTGGACATTGCATTACCTCCTTTACGGTGCACCCGTCAGCTGACCTGCATGGCGAAGACGATGGACAGGAACTTGATTTCCTCGGAATCGGACCGGGACGTCAGCACGATGGGTTTCTTGGCGCCGACGATGATGCCGGCGGTCTTGGCCCCCGCCAGGTACGCCATGAGTTTGTAAAAAATGTTGCCCGCCTCGATATCTGGCGTGATGGCGATATCGGCATCACCGCCCACCGGGCTGTCGATGCCCTTGACCTCGCACGACTTCCTGGAGAAGGCGTTGTCCACGGCCAGCGGTCCGTCGATGATGCAGTTTTTGATCTGACCGCGGCGGTTCATCTGGGTCAGGATGGACGCGTCGACGGTGCAGGGCATGCTTTCCGGATTCACCTTCTCCACGGCGCCGATGATGGCCACCTTGGGCCGTTCGATGCCCAGCCGCCGGGCGGCGTGGACGGCGCTTTCGATCATGCTGATCTTGGCGTTGATGTCGGGGGCGATGTTCATGGCGGCGTCGCTGAGGATGATGAGTTTGGGATAGGAGGGGATCTCGAAGGCGGCCAGGTGGCTCATCACGCCGCCGGCCCGCAGACCCGTCTCCTTGTTCAGAACGGCGCTCATGAGGGTGGACGTGGAGCAGAGGCCCTTCATCAGGACATCGGCCTGGCCTTCGCGCACCAGTTCCACGGCCTGGGCGGTGGCGGCCTTCTCGTCGGCGATGTCCACGATTTCGAATCCGTCGGCGGACACACCGACGGATTCGGCCGCTTGCCGGATCTTTTCGGCGGGGCCGACCAGAATACCGCGGGCGATGTCCTCTTCGCGGGCGCGGTCCAGAGCGCCCAACACATCGGGATCATGCGCGTAAGCGACGGCAATGACCTTGGTTTCGCTTCTCTTGACAGCTTGAATCAGTTCGTCGAATTTGGTGATCATGATGACCTTCCTGCACGTATTATCGTTGGTGACGGTACCGTATCCGGTGAATCGTTCCGAGAACCATCAAGTATATCAAATTTTAACCTGAACTCCAGCAGTTTTCCGGATGTACCGGCGCCATGCCGCCGGGTGGCCAAAAACCGCTTGACAAGGGCCGACGGCATTGCATAAGGTAGCGCTAATGCGGACCGGATCTGTAAGCAACTCAGCAAGAATCACTTTGGTCGCGAAGTCCGCCGGCGGAAGGCCGCGGATCGACGCCCCGGTCACCAGCCGGATCCCGGCAGCGGGCCGTTGGCCGGGCGGCTGGTCTGTCAGGGGGCTGAATCGCCAAGGAGCACGCACTCACCGCACGATGAGTCTTTCTCCGGATTTCAGGCCGGGCATGCCCGATCTCCCACCGAAGTCTGGGGTTCCGCCGCAATTCTTTCCATAAGGAGCCACATGATGAAGCACCGGACGGCCGGCGGGGCCATCGCCCTGCTATGTCTGATGATTGGCGGTTCATGGGTCGTGGCCTGCACCGACATCGTGGTGGGCCGCGGCGCCTCTGTCGATGGGTCGGTGATCACCTCCCACACGGGCGCCTGTGAAAACTGCCGGGTGCACGTCGTGCCGGCCCGGACCTTCCCGCCGGGGAGCAAGGCGCCGGTTTACTACGGCCTGCAGGACGCCAAGCGGCCGCTGCGCGAGTACGGCGAGATCATCGGCTATATCCCCCAGGTGGAGCAGACCTTCGCCTACTTCCATTCCGGATACTCCCACATCAACGAGCACCAGCTGGCCATCGCCGAGAGCACCATGAGCCAGAAAAAGGCGCTGCAGGTGGACCGGGAGACGGGCAAGCAGATCATGACCATCGAGCAGGCCATGGTCTTCGCCCTGCAACGCTGCCGGTCGTCCCGCGAGGCGGTGCAGCTGATCACGTCGCTGGTGGAGACCTACGGCTTTCTGCCGTCGTGCGGGCCGGAGTCCGAAGCCCTCTGCATCGCCGATCCCCGCGAGGCCTGGGTGCTGGAGGTC